>DCAF01000062.1 GCA_002311915.1 Sulfurovum sp. UBA1140 | reverse complement strand
TTAATTATTTCTACTTTTTTTAGTCGCATATAGTTTCCTTGTGGAATGGGGATTTAACGATAGAAATTATAACATAGTTTGAATTCAAGAGGATTGTAGAATTTAAAAAACCCCTTAAGAAATAGTTAACAATTTATGTTGTAAAATATATTATATTGTTAAATTATTAACTTTTGGATAATGTGGCTAAAAATACACAAACAGCCTTTGATACGGCATCGTTAAAAGCACACCTTGCCAAGATGGATGCAGAAGATTTTTGGGATAAAAAAGGTAAAAAAATCACCGAAGATTTTAATACCTCAAAAGAGAGTGTTGGAAAATTAGCCGTTGAAGCAATGGGTGAAATTTCAAGCTTTTTTAACAAATTATCCTCAACCTTTTCAGATAAAAAATAATAAAGAGGATTAATCATCATCCATTCGCTGTCCACGTTTTCGACCAGATAGGTCAAGAGGAACCCCTTCAAAATCAAATTTAGACCTAAAAACATTGCTTAGATAGCGTTTATACGAAAAGTGTAGCCCATCTGGTCGATTCATAATAATGGCAATTTTAGGTGGCTTGGTCTCATATTGTGTTGCAAATTTAATGTTGACCACTGCACCATTTAGTGTTGGCGGGTGATGTCGAGTAATCGCAAACTTAAGCACTTCGTTTAGTTTTGATGTTGGAATACGCTGTTTATATCGCCCATACATGGCAACAATATCATCTAAAATTTTATGCACCCGTAGACCTGTTTTTGCCGAAACGGTAATTAATGGGGCATAGTGTAAAAATTTAAGCTCATCACGAATATCCTCGACTGCTTTCTCGTAGGTTTTTTCATCTCGAATGTCCCATTTATTTAGGACAATTAGACAACCCAATCTGTATTTTTCTATTAAGTTAGCAATACGCTCATCAAGTTCAAGTACCCCGACTGTTGAATCAATCATTAAAAGAGCAATGTCTGCCTCTTTAAGCATCTCTTCGGTTCGGGTCAATGCGTATTTTTCAATTCCAAGAATTCTTCCCCGTCGTCGTATACCGGCTGTATCAACAAAAGTTATTTTATGGTCTTGATACTCCATCATCTCATCAATCGGGTCAATCGTGGTGCCTGCAACAGGGGAGACAACGGCACGTTCTTTTTGAAGCAACGCATTAAGTAGAGAGCTTTTTCCTGTATTAACACGACCAATAATTGCCACTTTAATCTCATTATCTGCCTCTTCTTCTTTCTCGTCATGAACCATCTCTAAAATATCTTCAAAGCTTGGTTCACTATTTTCAACCACTTGAGGAGCTTCCTCTTTTTCGGGAACATACTTTTCTAACCATCCATAAAAATCATTCATGTATCTATTATGACTAACCGACATCGGCAGAGTAATATCAGCACCAAACTCTAAGAAATCCCAATATCGAAGGCTCTCATCTTTGTCGTTGTCAATTTTATTTACCACAAGAGCAATCGGTTTTCCTAATGATTGAAGATTGTAAAAAAGCTCTCTATCCTCTTCTTGAGGAATATTTTTACCATCAACAATAAAAATAATAACATCAGCCGTATCGGCTGCACAAAGTGAGAGCTTTTTAACCGTGGCAAACATCTCGGTACTGTCATCAATACCCCCTGTATCAATCACTTCAAAATCACGGTTACCCGAAATGGTAACGACTCTTTTTTTAATATCTCGGGTGGTTCCCACCACATCCGAGGTAATGGCATCACGTTGTCTGGCTAATCGGTTAAAAAGGGAGCTTTTTCCAACATTTGGTCGTCCTAAAATGGCGACTTTTTTAAGTTTTATCATAATATATATCTTTCTAAAAAATTATTGAAATTATAGCAGATTTTTAATTATCCACTCGTTAGGAAAAAATCCTAACGAAGAGAAGTTAAATCATAACATCTCTCTCATCACCTCTTCACTCAATGTTGTTACTCCTAATTTTTCTGCTTTGGTTAATTTAGTTCCTGCGTTCTCACCATAAATTAAAAAATCAGTTTTTTTACTGACCGAACTACTTACTTTTGCACCCAGTTTTTCTATCATCTCTTTAACCACCCCTCGACCAACCGACATCGTGCCTGTTAAAACCACTGTCTTATCTTTAAAGGGGTTCTCTTTTGCTTCTACTTTCTCTTCGACCGTAGGCTCTATAACGTCAAAAAGTTTTAAAACAAATGTACGATTCACACGCATAAATTCTAAAAAGGAGTTTGCCATCTCTTGACCAATACCATCAATGGCAATCAGTTCCTCTTCTTTGGTATCTACCAACCCCAGTCCAAACTCTAAAGCAATAGATTTACTTGCCACTGCACCAATATGTTCTATCCCCATGGCAAAAATTAGTTTGGCTAACACCACCCCTTTGGTATCGGCTATGGCATCAAGAAGCTTATTAATACGCTTCTCTTTAAACCCCTCTAACCCCTCCATATCTTCAACTTTTAAATGATAGAGTCCTAAAATATCATTAATTTTTTGCTCTTTAACCAGTATTTCAACAATTCTTGACCCCAATCCATCAATATTCATACACCCTTTTTTGGCAAAATGAATAATAGAGTTCACCACACGATCAGGACAGTCCAAATTTTGGCATTTTATTAGTGTTCCCTCATCAAGCACTTTAGAGTAGCAGGTGGGGCAAACCGTTGGTCTTACAATGGCTACTTCTGAGCCATCACGTCGATCATCTAAAACTTTGGTAATTTTCGGAATCACATCACCTGAACGAATTAAAATAACCCAATCCCCCACCATTAAACCTTTTCGCTCTATCTCATCAAAGTTATGCAGGGTTGCACGGGAGATAATGGCTCCTTCTATCTCGATGGGTTCTACTTCGGCTACGGGGGTAAGAACTCCTGTTCGCCCCACTTGTAGGGTAATTGAATTAACCCGTGTAACCTTCTCAACGGCAGGAAACTTATAGGCACACATCCATTTGGGTACTTTTACTGTATAGCCCAACTGCTCTTGTTTGATGACCTCATCTACTTTAACCACCATGCCATCCATCATAACGGGAATTTCATCACGTTTAGCAATCAGAAAATGGTAAAATTCCTCTATCTCTTCTATGCTAGAACAAGCTTTACTGTAGGGTGGTTTTAAAAATCCAAGTTCATAAATAAAATCCATTTTATTAGAAAGCTTATGCTCTTGTAATTGGTTCTCTCCCAATCCCCAAGGGTAAAAGACCAAACGCCGTTTAGCCGTTACCGATGAATCCAAGTGTCGCAGACTTCCTGCTGCTGCATTACGTGGATTGGCAAATACGCTACCTCGCTCTTTAAGTCGTTCTTTGTTTATTGCTTCAAAATCATCTTTACGAATAACCACTTCACCACGAATCTCTATCTGCCCCAAGTAATCAATACTTAAGGGAACAGAGCGAATGGTACGAACATTTTCGGTTACATTTTCTCCCATAACTCCATCACCACGGGTAATGGCTCGTACCAATTTTCCCTCTTCATATAATAGGTTCATACTCGCACCATCAAACTTTGGTTCGCAAAAGTATGCAGTGACTCCTACATTTTTAACAACCCTATCTAGCCACTCTTGTAGTGCATCAGTTGCAAAGATATCCTCCATGCTCCACATACGTTTAATGTGCTTGGCTTTGGTAAACTCATCACGAACAATACCCCCTACTCTTTTGGTAGGTGTATCATCTGCTACTTTATGGGGATAAGTACGTTCATAATCAAGCACTTCATGGTAGAGTCGGTCGTACTCCTCATCCGTAGCAAGAGGATTGTCTTGAACATAGTACGCTGTTGCCCACTCTTTTAAAATATTTATTTTTTTTAGATAGATTTCATTAATCATTAGTATCTCTTTTATGCTCATTCTATCTAATCAAAATTAATCCCCTCTATCAACGCTTCCTCTTCGGGTGGAAAGTCTATCTCTGGTGGAACATCTAAATCTTGGTATGGAAGACGTACCGATTCTAAATTTGTTGCACGTTTAACTATGCTTGGTTTTCGACTGTTTTGCTTGGGTCTACTGCCCACATTTACGATTCGGGTGGTAATTGAAGTGTTGTTTGCCTTATCTTTAGCAATATAAAAGAGTGTGTACATGCCCACTCGATTAATATCTACCGTATCTGAGATCTCAACGGGGAGTTCACCATCATGATTGTCCATCGCAGTGGCTCCTTTTTCATGATAAGGTTCTCCTAAATTCAGTATAATTGTCTCATCTCCATGAAGTGTAATAACGGGGGGAACATTGTCTATGGTTGTAGAAGTGGTTTTTTTAACAATCACCTCAATCTTTGGTTCAATTACTTGAGGGACTACAGCAACTGTCGAGAGTTGACTCTCTTTGGATTTTGTTGTCACTTTTTTAATAGTTACTTTTTTATGAGAATCTAGTATCTTAATATCATCTATTCTAATATTACCACGAACAAAAAAAGTATCTACTGCAATAATCTCATTACTGGGTTCATACTTTTTAAAATCTTTATCTAAATCTCGATTAAAAGTGTGCCATTTTCCATTGGTGGCTTGTTCCCCCAAACTGTAATACCCCTTTCCATCTTGACTGCCCGAAGTATAAATCAGGGTACGATGCCCATTGCTGGTCTGTAAACTGATAAAAATAACAAAATGTTCTGTACTGCTCATGCTCCATTTTATACGTTTTCCTTCGGTCTTATTCCACGCCACCGAATCACGCTCTAGGGCAAACATATAGCCATTTTGAGTATCTTTTCCTTTTAACAAAATAACCCGACTCCCCCTTGCTTCATCATAGATATTCTTGATGGTTGAGGTGGTTGTATCCTTATAAAGTTTCCAGCCTTTGGTACCTTTATCTTCAGAATCTTCATACGTAACGGCAAAGGCTCCACTACATAAAAACAGTGATAATATTAAAAAGTATTTCATGAAGCTATTGTACTACAAAGAATATTTTAAAACAATAAAACACCTATTTTTTACAAAATAATCTTAATAATTAAAACTAATAATCACACCAAACTTAAAACAAAATAAAGAGTTAAAAGAGTATAATTCTGTTATGAAAAAACCAACACTCTACCAAGCCACCATAGAGAAGAGTATCAACTGCCCACAATGTGGTGATACACTACCCCTCTATTTTAAATGGTCAAAGCTGGTGCAGTGTCCGTCGTGTAAATCTTCTATTTTTTTAGAAGATAAGAGCGTTATCCTATTGGGAGATTCTTCGGCTCTTAGCCCTGAACCCTCGTTAATCAACATTCAAGAACCTTTTATCTTCGAGAAAAAAAGCTATCTTCCACTGGGAAAAATTCGATACAGTTATGGTCGTGGTTTTTGGGAAGAGTGGTTTTTAAAAGGCGAAGCCAACCAAGAGTTTTGGTTAAGTATTGACGAAGGTGATTTTGCACTGGAACAAGAGGCAAAAATAACCATGCCTTTTCATAACATTCATAAACTCACCCTTGGTAAGAGCTATGGAACCTATGTGGTCACCGAAATAGGAGAGGGGGAGTGTGTAGGATTTACAGGAGAGCTTCCTGAAAATATTAGCGTTGGAAAACTACACCAATACGCCCACCTTTCAGAAGGGGGAAGTTCATTAATTACGGTTGAAAGCTCCTCTTCAAAAAGAATGAAAGTTTTTAAAGGCAACTGGATTGATCCCTTTAAAATTACTAAGGTCTATGGATGAGTCGCGTCTATAGCATTAAATGCCCCAAGTGTTCAGCTCCCCTTGGTCATTTAGGGGGTGGTCGAGTTCAAAGCGTAACATGTGCCTATTGCAAGAGCGTTATTGACCTTAATAACGATTACAAAATTCTCTCTAACTTTAGAAATATTATTGCTCCTGATGTTCCTTTTAAAATAGGTATGCAGGGTAAAATAGATGAGATAGAGTGGACCATTATTGGCTGGATTGTCTACCGAAGTGAAGATGATGTTGAAGATAAGTGGAGTGAATTTTTACTCTTTTCCCCTCTGTATGGTTATGCGTGGTTGGTTTATGAATCGGGAGAGATTGGCTTTTCACGAAGAGTACGTGATTTTGATTTACGAAAATGGGAGAGCAACAAAAAAGGTCAAACTGCGTTTTATAATCAAGGACACTATCTTTTAGAAGAGGAGTCCTACAACTCACGAATAGATTTTGTGCAGGGGGAACTTAATTGGGTTGCTAAGAAAAATGATAAAATCAGATGTTGGGACTACAAAGGGGTTAAAGGTCAAAGCCTTAGCATTGAGCAGAGTAAAAAAGAGCTAGAGGTCTACCATACCCAAAAGTTAAATAGCCAAACAGTTTATGAGAGCTTTGGCGTTAAAGAAGAGCATCAAGTTATTAAAAAACAGAGCTTTGGTGAAAAAATAGACGATGAAGTAGCCGAGGGGAAACCCCTCTCATTTTATGGGATTATTGTTATTTTTATTCTGCTTTTAGGAGCCATTATTTATGATAGCAACATCATTCTTTCTGAAACAGTAAACAGTTCTACAAAAAAGCTTTTTAGGGTCACCAACAATACTTTTTTAAATCAAATCACTATTAAAACATCCTCATCTGCAACACTCAACGCCTATAAAATTACTGTTTATAAAAACAATACTAAAATATTCTCTATTGATAAAAGAAGTGTCTACTTTAGTCAAAAAACCCTAGGTAAAACATGGAACCATAATGCCATTGGTGCGAATGTTTATCTAAAGTTAGATACAGGACAATACCTTTTAGAGGTAACAAAACTGGATAAAAGTATTACAGGAAAGCTTAATATTCAAGTTTTCCAAAAAGTGTTAAGAACATCCTATATCACTCCTCTTTTAATTTTGGTGATACTCTTTTTTATCTATTTTAATTTTAGAAACTTTATCCATAAAAAAGAGAGCCAATGATTAGAGTTATATTTATAATTTTTACCCTATTAACCCTACTTAGTGGATACATGACCTATGAGGGTATTGGGTTAGAAGAGGTCGAGTCAGTTGAAAAAGAGAGAAGTAGTATACGTACCTATTCTAGCTCTGGCTATCGTGGAGGTAGCACCAGCAGTGGTGGCTACAGCTATGGCAAATAAACCTCTTTGGAAACGGCGAGTTTACTCCCGAATAACGGAGGCAAAGCCTTCCGATTCCAAGTTTTACAAAAATTTTATTAATCAGGAGAAACAATGACAGAAATAATCAACACACTCATCTACGCAGGTATGGGGCTTGGCGTATTTATTATCGCACTAGCTCTAATGGAGGTTGCTACCCATTTTTCAATTAGCAAAAAGATAGCCGACGAGGGAAATATTGCCCTTGCCATTGTTATCGCTTCGATTATTGCTTCACTAGGCATGATTATCTCTTCTGCCATTCGATAGATGTCAACTGTCGTTAATACCAGAGCCAAAGAGATAGCCCTGCTCTTTGGTACTTTTCTTATTGCCATTTGTGGTCTTATCTATGAACTGTTAGAGGGAACCCTCTCTTCGTATCTGCTAGGAGACTCCATCTACCACTTCTCTTTGGTGATTGGGCTTTTTATGTCTTCAATGGGAATTGGGGCATGGCTCTCTCGATTTATTGAAAAAGATTTAGAACGAGCCTTTGTAAACCTGCAACTGACCATCTCATTACTGGGTGGATTTTCGGCGTTTATTCTTTTTTATGTATTTGCCTACATTCACAACTATGATGCTTTTTTATACCTCATCACCATTGCCTTAGGTTCGATGTTGGGCATAGAGATACCCCTTATTATTCGTATACTTAAAGAGAATTTTTCACTTAAAACCAATATCTCAAATGTCTTTACGGTCGATTATATCGGGGCGTTGTTTGCCTCGTTACTTTTTCCTTTGGTCTTGGTTCCTCAACTAGGACTCATGCAGACCTCTTTTCTTTTTGGTATGATAAACCTTTTTGTAGGAGCAATGGCATGGTTTATCTTTCGTCAGCTTTTGGGCTATCGGTATATTGTCTATCTTCTAACCGTTTTTTCTATTCTAATTATAGGATTTTGGCAATCGAACCAACTTACCAACATGATAGAGAAGCGACTCTATCGTAATCAAATCATCTATTCAAAACAGACCCCCTACCAAAAAATAGTTATTACTGCCCATAATGGACGCATACAGTTCTACATTAACGGAGCGATACAGTTTGATACAATTGATGAGTATCGTTACCATGAATCGTTGGTGCATCCTGTTATGATGACGGCGAAAGCCCATGAGCATATTTTGATTATTGGTGGAGGCGATGGAATGGCTCTACGTGAAGTATTAAAGTACGATGATGTCAAAAAGGTGACTTTGGTTGATCTTGACCCTGCCATTACGACCATCTTTAAAGAGCATCCAAAACTTAGCCAACTCAACCACCACGCCTACGATAGCCCCAAAGTAACGGTCATCAATCAAGATGCATGGAAATTTATAGAAGATGCAAAACACCTTTATGATGTTATTATCTTAGATCTACCCGACCCCAACAACATCTCACTAAGCCGACTCTATAGCCAGACATTTTATCATCTGCTTAAAGCCCAACTCTCCAAATCGGGTGCGATGGTTACCCAAGCCTCTTCTCCGATGTTTACACATAAAGCCTTTTGGTCGATTGCAAAAACCATAGAGACGACCCAACTCTATACCCTACCCTATCATACCTATGTACCCAGTTTTGGAGAGTGGGGTTTTATCTTGGCTTCAAGATTTCCCATTCATCTACAAGAATCTACCCCCATAAAGGAGTTAAACTATATGAACCAAGAGATACTTAAGAGCATGAGTCTTTTTGCTCCTGACATAGATAGAGTCAAAGTCGAAGCCAACAGACTAAGTACCCACCGACTTATCACCTATTACAACGAGGGTTGGAAGCAGTGGTATGAATAGCATAATCACCCCCTGCTTTGTTATGCAGAGCAAAAAATTACAAAACAACCTCAACCGACTCGTAGAGCTAGAGAGAGCTACAGGAGTAAAGATACTCCATACCCTAAAGAGTTTTAACCAAGACTCTGTTCTACCAACCATTGGCTCCATACTATCAGGCATGAGTATTAGCACCGTTGATGAATTTAAAATGGCTAAAATAGCCCATGCCCAACACCTTCACCTCTATGTACCTGCGTATAAAGAAGAGGTTTTAACCCAACTTGCTCATCAAGTGTCAACCCTCTCGTTTAACTCCATGTCACAGTGGGAACGATTCAAAAACTACCATACCAAAACATCAGTAGGTTTACGCATTAACCCAAAACTTCACCTTCCTATTCCTAGCTACTGTAATCCTAACCTTAGTCAGAGTCGTTTAGGTATTGATTACCTAGAATTTTTAGAACACCATAATGCCAATCCTAAATTTTTTTTAGCTTTAGAGGGTTTACATTTTCATGCCCTCTATCAAAGTTCTGCTGAGGGGGTATGGATACTCTTAGACCACATCAGCACCCATTACCAACAGATTCTACCTCGATTAAAATGGATAAATTTAGGAGGAGGACACAACTTTACAGATAAAAATTATGATACCAAACATTTTATCTCTACTGTTCAAACTTTTAATCAAAAACACCCCCATATTCAACTCTATTTTGAACCAGGCGAGAGTGTTGTTAAAGATACAGGAGATTTTATCTGTACGGTTTTAGATATTACAACCATCAATGGTGTGGATGTAACCATCTTAGATACCTCGATAGAGACCCATCTACTCGATGTTGCCATTGTTAACCAACGACTTAAAGTTCAAGGAACCCAAAACAGTTCAACTCCTTATTATTATGAATTGGCAGGAAACTCCTGCCTACAAGGAGATACCATTGGGGAATATTTTTTTCAAATGCCATTAAGTGTCGGAGATAAAATTATTTTTGAGGACATGATGGGCTACTCCATGGTCAAAACAACCCAATTTAATGGGATGGAGTTGGCAAGATTTGTTCTTAACTAAATATTATATATTTTTATAAGATTTTAGATACACTTCGCTCATGATAAAAACAGAAGATTATTTCAATAGACAGATTCAACTTTGGGGAGAAGAGACTCAAACCTCTTTAGAAAGTAAAAAAATAGCCATTATTGGTTCAGGTGGATTGGGCTGTAGTCTTGCCTTAGCTCTTGGAACATCGGGTATTGGTCATATTGATATGGTAGATTTTGACAGGGTTGGTCTGCACAATATTCACAGACAGGTGGCATTCACACTAAAAGATGAAGGTCGCCCAAAAGCAGAAGTGGCTGTAGAGATGATGGAGTCAAAAAATCCTTTTATTAAAGCAAGGGCTTTTGATATGGATTTTGAAGCCTTTAAAAAACTAAACCTCTCTTACGATCTTATTATTGATGCCACAGACAACCTACCCTCTCGTGAATCTATTAATAATTATGCCAAAAGCGTCCAAACCCCGTGGATATATGGCAGTGTAGAGGAGTTTAATGGTCAAGTCTGTTTTTTTGATCAAGCCTCTTTTACTGTTTTTAATATCAGTGACCATAAACCAGGGGGCATCACTGCACCCATTGTCATGCACATCGCTTCATTACAAGCCAATTTGGCACTTCGTTATCTAGCAGGGCTACCCATTGTTAAAGATAAGCTCTATTACCTCTACTTTAATGCCCAAGGAGAACTTGTAACTCAAAAATTTGGTATGCCAAGTTAATATTAATGTGTTAGAATATTACACTTATTTTAAAAGGATATTTTTATGAAATTAAAGCTTTCGCTATTAATCACCACTTTGTTACTATTAGGTGGATGTACTCAAGAGACACAAAATAAACTAAGCCGTTCTATTCAAAATTGGACAGGAACCAATGGTGTTTTAGATGTTTATGCTGGAGATAAATTGGTTAAAAGATTTATTGATATAGATAAGCTCTCAACCGCCATAGGAACCGATGATGGTGCCACTAGACCCTACAGATATGGTTATGGTATCGACGATAAAAACTTCAATGGAAAAAAAGATGACGGTGAAAAACGGGTCTATTTTGAATTCTCTGACTACTCAACAAGCTATATCTTTTATGAAGATAAATAAAAATGCTACAAAGGAAAACTAAAAGATGAAATTTATTTCAACAGATCAAGCACCCACAGCTATAGGACCCTATTCTCAAGCCCTTGTGGTCAATGGTATCATTTACACTTCAGGACAGATTGCCATGAATGAAAAAGGGGTAATTGTTGCTGATGATATTGTCAATCAGACCCATCAAGTGCTAAAAAACCTTTTTTATGTACTCGAAGCATCAAATGCACACTTTAATGATGTTATTAAAACCACCATCTACTTAGCAGACATGGATGACTTCTTAAAAATGAATGAGGTCTATGCCCACTATTTTGGTCATCATAAGCCTGCTAGAAGTACCATTGCCGTTAAAACACTACCTAGAGATGTACTCATCGAAGTAGACTGTATTGCAGTCGCAAACTCTGACTACTCTGCGTAATGCAAAGCAAACTATCTGGGAGACTCTCAAAAGTTGTTCTGGGTGGTTTAGCTCTCTATTTTATCTATCTTTTTGCTCAAGCCATAGAGGTTGTTAACCGACGACACATCAGCACCGAAAATGGTGTATACATTAACAGTACCATCTCATCCCCCTATATTCAAACCTTGGCTCTAAAATTAACAAAAAATTGTCACAACGATTTCTGTAGAGTTCAAAATATTCTAAGCTATATTACCAATATACCCTACAAAATTAATAACTTTCAAGCCCACTCCCCCCAACAAACCATTCAAAAAAACTTTGGTGACTGTGACGATAAAAGCAACCTGCTTATCTCTCTGCTTCATGAACTCCAAATAGAGAGCTATTTTGTCTTAATCCCCAAACATATCTTTGTTATTGTCGCCGTTGAAGAGGTACACCTAAACCATTTTGCCAAAGGGATTTATATTGATTCTAAAAAGTATTATATCTTAGAAAGCACCGCAAAAAACTCCTCGATAGGCTTTCCCCTACGTTATAAACTCTCAGATATTTATGCCATTATCGAACCTTTTGAAAATAGGAAATTGGATATTGATAATTTGGAATGGAAACTCTAACCCCTTTACGATATAATAAAAAATTATATTGATACTAAAGGAAAAACAATGAAACAACAGACACTCGCCATCCATGCAGGATATGACAAAGATGCACAGGGTACAATGGCAGTTCCTATCTATCAAACCACTGCGTATGAATTTAGAGACACCGAACATGCAGCCAATCTATTTGAACTTAAAGAGTTGGGCAATATCTACACAAGACTAATGAATCCAACGACTGATGTTTTTGAAAAACGATTTACGGCTCTTGAACAGGGTGCGGGGGCAGTGGGTACGGCTTCGGGTATGTCTGCTATTTTTTATGCCATTGCCAATGTGGCTGAGGTGGGTGATAATATTATTGTTGCCAAACAAGTTTATGGTGGAACCACCACACTTACAGGTCATACCATTAAACGATTTGGAATTGAGACACGATACTTTAATGTGAACAATCCAAGTGAAATAGAAGCATTGGTAGATGATAAAACCAAGATTATTCTGTTTGAGAGCATTACCAACCCAAGTATTGATGTGGCAGATTTTGATGCCATTGTTGCCATTGCCAATAAACACAATATTATTACATGTGTTGACAATACCGTGGCTACTCCTATCTACTGTAATCCTCTTGTTATTGGGTGTGATGTGGTGGTGCATAGTGCAAGTAAATATACTACGGGTCAAGGTCTTGCCATTGGTGGAATTGTGATTGAACGAGAAAATTTGGTTGAAAAAATCAAAGGTAATGCCCGTTATGCCCACTTTAATGAACCTGATGAGAGTTACCACGGTTTAATCTATTCGAATCTACCTCTTCCACTCTTTACCCTACGTATTCGTCTTGCCCTACTTCGTGATTTGGGTGCATCTCCTAGTCCATTTAACTCGTGGTTGTATATTCAAGGCTTAGAGACCCTGCCACTACGAATGAGACAACACTCAAGCTCGGCTTTAGAGGTTGCTACCTATTTAGAAAATCATCCCAGAGTTAAAAAAGTAAATTACCCTGGTTTAAAGTCAAATTCTAACTATGATTTGGCTCAAAAATACTTTCCAAAAGGACAGAGTGGACTGCTTTCGTTTGAAGTCGAAACCTTAGAAGAAGCAAGAGCCATTGCTGATGGTACCGAGATATTTAAAGTGGTGGTGAATATTGGAGATAGTAAGTCAATTATCACCCATCCTGCCAGTACCACCCATCAACAGCTCTCTGAAAAAGAGCTTATTGATGCAGGGATTCCATCAGGACTTATTCGTTTAAGTGTTGGGTTAGAAGATAGTGAAGATCTAATTTCAGATTTAGAAAAAGCTCTAAGTTAAAGTTTGTATAAAACTCGGAATCGGAAGGCTCTGCCTCCGTTATTCGGGCGTAAACGCTCCGTTTTCAAATTAAAGTTATTGAGCATATTGTTTATAAGCTTTACGTGACTTATCCCATTTTCCATCAAAAAAAATGGTTGGGGTTCCTGTTACCATGAGTTTTCTTTTCATCGCCATATCTGTTCGTAAAGCATCTTTTATCTCTTCATTCTCAATCTCGGCTTTGCTTAACATCACTCCTGTTTTATCTTTTATCGCTTTTAAAATCTTATGGGTATTGGTCTCGGTTGGCTCAATAAAAAGGTCATAGAGTGCAAACATCTTATCAATTTCACCTCTTTTTTGAAAAATATGCATCGCTTTGGTGGTCACATCAGCAGCAGGGTGAATATTTAAAAGGGGCAAGTGATAATAGTAGAGTCCATAGGTTCGTGGATTGGCTTTTACCAAATTTATAATTTCAGGAATTTTCTCTTGACAAAAATAGCAAAAAGGGTCAGAAAAAACCAAAATTTTATGTGGAGCATCTTTGCTACCTAAAATAAAGTGTGCATCATCATAAGCACGATTGGGTACTTTTGGTTTTAGCAATTTGGCATAATCTTCACCCTTTCTACTCATTAACTTTAGTGTTATCTTATCCCCTTTGGTAAACACCGTCTGAGGAACAATCGCCTCACGATAATCATTCCCCATCTTAACTTTAACCTTCATCGCTAAGAAGTAGATCTCCCAACCTGGTAACTTATCTAATGAATAACTTGAAATAACATCAATTTTCTTTACAGGAGATTTTAATTTTGTCTCTATATATTTTTTCATATAACTCTTAACCCCATTTTCATCCATCGCATTTAACTGAAACGTCATTGCAATCAGACCTATTATTAAGATTTTTATTCTCATCGTTCTTCCTTATTTACAAATATTTAGTAGAGTTATTTTATCATCATACTCGTTAATGCAACCTATAATTAATCTAATTCTGTTAATATTGCTGAGATAAATAGATTAAAAGGATTCGTTATTTTTGATACCATAATACATACTGTCCACCTTCTTTCAGCTTTTACTTATGGTGGGTTTTTAATTGTTGATAACCTCTTTATGGTTAAAATGCCACAAACACTCAACCCCGAAGAGCATACCAAGGCCCGAGAAGCCATTATGATGCATGTACGAAAAGTGGTTCCCAATGCCCTGCTTCTTGCTGTTGCGACAGGACTCTATCTTATTACACAAATTTTTGGAGAAATTGGCGAAGATGGGTTAACCAATTTTCAAATAATCCTACTTATTAAAGGTTTTTTTGGACTTTGGCTGGGCATTAGAGGTTTTAATCAAAAGTTCTTTAAAATTAACCCATGGCTCTTTACCAGTCATAAATTCCCCTTCTATTCAGTCTTACTTATTATTATTTTATCCCAATTCATGTATTTATAAAAGTACAAATAGGATAAAATTCGTCGTATGAAAATAGAAACTAAACTAGAGTATTTTACCACCCCTCTCTATCTTGAGAGTGGGAGAATTTTAGAACCGTATCAAATTACCTATGAGACCTACGGAGAAATCAACAGTGATGCCTCTAATGTTGTACTTGTCTGTCATGCATTAAGTGGTTCTCACCATGCTGCAGGTCGCTACGAGGGTGACCAAAAATCGGGTTGGTGGAACGGGCTTATTGGTGATGGTCAAGCGATAGATACCCAAAAATATTTTGTTATCTCAAGCAATGTGATTGGTTCCTGTTTCGGAAGTACAGGGCCTATGAGTAACAACTATCCTAGCAATCAACCTTACCGATTAAAATTTCCTGTTTTAACCATTAAAGATATGATAAAAGCTCAGAAACAGCTCTTAAGTAACTTGGGTATTTATCATCTAAAAGCCATTATAGGTGGCTCTATGGGAGGAATGCAGGCGTTACAATTTGCCGTGGACTATCCCAACTTTGCCGATAAAATTATCGCCTTGGCGACCACGTATGCCACCCAACCATGGACAATTGGATTTAACAAAGTTGCGATGGAAGCGATACGCCGAGACCCAAGATTTAATAATGGACAATATGAAAAAGATGCGTTTATCGAGAATGGATTAGATGGTCTGGCTATTGGAAGAATTGCAGGACATATCTCTTATCTTTCTCCTGACTCTATGAGTAAAAAGTTTGGTAGAAACTATGTTAGTAATGATGGTCTTTTTGAACTCTTTGGACGCTATGAGGTTGAACGATATATGGAGTACAATACCAATAACTTTTCTAAATCTTTTGACCCCATGAGTTATCTATATATTGTTAAAGCCATCAACACCTTTAATCTAAGCCGTGGTTATGACTCGTTATATGATGCTATTTTACGGATTAAAGCCCAAACAACACTTATCTCATTTAAAGGTGACTACCTGTTTTTCCCCTCTGAGATGGAACATATCGAAATCATGATGCAACGCAATCAACAAAATATTGACTACTACGAAATAGAGAGCGATTACGGACATGATGCTTTCTTAGTAGAACTCGATAAATTTGAAGATATTATTAAACAAGCACTAGAGGATGAACAGTGACAACCGATACATTTGAAAATAGACTAGAACGATCTAAATTAATACTCAATCAACTGATGGATCCAAGCATCACCCTAGAAGAGAGCCTTAAACTCTATGAAGAGGGATTAAAACAGATTCAACTGGCACAGAAAATGATTGAAAAGGCTAAAGTTAAAATAACAACCATCGAGAGAAAGAAGTGAAAAAGCTAACCATCGCAGCACTACAACTTCCTACACTGGGTATGCAAGCCACCAAACTTGATTTCTATCTACGCAACGCCCATAGCCGAGGGGCAAAGGTTGTTCTATTTGGAGAGTATGTACTTAACCATTTTTTTAAAGAGTTAGAAAAGATGCCCATTAAAATGGTCAAAGAGCAGAGCCAAAAGCATATTAACTTACTTACAAAATATGCTTCTAAATACAATATGGTTGTTATTGCTCCTATTTTACAAATAAAGAACAACCAATATCTTAAAAGTATTGCCAAAATTACTAGTAAAACCACCACCTACTATCAACAGCAAATTTTAATACCCTATCCACACTGGAATGAAAAAAAATTCTTTGCCAATCCCATTAAAGCACTCAAATCTCCAATGGTCTTTCAGGTAGATGGTTTTCGTATTATGCTGATGGGTGGGTTTGAATTACATTTTGACCCATTTTGGGAACAGGTCACCCGTAAAAAAGTTGATTTGGTACTTCTGCCTACAGCCTCTACTTTTGGTTCCCATAACAGATGGAGAGAGATTATTAAAACAAAAGCATTCTTACATGGTTGCTACATCCTACGAGCAAATCGACTGGGTGAATTTAGTGAGAATGGCGTAAAATGGAAGTTTTATGGTGACAGCATGCTTGTAGAACCCTCTGGTGAGGTTTATATGATGCTCGAGGATAAAGAGTCCATGTTAATCGAAACCATTTATAAAACAAATATTAAAGAACACCATAAGAGTTGGGGCTTCAAAAAAGAGCTAAAGTTAAGGGAAAAACTGCTATAAATACAAAGATAAAATCTTCAAACTACTTTTACTGTATAAAAAATAATTTATTTAAATAAACTCTAACTTTTTTTTATTAGCTTTTAATCTACCTTAATAGTTAACATGTTACAATCTATTAAAAAATAAGGAATGGGAAATTATGAATAATGATTTAATGAAAATAGTTGAAGAGACTAGAAAACTAAAGACAATGGTACTAGAGGATGATCTAGAAACGAATGAGTTGATGTCTACAACCTTGAAAAACTTTTTCTCTGATGTCTACTCTGCATATGATGGAGAGTCGGCTCTTGAACTATATGAAAAGCATACTCCTGATATTATTTTTGTTGATATTATCTTACCTGGAAAAAGTGGTTTAGATATTGCAAAAGAGATTAGAGAAATCAATCCTAAACAGATGATTGTTATTGTCTCTGCAAGTGATGATATGGGCAATATTTCAGAAGCCGTTAAAATTGGTGTAAATAACTTTATTAGAAAACCAATTAATACCGATAAAATGATTGATGTACTAAAAGATATTGTTTCAGACATTAAAAAACAGAAGAAAAATAGAACAAAAATATTCTCTATCACGCTACCACTTGATCTTTATGAGCAAGTAGATACCGATGCAAAAGCAGAGAGTATCTCTAAAAATGCGATGATTATCAGAGCATTAAAACACTTTTACAACCTATAATAAAGCTTGGAATCGGAAGGCTTTGCCTCCGTTATTCGGGCGTAAATGCTCCGATTCCGAAAATGCAAACTGCATGGTAGAAATCGATGGCTTCAGCCTCGCCTAAAGTTGGTCTATTTTAATCGAATACGTACCGACTCCTCATGAGCTGTTAATCCTTCTGTATTGGCTATTAATGCACACGCTTCACCAATCTCATTTAATCCCTCTTTGGTCATTGAAATAATAGACGACTTTTTCAAAAAATTATCCACACTTAATGGTGAATAAAATTTAGCCGTTCCACCTGTAGGCAGTGTGTGATTTGGTCCTGCCACATAATCACCAATCGGTTCAGGAGTGTACTCTCCTAGAAAAATAGCTCCTGCATGTTTAATCTTTGGCAACAACTCCATTGGATTTTGGGTAACCACCTCTAGGTGTTCAGGTGCAATTTGATTCATAAGGTCTATCGCCTCATCCATACTCTGTGTAACAATAATTGCTCCACGCTCTTCTATAGAAGTTCGGGCAATTTTCTCTCGTGAGAGTGTTTTCAAAAACTTCTCAACTTGATTTGAGACTTTTGGAGCCAAAGAGGCATCCGTGGTAATCAAAATAGAACTTGCCATCTCATCATGTTCTGCTTGTGAAAGTAAATCAATCGCTAAAAAATCTTCTCTCGCACTATCATCGGCTAAAATTCCAATCTCACTAGGTCCTGCAATCATATCAATATTGACCTCTCCATAGACCAACTTTTTTGCCGTTGCCACAAAGATATTTCCAGGTCCCGTAATCACATCAACTTTAGGAATACTCTGCGTTCCATATGCCATCGCCCCAATAGCTGAAGCTCCTCCTACCTTAAAGACCTTGGTGACCTTACACAAATGACACGCTGCTAAAAGAAGCTCATTAAGTTCACCATCAGGTGCAGGAGTACAGACCACAATCTCTTCAACCCCTGCCACAATCGCAGGAATAGCATTCATTAGCAGTGAACTGGGATACGCTGCTTTTCCACCTGGAATATAAAGCCCAGCAGAGTCCACTGGCGTTACTTTTTGACCCAACATACTTCCATTCTTTTCAAAATCTATCCATGATTTGGGCATCAATTTTTGGTGATAATTTTCAATTCTATCATAGGCTAAATGTAACGCATCACAAAGCTTAGGTTCAAGATTCTCATAAGCACGTCTCATCGAATCAACATCAACAGCCAATGCCTCATCAGAACTTGGTTCCCATCGGTCAAATTTAGCAATATGTGCTTTTAATGCTTTATTTCCCTCATTTTTAATCTCATCAAGTAGCATTTTAACCGTTACACTTACCCCGTCAATATCCATTGCTCCACGTTGTAATAGTGCATTAAACTCATCTTGAAAGTTATCATCTTTTGTATTAAATATCTTCACCATATCTCCTTTGGTATCGTGCCAACATGCTCTCATTTCCCTTCAAGCCACCTTGATGAATATAGAGCGTTGGCTCTGAAAAAATCGTTGGGTTATCCATAAGCGTTAACCACCCCAAAGGGTCATATAACAGGTCAAACTCTATGCCCATTTCGTGCTGTAATTCTAGCCAAATTTTATAAGATTCTCTGTAAAGCTTTCCAAAGTGATACTTTTTCTTAGGTTTTATAATTAATGGATAATTCAAAACATTCTCATCCAACTCTTTAAACTGCAACATTAAATAAGCACTGTCTCCTACACAAGGAACGGTATAGACCCTACTTTGATACCTGCTGTCAATCTCTAAAAGAGATTTTTGTAAAAAAAGTGCTGTTGTCCCCGTACCAGAGGGTAAAAAGATATTAAGTTTCTCTATCTGTTTGGCCTTTTGCCACAATTTTATCTCTTGAGCCAACACCTTAGTGCCCACCCTAGCCTCTGCTTGTCGTCCCCCTTCAACCACAAACAGCGTCTCGTTATCTTCAATATCTTCTCTTTTAGGCGTTGGTTGCCCCAAAATCAGTTGCATTCCGTTCTCTAAGGCGTGTTTATAATTCCCCTGAGGGTTCTCTATTAAATATGATGGTAGATGATCCGTATAATAAATATACTCCCACCCTTTCATTTTTGCCAAAACCGATAACGAATACATCGCATTGGATTGATTTGAACCATGAGAAACCACTTTTTTAACAGTAGGAAACTCGTTGAGTAAAAAATAGTAAAATTTTCGGGCTTTATTTCCCGAAAAATCAACATGCAAAAGGTCATCACGTTTAATATAAATTTTTTGATTTTGAAACTGCACCAATTCAATAGGTGAGTTACAAATTTTAGAAGCACTGTTTTTCATGGTTAAATTATACTACGACATTTCAAAATAACAGCTTCACAATCCCCAAAAGTAAAAATAGCCTCCTTTTTGCTTTTAGAATCCATAGCAAAACCAATTTTATTGTTGCTACTGTAAACTACAGGCTTTAATAAGGAAATCAAAACCAAATTTGATATGCTATTTCAACCAAAGATGTTTTTTTTTAAGCTGAATTGTTTAACTAATCGAACAATTCAACAAATTTACGCTAAAATAAAAAAAAAGAGTTTATTATGCTTAGATACCTACTCCCCCTACTCTTAACCTCTCTACTCTGGGCTAATACCCTTAGCACTTCCCAAAAAGTTGTCTTGCTTAATCACCCATTTACCGTTGAAAGCAACAACTCAATATTCGATACCAACACACAATACACCCACCAAGCACTGCTCTCATGTCAACCCAATATTCAGGCTGTCTATAAAATAGAATCCGAAACAAAGCTTAAAGTTATTCCAAAAAAGCCACTACAGAGTGGTACTGACTATAAATGTAGCTATAAAAAAGAACCTCTTAACTTCTCTACCGAGGCGTTGGGTCTGGTTGATGACCATTTTTTTAAACGAAACCGACTGGTGCGACTAACCTTTAATGATGCCATTGATGCAAAAAAAGCCAAAGCTCATATACAACTGACCAAAAAAGATAAATTAAGTACCACCAATCTTAGCTACACCCTCTCTTCCCACAAAACAACCCTACTGCTTCAAATCAATGAACCCATTGGCAACAGTGCTGTGGAGCTTACCATTAATACCCCTCTGCTAAGTGAAACCTTTCATAAAAGTTTTAACACTAAAGAGAGACCAAGCGTTGTACTTGATAATGAAAAAGAGCCAATGACTCTAAGCGATGCCCCACAAATTGTTGCGCTATCTAGTGGAGAGTTTGCCTTAAGACTCTTTCTTAACGATACCCTAGAGGGAACACCTAAAGAGTTTATCGCCATAGAAGGCATCGAAAACTTTAGACTCAATAAAGACAATTATATTAATCACACCACCCGTACAAAAATGAAACTCTCGGATGATGCCTACTACTATACCGATGTCATTAGTTCAGAGTTTAAACCCAACAATACGTATCAAGTAACCCTAAAAAAAGGACTTCAAACCTATCGTGAACTTAAAGAAGATAAAGCCTATAAAGTACAAAGCAAAGATAGAGCCAAAACTGTTTTTTTTCACGACGAGAAGCCCTATATTTCTAGGGTAGGAGAGTTGGGATTTTCCTCGGTTAATATTGACTCAGCAACGCTTATTGTTGAACGGATTTTAGATGACAACTTACGCTATTTTATGAATTTTATCGCTTCAAAACAAGAAGAAGTACCCAACTACACCCAAGAGTTATACAGTAAAGAGATTACACTCAACAATCAAAAAAATGTTATTACCAAACAGAAGTTTCTACTCAAAGATATTGCCAAGTCTATGCCACAAGGGGTCTACCAAATCACACTACGATACAGCGAAAACGAAGAGGAGAAGAGCCAATCTAAAGTGGTTTTTCTCTCTGATTTGGGCATCTCGGTTAATCTCTCTAAAAATCAGGCGTTTATCACCGTTTTATCACTTAAAAATGCCAAACCGATTGGTTTCTTTGCCACAGTAGAGCTGTATGGAGCCAACAATGAACTCATTGGAACCAGTCGAACCAATAAAGATGGCGTAGCAATTATTAATAAAAAGGGTCTTTTAGGTAAAAATCCTAAAGGGGTGATTGTTAAAACCAAAAATGACCAAAACTTTTTGGCACTAAATCAGACCATAGCATCACCCACACCCAATCAAATTCAAGAGAAAAGCGAACGTTTTAAAGGACATATCTATTTTCAGAGCAACATTGTTCGCCCTGCTTCTAAAATAAATGCCCTTATTACCATTAAAGACAAAGACTTTATCTCGGCATCTAAAATACCCATTGATGTGGTACTAAAAGAGCAGTATGGTGAGACCCTTCAAAAAAAGATTTACCATACCGATGGCTATGGATTAATCAATTTTAATCATCAACTCGATGTCGAAGACAGAACAGGAACCTATCAACTGCAAGTCTCGATAGGAGATACCATTATAGGTGAAAAGAGTATTAAAGTCGAAGCCTTTATGCCACCTAAAATTGAAAACCAAATCAACACCAACCAAGAGTTCTATCAAGTTGGTCAACTTATCGAAGCCAATATTAGCTCGAACTATCTTTTTGGAGCACCTGCATCAGGGCTTACAGGAAAAATCACCCTAGATACCATCCCCGTTAACCTCAACCATCCTAAATATCAAAACTACCATTTTGTTAATGAAGAGGTTTCTAAAAGCAATACTCAAACCTATTTAGAGTACCGTGAAGAGATTAGATTAAACCAAAAGGGTAAACTCAATATTGCCATCCCCACCAACCTAGAACAGAGGGTTCCATCAATTTTAGAAGCGATGATTGGGGTTACGATTATGGATGACGCTCAACCCGTCTCTAACTATAAAAAAGTCATGCTCTACCCTTATAAAAATATGGTGGGACTCAAACTTAAAGCAACCCATTTAGAACAAGGTAAAGAGATTACAGGAGAAGCGATACTCATTGACCCCATTAGTGGAGAGTTGATTAAACGTACTCTCTATGCCGTTATCAAAAAAATTGATTGGCACTACAACTACAGTGGTGGTACTTACAACTGGGAGCAAGAGACCAGTATAGTAGAAAACTTTACACTCACTTCTAATCAGCAGTTTAGTAAAAAAATGAACCAAAATGGAGACTATGTCATCGAGATTCATGACCGACTTGGGGGACACAGCAGTAGCCAAGAGTTTGACATATGGTCGTGGTCATACAGCAATATCTCTCCTAAAGATGACCTGAAATCTATAGAGATTAAGATTGAAGATAAGCTCTATAAAAAAGGTGATACCCTTGAAGCCACCATTAAATCTCCTATTTTAGAGGGGCAACTGCTCCTTACCCTAGAAGGAGAGAGAATAGAGTCGTACAAAATGGTTGAACTTAAAAAAGGGGTTGCCAAAGTCACCATGTCAATAGATAATGAGATGAAACAGGGACTCTATCTACACGCCACAGCCTTTCGTGCCAGTGATACCCCCTCGCAACTTATCCCCTTTAGAGCTGTAGGTTACACATTCATTAAACCCAACCGTAATGCACATAAAATTAATATTACCCTAAACTCCCCAAAAACAAGTAAATCTAAGAGCCATTTTAAACTTAATATTGCTACCGATAAGCCATCGAAACTGCTTATTAGCGTGGTCGATAGAGGGATACTACAACTCGTTGACCAAAAACGCCCCGAAATCTTTGACTATTTTAATGAAAAACCAGACAAAGCTGTCAGTTACTACGACCTTTATGACCAACTTATGGCATATATTAGCGAAGGAAAACTCATCAGTTTTGGTGCAGGTGACATCTTGTCTAAAAAGAAAAAGCATTTAGCACCTGATTTGGGAAAACGCATTAAACCTTTTATGATATGGTCGGGTATTGTTGAGAGTAAAGAGAACAACACCTCTATAGGCATTGATATTCCAGAGTTTAATGGACGTGCCTCGGTTATTGTCATTGCCATCAACGAAGATAGTATTGGAGTAGAAGAGATGGAGCTAACCGTTAAAGATGACATCATGATTAAACCATCCTACCCAAGATATGCTTTGGTTGGTGACAAGATTGAAGTTCCTGTTCGTATTTTTAATACCACCAAAGAGCCTAAAACCATCACATTAAACTCAAAACTCTCGGAAAATCTAGAATTTAATCTAACCACAGAGCAAATAACGGTTCCTGCCAACAGTTCAAAACTGCTTCAAGCCAAACTTTTAGCCACTAAAATAGGCAAAGGTAGCATTAGCATTTATGCCCAATATAATAAAGAGTCAATTAGCAACAGTGTAGAGCTACCCATCTATAGCCCTCATGCCATTAGCACCAAAACTTTTAAAGGCATTAGCAACCAAAAGATAGTCATTAACGTACCCAAAGCCTATCAAGGAGCCAAAGCCTTTGTTACCCTGTCGACCAATTTTATTGGTGCGTTACGCAATGACTTAAACTACCTAGTAAGTTACCCTTATGGTTGTGCAGAACAGACCAGTTCTCAAATATCTGCCATGCACTATGCCAAAGCCTTTCTTAAAAATGATATGATTGTTGGAGAGAGTGAAAACTTTATTCGACAAGGGGTTAAAAAATTACGAAATATGCAGAACTACTACGGAGAGTTCAACTACTGGAAAGAGGGAAATCATGTTAACAGTTACGCTTCGTTGTATGCCTCTCAAACAATTTTGGAACTTAAACGAGATGGTACAGAGATAGAAGAGAGATTTATTAAAAAAATTATAAAGATGCTAAAATCGGTCGTTAATGCCGATAGCAACTACAATGGAACCTACAATGAGTTCCACCGAATCTATGCAGGATACATCCTAGCAGAAGATAAAAACCTAGAAGAGAGTAGTGCAAATATGCTCTTTGAAAAAGAGATTTATAAAAAACACTTCTTAGCCAAATACTACATGTCTGCCATTCTTAAAATGCAAGGCAAAGATGATGAGGCAAAAAAACTCTATGATAGCATGGGCTACACCCTAGAGATGTACGGGAAAAGAGCCTATGGTGACTATACAGGAAACTTTGAATCGAATCAACGGGATATGTTCTTACAATTTATTATTAAGTCTCAATACTTCAATAAAGAGGCAAAAGATTTGGTCACCATTCAAAAATCATTAGATAACCTCTACTCAACCCAAGAGAGAGCCATAGCCCTTAAAGCCATTAGCCTCTTTTTAGGGAAACCCACCAAAAGTCAGCTTGATGTTACCCTTGAGATTAATGGAAAAGAAGAGAAACATACCAAGCCTATAACACTCATGTTTAAAGAACTTACCAACAACACCATTACCCTTAACCCACAAAGTGGTGCCATGAGCTACAGTGTTGAGCTGATTAAACATCTAAAGAAACCGATTAAAAATACCCTATCTACTAAAAAAGAGCTAAGTATCATGCGTGAATTTATAGATGAGCAGAACAACACTGTTGACCTTAATACCCTAGCCCAAGGGGATAAAATCTACAGTAAAGTGACCATTGCCAACTATGGGACTATTCATAATGTGGTCATGAGCCAAAGAATTCCTGCCTGTCTAAGTATTGTAAACAGTCGCATTAAAAATCAAACTGCCAACGAAAAGTTTAAAAATAAAAATATTAACCAAACCTACAAAGAGATTAGAGATGACCGAGTTCTAAATTTTATTAACTTAAACAAAAAAGAGAGTTACAACAAAAAGACCAAAAGATATACCCTAAAAGAGAACCGAGGCATCATCTACACTCCCCTTATGGCAACCACCAAAGGAGAGTGCCAAGTTCCTGCCGTTATTATCGAAGCGATGTACGACAGTCGAATTGCTGATTACGCCAAAGGGGTTAAAAAAATAGTGGTCAAAGCACAAGGTAGTAAACCTACCCCATTATTAGAAAATAGAGCCAAAGATTTTGTTCAAAAGCTCTACCAAAAAGAGATGACCAGCACCAATCCCAACGAGTTTACCAAGCTATTTCACTACCCACTAACAACCTACTACCGTACCAAAAATGCCACCAAAGCAGATGTACTCAAAGATAAAGCTGACTACTTTAAAAAGTGGTCACATCGGCTCTATAGCAATGTAAAACTAACTGTTGAGCATATAGACAAAAAACATCAAGAGGTCAGCGTTAAAATTGTATTTGACTATCTCATTAAAAACAGTCAAAAAGAGTTAACAGGAATCAGTCAGCATATCATAACGGTGCGAGAGATAGGAGGGGAACTCTTTGTGGTTAGAATTGGGTTGGGGGAATAGGTGTATTTCACCCCAACTAATTCCAATCCTTAAAACCCTATTCATCTCTATTGGGATATAATTCGCCACATATTTTCTTAGGCGAAAGAATTGAACTTAAATAACTTAAAACAGAACATAAAGATAGCTGTAAAGGAACTCTTTACCTCTATTGATTATGGCAATGCCCATCGACCTCCTTTGGCGTATATATCTACGCAGACCAAACAAGTACCTTTTAGGGGTATTCTGCCTCAAGAGGTTCTTATGCAACCCATAAAAACTTATCAAGCGTTTCCTAGATTCTCTAAAGAGCTACTGGTATCACTTTTTGCTGATATTGGTGTGCATTATGTTCCTGAGGTAGCACTTTACGAACTACAAGAGAAACGACCCATTGAGGTATTTCAAGATTTTGTGCTGACCTTTGGTAGAGAAGATAGAGACGGTGAACGACCCATTATCAATGCAAAAAAGCTCAATCAAGTGATTGCTCAACTAAAAAAAATGGATAGCCTACGGGAAGAGAGCCTTTTTGACTCTAAACCTATTTATAAACTCTTGGCAAAACATCAGTTTGACAAAGCCAGTGAGATACTGGATGAACTGATTTCAATACGAAGGATGAAAAATGATTAGAATGCTTTTTAGTGCCATATGGTGGTTTGGTTTTATAGTGGCAGTGAGCCTGATGCTTGGTCTCTATGTGGGGATTGAATTTATTGAGAAATATGTCAATGTCCTCTTTTTAGCTGTGGGAATTCAACATATGGTTCTGCTGGTTATTTTAGGTTTTTTTGCCATTATTAATGAACGAGACGACAATATTGAAGTAGGAAGTCGAGTAGCAACCATGGGGTATCTGCATACGCTTATTGGTACTTCGGTGGCGTTAATTATGACCTCTAAGTTTGGTGGGGCAGAGATGATTGAGCATATTGATACAATTATTGCCCCGATTGGTTCGGCACTGATTACCAGTATTATCGGGTGGGCATTTGGTAAAGAGATGGAGCGAGAGCGTTACCGATACCAACTAAGCTCGACCGAAGAGACCGACAATGCCTTAGAGTTTTTGGCAATTAAAGTTAGAAATGCAGGATTACAGATAGAGCGTAGTAGTAACCAGTGGGTGCAGAGTATTGAACAGAGTACCACCCAACTGCTAAACAGTTCCAAACGGTTAGAAGAGACGATTAGCCATGCCAACACCACTTCAGAGCAGAGTATTGAGTCACTCTCTAAAAACTTTACAGCACTCTATGAGAAGATGCAATATAGCCTAGAGAGCATGAGTGACACGATAGAGAGAGACCTACAAAACACGTCAGAGCAGTCACAACGGGTACTGACCGAAACGATGCAACAGTTTAAGCAACAGTTTGAACAGATAGAGCGTCAAATTAACACCGTAGAGCGAAATTTTGACAGCAGTTCCAAAGATGCCAATCGGGTCTTTAAAAAATCTATTGAGACCTTTGATAGTGGTTTGGGGCAGATGAACACCATTGCTAAAGAGTGGGACAGACATATTAGAAGTATGAAAAAGTTCTCGACCCACTCCGAATCAGCCCTTGACCAGCTCTCTGAGCAGAGTCAAAAGGTGATTGATGAACTCTCTAGTGTGGCACATAGTCTGCCCAGTGCAGGGAAGATTCTCTCGGATATTGATGGCTTTTTAGCCAAACTAAAAAGTGAAAGATAAACCATAATGAAGCGACGAGAAAACACCACCATGCAGAGTGAAATATTTATTATATTGATGATTGTCATGATTCTACTTTTTATCATCACTTCACTCTATTTGGCCCAACTAAAACAGCATCAACAACCCCCACTTATTGTCCTTGACGAGGCTCAAGGCTATGCGTTTCATAGCAGTTCTGCCATACTTAACAATCAGTTTAAAAATCAATTAACGGCTACCGTGGTAAATAAAATTCAAACCTTTGCCAAAGAGCATCAGTGTGATATTGTCGAAGTCTACGGCTACACCGATACCCAACCCTTTTCTAAAAAAAGCAAAGGAAGCAGATTTGACCAAGAGCTACACCACTGCTTGACCCACGGGTGTGATATTGACCAGATTCAAGCCTCATCCAACTTAGAACTTGGCATGAAAAGAGCCGTTTCGGTGATTGGCTTCTTAAAACCCAAACTTATTACAGCCGACTCCCCCATTAAAATCATACGCCCCTACAGTTCAGGGCAGTTTATAAATGAGAAGGGTGAAATTTCATTGCTAAAGAATCAATCAGGAAACAAGCTACGTCGGCGTATTGAGATTCGGTTGTCTCGGTCTCGGGATTTGGGGCTAAAGAGGTGAATAATTCCTCTTCTAATAATTCAACAAAACCTCATCTAAAAGTTCTTTAATTTCTATCATTTCACTATCACTCAATATTGCTATCTTTTCAATCAATCTAATATTGTCCACAGAACGAATATGGGCGATTAAAATATCCGAATCTTTTTTTAGATTCTCTCTTTTGCTCACTCGATAGCTCAATGGTTTAGCATCATCAATAAGCACGGTACTTAGTGGTAAAATTACCGTTGTAGGATAGCTACTTCTATTAAGTTCATCATTTTGGAATATAAGTACAGGTCGAATTTTACCAATCTCATTTGCTTTTTTTGAGGGGTTAAGATTGGCTAACCAAATTTCACTTCGTAAAGCCGTCATTTAAGGTCTCTTCCATAAGTTTATACTCATCATAGTCTCTGCTTGATGTCTTCTCTATGGCTCTGTGAAGCCTATTTTTTTTCTTATTCTTTAAGGCTTTGGCATAAAAGCTAATTGCTTCTCTAATAATTTCACTTCTTTTTTTTTCAAACTCTTTAGCCAAACCATTTAGTATTGTATCAAGTTCACTATCGAGTCTTACTGTTGCTACCATAACTCTGCTCCTCCTTTGTATTTTTGTATTACAATATTGTAAGACATGTTGCCTTTAACTCAACTTTATAACCACTTTTACGCTATTATCTATTAAAAATTGTTGGAGATGTGATGCGTGTTTTAAAATCTTTTATAGAGAGTTATCGGTTAATTATTTTTGCTTTGCTTATTGGGTTGGGGTTTTACCTGTTGGCATTGACGAGTTTTTCGGATGTTCAGGCAAGGTTGGTCGGAGTGATTGCTTTTTTGGTGACCTTGTGGACAAACAGTGGATTGCATATGGGGGTGGTTTCACTTCTGCCGATTATACTCTTTCCTATGTTGGGATTGGTCGAATCCAAAGATGTCGTCTCAAACTACTCTAAAACCACTATTTTTCTTTTTGTAGGGGGGTTTTTACTCGCGATTGCTACAGAAAAATCACAACTGCATAAACGCTTGGCAACCAAGCTTCTCTCTATTTTCCCCAATACCCCTAGAGGGGTCTTGTACTCTTTGATGTTAACAGCAGGGTCGCTTAGTTCTATTTTATCCGATACCACGACAGCACTCTTGATTATTCCTATCGCAGCGTTTTTAACAGAGAATGTGGATTATAAATTTCGTCTGCTTTTAGGTGTGGCGTATGCCTCTTTGATAGGGGGGATTATTACCCCTGTAGGGACACCACCCAACTTGATACTGATGGATTTTATAGAGACCAATGGGCTAGAGATGATTCCTTTTGCCACTTGGACAGCGATGATGTTGCCTTTGGCTATTATAATGATGGTAATGGCCGCAGAGATTCTACTTTATGGATTTAAAAAAGAGAATTTTGAGTTGGTTAAGATAGACATGACTAAAAAACCTTTGACCGTTAACCAAAAAAAACTGGTCTGGATACTCTCCTCTTTGGCACTTCTTTTAGCTGCGAACCCAATACTTAAATATCTCTTTGATATTCATATCAACGAAAAACTTACACTTTTAGCTTTTGGTCTATTTCTGTTTCTGCCTAAAGTTGATTTACTGGAGTGGAAAGAGGATTTTGCAAAGATTCCTTTTGCAATTATCTTTCTTTTTGGAGCAGGATTCTCGATTGCAATGGCATTTCAAAAGACAGAGTTGGCGACCGAGGTTGCTAATATTTTGGTAAGTTTTAACTATCTCCCTCCTGTTGTATTGATGTTTATTATCGGTTCAGGTGTGGTGTTTGCAACAGAGTTAACCAGCAACACGGCATTGACCTCTATTATGATTCCAATTATCTACCCTTTTGCCATACAGAGTGGACTTGACCCAATGTTGTTTATGCTAATTGTGGCTATTTCTGCGAGTTACGCCTTTATGTTGCCCATTGCCACGGCTCCTAATGCGATTGCAATGTCGACAGGGCATGTCAAAACCACACAGATGATACAGCGAGGGATTTTCTTAAATATTGCAGGGATTTTAATTACATTTACAGTGGCATTAACCTATTGGAAACTGTTTTTATAAGAGATTTATTAATTTAAAACAGTTTTTAACATAATTAAGTTATAATCAACATATCAATATTTTTAGAGGTGTTATTATGGCTGTAGAGTTTTATGTTGAGGATATATTGAGGAGTCCAGAGGCTACGTTTCGTAGAATACTCTCGACCATTATTGCTAAAAGTGATAAACAAGCAGAAATAGAGCTGGTACGACAATACAGAGAGGTTGATACCGTTTTATTCGAGGCAATTAAATCAATTCTCTTTGATTTAAAAGTTGAAGAGGGATTGATTAGTCGGTTTTTTTACCGTTTTTTTAGGGTAGAGATATTTACCAATAAAAAAAGAGAGCAACTAATTATTTTAGGCAGTCAGTTAAAAATGCAATATGGAACCATTACCAAACAGAAAAAAAGGGTGCATATTCATATGGAAAATCTCTTGGCAAGTCTACGTAACTTAAAAGAGTTAGAGGGTGCTTTTGATAAACAGGTGAACTCTTTAAATAATCAGCGTGAAATTAATAAGAGTAACGCACTCATGGCTAAAATTAATCTCAAAATTCAAGAGTTAGCACAATACGAGAATTTATTAGAGCATAAATATACTATTTTAAGTGATATTGAAAAGATTTATAACGGTATTTATCAACAGATTCCAAACTATTATGAACTAGAAGAAGAGAACCGTATCCCGTGGATATCTGCTCCCTAATAGGCAGAGTAAAGGAGAACAATTGATAGAGCGATTAAACCAATATATTCCTGCATTGGAATCAATGAAGAAGTATCCTAAAGAGCTTTATATTTTAGGAAATAAAGAACTTTTAACTCGACCAAAAGTTTCCATCGTTGGAACCAGACGACCCTCGGGATATACCAAGCAGTTTACCTACAGTTTGGCCAAAGCCTTAGCCAAGAGAGGTGTCTGTGTGGTAAGTGGTGTAGCAATGGGGGTTGATGCGATTGCCCATCAGGGAGCAGGAAGCCACAATACCATTGCCGTGGTAGCAAACAGTTTAGACATTCGTTATCCTGCTGTGAACAGGTCATTAATCAGCTCTATCGAAACCGATGGGCTTATGATAAGTCAGTTCCCTGCAACATTTAAAGCAACCCCATGGAGTTTTGTGGTCAGAAATGAACTGGTTGTGGCATTGGGAGATGTTCTAATTGTCACCCAAGCCGATGAGGCAAGTGGCTCGATGCGTTCCGTAGAGTTTGCTTTAAAGATGGGTAAAGAGATTTTTGTATTGCCCCACCATTTAGATGAGAGTCGGGGAACCAATATGCTTTTAGAAAAGGGGTTGGCACAGCCCATCTATAATCTAGAGACATTTGCTGATAAGTATGGAGTGGTTCCCAAAAATGACGGTATAGAGAGGGATGAGTTTTTCTATTTTTGCCAGACCTCCCCTACTTTTGATGAGGCAATTGCCAAATTTAACACACGCGTTTATGAAGCTGAATTAGAAGGGTTAATTACCATTGATAATGGATTGGTACGGTTGGCTTAACCTATAATATTCGGAATCGGAAGGCTCTGCCTCTGTTGTTCGAGTGTAAACACGCCGATTCCTAGTTTGAAAAAGTTTCGTTGGTTGGAATAATTGATGTAGGGTAAACAATAACCCCCTCATGTTCAAAATAGATGTCTTTGCAATCAAAAGCTGTCTGCTGTTTCGTTTTAATAAGTCTAACTTCGTTACCTTCGAGTAGTTTTGGCTCAATATTATTGCTGTTACTTTTTATCCAAACAGGAAGAAGACTACTGTTAAGCACCCAAAAATCACTGTGGTCTATTTTGGTATCAAGATGCTCTTTGACCCCATGATTTTGATTACTTGCAATACCTTTAAGTAGAAATATATCATGATAATAGTTATTTTTATACTGCTCTTCTAAAATCTCTCCTTTGCCATTTCGTGAGACATAGGCGATAATGTCAATGTTGTCTTTTGTCTTTTCATTAATGATACTATAGAGTTTAGTTTTATCGGTTATATCCTCCATTCCTTCAAACGAGTGGTAGGCATTGATGTGTCCTCTTAAAATAATATTACGAAAATTATCAAAATAGAGATGCTCTTCTCTAATTTTTTTATTTCTAATCATCGAAGAGATTTTATTGGCAAAAGTCTGACTGCTCCGAGAGAGGGTATTGTTAAGAATAGGTTCAATGTGTTTGTCATTAAGCAGACCAAGATAAGATAAAAAGTCATTAAGCTTATCACCAATATAGTTAAAAAACCTTGTAATAGGATTATTTGCTCCGAGTAGCTTTTCAATAAAAGAGAGCAGATAACTAAGGGCAAAAACTTCTAAAATAGGAGCCAACCACGAGCCCGATATCCATCCTAAAATCATCGGTACAATCGCAAAGATTTTGGCAAAAATAACCCATAAAGTTTTAAAGAACCCTATGACAATTACTTTAAGTTCTACGAATAGAGCAATATGTGAGAGTATGTCGGTAAGGTACATAATCCAAATCCCTATACCCAAAGGAAAGACAATAACAAAAAAGTTTTTAAGTTTGGCTCTAAAGCTTACGGCTTGATAGTATTGTAGTAGTTCATTAAAGGGTTTTTTTAGATGGCTAAAGATATATTTTTCTAACCATTGAGAGAGCATATTGTCTATAAACCATCGTTTAATACCCAACAGAATGGCTTGAATAAATGTAAGACCTTTAATAAAAGCTACTATTTTAAGTTTACTTACGAACCAAAGAGAGAGCAGAGAGGATTTAAATACAAGCACCACTCCTAGCATGTACCCCATAAGAATATTATAAGATACAGGGTGAACATAGCTCAACAAGGTAACCAAAACTATGGGCAGTAGAATGGCAATAAGTGCTTTATCTCGTCTTCTCATTTAGTTAGGGATTACTCCTCTTCAACACTGTCAGTAGAGTAAACTCCTGTCAGTGTTTTCCAAATAATCGAAGCGTTAAGCCCCATCCAAATAATAAAAGCAACACTAAGTGTTCCTGCCCAACCCATCTGAGTGAGGTTATTAAATTCAATTAATCCATACTGATTGAGTCCCCAAAGAAAAGCCATAATAATGATAATAACAAATATGGCTCCCCAAAGTTTAAGGCTTTGAAAAATAGATTTAAGTGCTAAAATCCAAATACCAACCATAAGTATAATAGCAAAAGGGGTAAATCCTGAAAGCAGTTCTTGTTCAGAAATATAGTGAATAAAATGGTGTCCTGTTGGATTCCATGTTCCTAAAGCAAGAGCCAATGAGATAAGCAGGGTAACCCACCACCGAAGATGCGTCTCTTGTTTACCCTTTTTGGTGGTATTGGTTTTGGTAAAAATTGTTGGTAACATATATTTTTTATCCTTATTTTCTAAATAGTGAATCTATATCATGTTTTATCTCATTATAAGAGACCTCACCCGAATAAGAGAACTCTGTAACACCATTTTTAATAACCAAAGTGTAAGGCAAAATACCCGTCCAACCATAAGTCTGTTGTATAAAAAACTGCAGATTGGTCGCATCATCTCCCTCGATAATTGGGTAGCGTATTCTGTATTTACGCAGATAGTTACGGGCAACAGAACGTGCCATTCGATTTTGAGATTGAATGGCAATTACAGCAACTTTTCCACGGTATCTTCTAATAATTCTATCAATAGTAGGAATCTCTTTAATACAGTGAGGACAATCTTTTCCAAACATCTCCAACACAACCACCTTACCTGCATACTCTGGAAATGTAAATCCATTAGAGCGTTCAGCCACATGAATGGTGTGACCTTGTATACTTGTTAACTTGTGAACCTCTCCAGCTGATGATTGAGCAACAGAGGGTTGTAACTGATCTTTGGTAATCTTTCCTCTATCGCAATCATTTTTTTCAGATGTGGCTTCATCACTACACTCTACTTCAGGGTTTTGGTTAACAATTATAGGTGGTGGAATTACTTCAAGAACAACTCTTGGCTCTGTAGTAGAAGAAGCTGTTACAACGGCTTCTTCCTCGCTAAAATCAAAGTATTTCGTGACACAACCCGTATTAAACATGAGTGTTGCTAAAAGTAGTGCGATAAAAGTTATTCTATTCGTATACATTGTTTCTCCTCGTCAAAAAAATGTTATTTGGTTAACTTTTCAATTAACTCCTCAAGTGTTGCTTTTGGAATAAATCCTGGTTGTACTGTTTGTACAGCACCATTTTTATCAATGGCAATTAAAAAAGGAATTGAACCATTCCACTGAGCTCTATCGGCAATATAACTGATAAAATCATCATGATTTTTTCCTGGAATTAAACTGTAGTTGATATTTTTTTTAGTTTTAAATGCTTTAAGGTCACTCATGCTGTATCGTTGTGCCTCTAAAGCAACAATAGCCAATTTATCTTTATATTTTTCGGTCAGTTCAATAAATTCAGGTATCTCTGCATTACATGGAGGACAGATATGTCCAAATAGCACTAAAAATACAACTTTTCCTTTATACTCTTTAAAATCTAAACCTGCTTCTGTCTCGGTAACATGCACGGTTTTGCCGTCGGTATCGATAAGGTTAAAAGTAATGGCTTTGGTCTCTTCTGCTTGAAGAAATGAGGTAACACCTAGTGTAAGTAGTATTGCTAAAATAATCTTTTTCATTTTTGTTTCCTTATAAATGGTATTAAAATAATGGAAAAGTATTATATCAAATAAATGATGTATTTATTGTGTAAAATGGTGAAAATCATCATTATTATGATGATTTTTATTTTCTATAGTTATAAATTAGTTACTTCGGTTACGGCTACCTCGGTTACCACTACGACTTCGTTCACCACCGCCACTTCGTCCACGGCTACCACCACGACTTCTGCTTCTTCCTCGTCCACGACTGTTATTACGGTCTCTACCTCTTTGATTTTTAGCTCGTTCAATCAATAATTCAATCTCTTTTTGACCCAAACCAATAATATCTTTACCTTTAACACCAATCTCATTTTGAACCATGGTTGCTAAAAGGTGAGCAATGGTAACAATATCAATATCATGTTGAAGTGTTTTTACCATATCAATGGCTGATGGAGTTACCTCTGTCTCTGAAATTTTCATCAATAAATCATCATCTTTACGACTCTGTACCTCTTGACGTGTTGGGATTACTTCACTAATAAGTGTGGCTCCAACATCTTTTTCGATTCTCTTAATCGTTCTAAGCTCATTTGGAGAGACTAAAGTAATCGCTTCACCTTTATTTCCAGCTCGACCCGTTCGCCCAATTCTATGAAGATAACTCTCTGAATCAAAAGGCATATGGTAGTTAAATACATGAGACACATCATTGACATCAAGACCACGAGCAGCAACATCGGTAGCAATAAAGATTTCAACCAAACCCTGTTTAAATGATCGAATGGTATGTTCTCTCTGTTTTTGCTCCATATCACCATGAAGTGCAGCCACTTTAAACCCTTGAGAGGTCATGTATGATGAGAGTCTATCCACCTCTTTTTTCATACGACAGAAAATAATACATTTATTTGGATTTTTATAATCAATAAGTCTTAAAAGAGCATCATCTCTCTCATAGTCTGCTACCACATAGAATTTTTGAGTAATATCTGTATTGGTTCTCTCTTTTTTAGTAATGATAACCGATTTTGGGCTGTTAAGAATCTGTTCTGCAAGAATTTTAATCTGTTTTGGCATGGTAGCAGAGAACATGAGCGTTTGTCGATCTGCTGGTAAAAAAGTAAAGATATTTTTAATTTCGTCTAGGAATCCCATATCAAGCATCTCATCAGCTTCATCCAAAACAACAAATTTTGGGTTAATGGTAATTCTTTTTGACTTTAATAAATCTTGAAGTCTCCCTGGGGTGGCGACAATAATATTGGCTTGATTGATTCTACCAATCTGTCTATTATATGGTGTTCCACCATAAACAGTAGCTGTTTTGAACCCTCCTGTTTTACCAAATCTAAAAAGTTCATCAGAGACCTGCATGGCAAGTTCTCTCGTTGGAACAATAACCAATGCTTCAACCCCTCTATTCCCCTCCATCATCTGAATGATTGGCAGACCAAAAGCAGCTGTTTTTCCTGTACCTGTTTGAGCTTGACCAATCATATCATGACCCTCTAATATAATAGGAATAGCATCTCTTTGAACAGGACTTGGCTCTTTAAATCCTGCATCGTTAATGGCTTGATTGAGGGTCTCTTTGAAATTGAATTCGTTAAATGTCATGTTGTTGCTTCTTTGTAATAAATTTTGTAGGGTATGGTATTATGCATATCTAAAATAAAAATAGTGTTGTAAAAAGTTTATTTTATGATTATGGTGTCCGTTGACCCCAATTTTTGCAGCTGATACCAAATCACCACATGTTAAATGTGGACTTTGAAATGCTTAGGTGTAGATACTTTGCTAGAAAGTCTCCTAAGAGTTAATTGATACACTCTTGCAGAAATTTTGCGAATTATATCTAAAAATTGGTATAATCTGCTTTGAATCAAAATATGAAAGAAGTAACCGATGAAAATGCCATATATAATTTTAGTTCTATTCTTAATGTTTAGTGCCTGTTCCACCAATAATGCACTCGCCAACCCTATCCCCCAAGAGGGCAAAAAAATGCTAAGTGAAACCGTTAATATGGAAAAGCAACAAGCATTTACTACAGACAATAGAATCACCGCTACCGTAGCAACACCACCCAAAACATTAGAACAAGAGATAGGTTCTATGCTAATGGTTGGTTTTTTTGGCACAAGGGTTCATGCCAATAGCCAAATATGTAAAGATATAGCCCAATATCAGCTCGGTGGGGTGATTCTTTTTGATGCCAATCCTGTTAATAAAGCAAAAGCAAAAAACATCTCTAGTAAAAATCAATTGGCAAGATTAACAGAAGAACTGCAAGGGTGTAGTCACGATGGAAAATTGCTGATTGCCGTTGACCAAGAAGGGGGAAAAGTTCAAAGACTTAAATCTAAATATGGATTTTATGGAAAGTTCCCCAAAGCCAACAGTGTTGCTTATATGAGTGATGATAAGGTTATTAATTACTACCGTAGAATGGGGCAAGAGCTTCAGAGTGTGGGTATTAATTATAACTTAGCCCCTGATGTTGACCTTGCAATTAATAAACGAAATAGAGTAATTTACAAATTGGGTCGCTCTTTTGGGGCTGACCCAAGACAAGTGGTTAAATACAGCTCTATTTTTATTAACGCAATGCACGAAAGCAATGTTCTTACCTCGATTAAGCATTTTCCAGGGCATGGCTCTTCATTAGGAGACACCCATAAAGGTTTTGTAGATGTTACCAAAAAATGGAAAAGAGAAGAGCTAGAACCCTACAGACTCTTAAGCGAACAAGGAATGATAGATACGGTAATGGTTGCCCATGTATTTAACAAAAAATTAGATGCCCTATACCCAGCCACCCTCTCTGCTAAAACCATTAATGGTCTGTTACGTCAAAAACTAGGTTTTAATGGTGTGGTGATTACCGATGATTTACAGATGGATGCCATTAATAAAAAGTATGGTCTGCGAAAGACTCTAAAATTAGCCATTGGTGCAGGAAATGATTTGCTTCTTTTTGGAAATCAACTCTCTCCTAAAAGTATGGTAAGTACCAAACACTTAGTGGATACCATTAAGAAGCTGATTCAAACCAAAGAGGTTAACCATGCAGATATTATAAATTCTAATCAACGATTAGATTTATTGAAACAGAGGATTTAAATCCTCTGTAGATACTATTTACTACAACTATCATGACTCACTTTGAGATAATAAGAGAGTCCTAAAATTAAAGCTGTAACCCCAAAAATCAGATAGACAGCAAAAATCAGCTGACTGGGATCATTAAGTGCAAACTTAAAGACCATTCAATTTAGGGTATTGAGAAATACTTTTGGTAATCTGTATACCCTCTCCATCAAGTGCATAAAGCACTTCACTTTTAGGAATGGCTTTTTTAAGCATCTCCATATTGTTAAGCAGACTATCTAAGCTTTGGCTACTGGTAGCCTGAGAGATATTACTACTCATAATATAGCACAGATAGGTTCGTGCTTTCTCTTTTATCTCTTTAATTATCATTTTATTCCATTGGTTTTTTTAATGAATACGATAGTCTTTGTCTGCTTAAATCAGACTTAAATATTATTTTGTAATTTGTAAATGACCATTACTTTTAGATGGTTTACGCTCTTCTCGATATTTAGAGCTTTCATTTGAAAATCGACGATTCTTAATGGTTCCACTATCTTTATACTGTCTTCGTTCATAAGTATCTCTTCTATCGTTTCTATTGTATGAACCTCTTCGGTCATTGTACCGACTATCACCTCTATCATATCTACTGTTATTATTCCTATTACGAGAGGAGTAATCATAATTTCGAGAGTTATTACCTCTTCGATACTCATCACGTCCACGGTTATAGTCTCGTTGATTGCCGTCATATCTATTATTTCTATTATTTATAATTCTACCGTTGTCTCTATAACCTCGATCTTCAGGGTAATACCGAGTTTCATAGTAGTGACCATGAACAATTACATCGGGTTCTCTATAAGAGTGCCGTTGATTCCAACTATTATTACGATGGTGTCGGTAGTGTCTATAGTGACTATAAGTGGGTCTAAAAGATCCTCGATTGTAGCATCTATCACGATAGGTATAGCGTGAATCATACTCAAAAAAGATATTGTTAAAAAAGTATCCCGACCTATCAAAATAACCAAAATAGAATCCATCATCATCATAATATCCCCTAGTATCATAATCAAATTTTTGATAACGTTTATTGTAGCGATGGTGGTCTTTTTTAAATCTTTTACCTTTTTTGACTCTTTTAATGGGTTTTGCATGTTTTTTTTGAACGGCTTGTACTTTAATGTTTCCGTTACCAATAGAGACACCCAGTGCTGTATCTGCCAAAAGAGAAGAGGTAGCAAACAGAGTTATAATTAGTAGAATCTTTTTCATAAAATCACCTTTATAAATTAATCTAATTTTATTATAGTTTAATTTTGTGTAGAATTTGTTGTGATTAAGAGTGTTAGTGTATGATTTTGTTATGAAAATAGCAAGTATAGATGTAGGATTAAAACGAATTGGCGTGGCTCTTTGCCTAGATAGTAAAATAGTATTTCCTCAAGATGCGATATTGCGAAAAAACCGTAATCAAGCATCCAACGAGGTATCTATTTTTTTAAAAACGTGGGAGATTAAAACATTGGTGGTGGGTCTACCTAAAGATGGCTCTAGCTCCGAAGAGATGGAGCGACGAATTAAACACTTTGTTTCTCTATTAAAATTAAATGATATAGAGGTCTGTTATCAAGATGAACAAGGCTCTTCAATAGAAGCTAAAGAGCTAACCAAAGGCATATTCAAACATAAACGAGATGGGAAAATAGACTCAATGGCAGCAAAAATTATACTTGAAAGGTGGTTAAGTCGATGAAAAAGTGGTCAATGAAAAAAATTTTAAAAGAGGTAACAAGCACCCTCTTAATGGTTTTTGTTATTAGTATGGCTATTAATTATATCCGAAAACCTGATGTTAGCAATCTACTTCCTGATATGAGTTTTACGCTTATTGATGGTACCAAAACAACATTTAAAGGTAACCGTGGTCAACAACCTATAGTAATACATTTTTGGGCAACATGGTGTCCCACCTGTAAATTAGAGGCTTCTAATATCGAAAAAATATCTGACTCTTGCCAACTAATTACAGTAGCCGTTAATTCTGGGTCGTCTGATGAGATAAAAGCATTTATGAAAGAGAGAAATTTAAACTACCCCATTCTTAATGACAAGAGTGGAGCAATAGCCAAACAGTTTGACGTTCAAGCCTATCCCACTACATTTATTTATAACAGTAAAGGAGAATTGGCTTTTTCAGAAGTAGGATATACCACTTGGCTTGGTTTAGAAGCAAGGTTAAAGCTTGTTGATTAAAGATTCATTTTGGATTAACCTTCTTATGTTAAGATGAATAAAAACAAAAGGAGCAGTATAATGAAATCAAAATTTACCTTTATAATACTTCTCTTTTCACTACTCCTAAATATCTCCCACGATATACTCATAGCCAACGAAACAACAGCCTGTGAATGCACCTCAATACTACAATCCATTCAGGAGAGTGAAAAAGATGATTGTTGTGAGGGCATCTGTGAACTGCACGAAATTTTCCATTTTTCAGCTATTCTTTCTATTATAACTATTGAGTTTCCTCATCCTCCACACACCAAATTGCTTTTTATAAGCTCCACTCCTCCTAGTACCATCTACCAAACCACCTTTAAACCACCAATAGCTTAATAGCTCTACCTTGCCTATTTTTACGCCCTAAATCTATTAACCTATTTTTACAATTAAAGGAACCATTATGAAACATTTATTATTAACCCTAGTTCTATTAGGAACACTCCAAGCCCAAGAATTAACCCCAAGCCAAGTTGTATCAACCTACAGCTATAAACACTCTGTTTCGTCAAAAATAAAACAGAAACGACTGTTACAAAAAATGGCAACGGTAAAAAAAGAGAAAGCCCAAGAGACAGCAAAAGCAAAATGTGGAAGTGAAGTAAAACTTACCAAACTAATACGCCACGGAAACAGACTCTTTTATGCGATGAGAACAGCTTCATGTTCTATCAAAATTGATGCTCTTGATGGCTCGATTATCAGTAAAAAAACGCTTTAAGATGAGACCATTAATTATTGGCTTGATGTTTTTACAATCAGCCACGGCTTCGGTGCTGACGCTTGATGATATTTTACAACATGCCCAACAGTCTAAACTACTCTCCCAAGCCATTACCCAAGAGGGCTTGGCTTTAGAGTCTAAGAACTTGGCAGATACACAAACAGACCCCTTGACCTTTAATCATGCTCTATCACGAGCCAACAGTAAAGCAATTTCAGGTTATGAACATGAGGTCTCTCTCTCCAAAGAATTCAAACTTGGCAATATCCAAAGCCTAGAACAAAAACAAAATAGGCTCAACAATGAAGCCCATCTGTTGGAACAAGAGAAGTATCTTATCAGTTTTGATAACCGTCTTAAAAACCTCTATCATCAACACTGTTTGGGTGCGTCATATCTTGGAAGTTTTCAAGAAGGTTATGATAATTTTGCTACACTTTATAGCAAAAAAGAGAGAGCTTTTCAACACGATGAGATAGCCAAAACAGAGCTGTTGCAGTTGGAGTTTGAGAAAAATAGATTGCAGATAGAGTTAAATAACTTGAACCGAAAACAAGAGAGTTCAAAAAGTCAACTGCTTTCATTGACTTCTCTCAATAGTAATGACAATTTATCATGTCAAGACATTTACCCCATTGTTCAAGAAGTTCATTTGGGCAATAATGCTTTTGCACTCTCCGAACAAGCTTATGCTAAACGCATAGAGAGTACCCAAGTGGGGCTGAACCGTTACAGTAAAAAGCTTGAAAGCATAGAGGTCTCTATGGGTTACACCAAAGAGTTAGAGACCGATATTTATACCATTGGGGTCTCGATTCCTCTGAACTTTTCTAGCAATAAATCAGAACATGAACGAGCCTCACTCATGCACCAAAGCTCTGCTATAAGTTTGCAAAATGAACAGCAGATGGCAGATAAAAAATACCGAGTTCGTGAGTTAGAAGCAAAGTTGAGCCGAGACTTTCAAAATATAGAAGCTCAAAAAGAAAACATCAACCACTATGCCAATAGCCTACTGCCTCTTATGAAAAAATCTTATGACTACGGAGAGAGTTCGGTGATAGAGTATCTGTTGAGTCAGCAGAAACTGACCAGCTTAGAGCAAGAGTTATTAGAAGAAAAAAAAGCGTACTATGCAACGCTATTTCAGCTTTATAGTATGAGCGAAACGAAGGATAATAAATAATGAAAAAATTACTATTGGGACTCTCTGTGAGTCTGCTTATGCTAGAAGCCACCACCATTACATTAACAAGTGAACAAGAAAAAGACTGGCAAATCAAAACCCAAACACCAAAAATATCAAACTCATTGGCTTTAGGCGAGTTCATGGCAGAGGTTACCACCCCACCTCAACACCTGCACACTATCTCTTTGCCTTTTGAAGCACAAGTTAAAAAGCTTTATGTTGCCAATTATGACCACATTAAAAAAGGTCAACTCTTAGCCGAAGTGACAGGGCGAGATTGGATTGAGATTCAACAGCGATTTATCGCTGATGCGATTGAGCTAAAACATCATGGACACATTGCCGAGCGTAAAAACCGTCTCTGCAAAGAGGGGATTATTCCTAAAAAAGAGTGTACCTCTGCCAATGCTGAACACCAAGCTGACAAGATAAAAGTTTCAGCATCTAAAGCACTGCTTCGTGGTTATGGTGCGAGTAACAAGATGATAAATGACCTTTTTTCTAAACTCAAAATCTCACAAACCATTCAAGTGCGTTCTGATATTTCAGGAACGCTGTTACATCTCAATGTGCGTTCAGGAAAAAGTACCAATCCTAGTGATGCCCTGTTTGTAATTCAAAAAAAGGGTGCATTGTGGCTAGAGGTGGAGATGTTGGTGCAAAAAGCGATGCGTTTAAATCAGAATGAGAAGGTAAATTTAACTTTTAATAGTGAAACTTTTGAGAGTCGTGTTCTGCTTCATGCACCGACGATTAACCCTGAAAATCAGACCCAAAAGGTTCGCTTCTCTTTGCCAAACTCTGCCAAGTTTCTCTCTGGAATGCGAAGCCCTGCGACCATTACACAGATGCAACAGACGCTTAAAGTAGCGAAGAAATCGCTTATAAATATAGAGGGTAAAAGCATGGTATTTCTAAAAACTACCAAGGGTTATGAGGCTTTAGAAGTGGAAGTTTTAGGCGAAGAGGATTCACACTATTTCCTAAAAGATATGCCACAACTGCGTAACCCCATTGCGACCTCTTCTGTGCTGATTTTAAAAACCATGATGGAGGGCGAAGATGAATAGTCTGATTCGTTTTGCCCTCTCTCAACGGGTTTTTGTGATTCTTTTAGCCCTTGTGATTTTGGGCTTGGGGTTGAAATCTTATAAAGATTTGCCCATTGATGCTTTTCCTGATATTTCGCCGACACAGGTTAAACTTATTTTGAAATCCAAGGGGATGACTCCCTCTGAAATGGAGTCGCGTATTACCATTCCTATCGAGATGGGAATGGTGGGAATTCCCCATGAAACCATGATGCGTTCGGTCTCTAAGTATGGGATTTGTGATGTGAGTATTGACTTTGAAGAGGGTACGGACATCTACTGGGCAAGACAGCAGGTGAGTGAACGATTTGCTGACATCAAAGAGGAGTTACCTGCCAATATCGAGGGTGGGTTAGCTCCTATTGCTACGCCTTTGAGTGAGATTTTGATGTTTACCATTGAGTCTGATACGCTCTCCCTTACCGAAAAAAGAAGCCTTTTAGATTGGATTATCGGTCCTAAAATTCGAGCCATTTCAGGGGTTGCCGAGGTTAACGCTTTGGGTGGAAAGGTCAAGACTTATGAGGTCGTGCCAAACCTTTTAGCCATGCGAACTTTGGGCATAGAACTGGACGACATTTTCCATGCCTTGGAGTCCAACAACCAAAACGCAGGAGCAGGACGCGTAACCCAAGGGGTGGAGGCTATTTTGGTGCGAAGCATTGGAAAACTCAACACCTTAGAGGAGATCGCTTCACTGCCTGTGGGGCGACAAGAGAACCGAATCATAACTATTTCCGATGTGGCAAATGTCAAGATAGGACACATCAGCCGAATAGGATTTGTAACCAAAAATGGAGAGGGCGAAGCTGTTCAAGGCTTGATATTGGGGATGAAAGGGGCAAATGTTACCAAGGTTTTGGACAGAGCCAAAGAGGAGTTAGCCACACTAGAGAAGACCCTACCTAAAGGGACAACGATAGAGATTTTCTATGACCGAACGGAGCTGATAAATGTGGCAACAGGTACGGTAAAGAATGCGTTGTTTGAAGCCGTTATTTTGATATTTGTGATTTTATTGCTGATGCTTGGGAACTTGGCTTCTGCTTTTTCTGTGGCGTTGATTTTGCCGTTTGCCTTGCTTATGACCTTTATTGCTATGGAGTATTTTGGCTTGTCTGCAAACCTTATGAGCCTTGGAGGACTTGCCATTGCCATAGGGATGCTGGTCGATTCTGCTGTGGTTATGGTGGAACATATTACGGCTGAACTGGGGAACAAAGAGCGTGAGCATGAGAGTAAATTGACCATTATTCGTGAGGCTTCTATTGAGATGGCTCCGTCGATTATTACGGGGGTTTTGATAATTATCATTGTCTTTATGCCACTGTTGACGCTTCAAGGATTGGAGGGGAAACTCTTTGCTCCTGTGGCTTTGAGCATTGTTTTTGCACTCTTTAGCTCACTCATTTTGGCGTTGACGCTGATACCTGTGCTAAGTTCATTTATCTTACAAAAACGAGAAGACAAAGAGTCGTGGTTGGTTCGATTGCTGATTAAACTCTATCGACCTCTTTTGACCTTTTCTATCCGTTTTTCAAAGTCGGTGGTTCTCTTTGTGCTTCTGCTGTTTGTCGGTTCGCTCTACTTGGCAACGCTCACAGGAAAAAGCTTTATGCCAACGATGGATGAGGGGACAAGCATTGTGATGATAGAGACTCCACCCTCTATTCCACTAGAAGAGTCGGTGGCTTTGAACTTGAAAATCCAACAGAAATTGATGAAAGCTGTACCTGATATAAAAGATATTATCGCACGAACAGGAAGCGACGAGATAGGGCTTGACCCGATGAGCCTAAACGATACCGATACCTTTTTGATTTTGAAACCACAAGAGGAGTGGGTGGAGAAGTCACGAGCTGATATTGTCGAGAAAATTCGTACCATCATCGAAGAGATGGGAGGCATGGAGGGGGTCTTTACCCAACCCATCGAGATGAGGGTTTCAGAGATGATAACAGGCGTAAGAGGCGACTTAGCCATTGATATTTTTGGAAGCGATTCAACCGAACTGGAAAAGATAGCCGAAGAGGTAAAAGGCATTTTAGAGTCCACCAAAGGAAGCTCCGATGTCTTTAAAAAAGCAAACGATGGAGTCGCCTATTTTGAACTCTCATTTAACCAAAAAAACATGGGCTACTACGGTGTGCAACAAGATGATGTCAATGAGTTCCTCAACACCATGATAACAGGCACAAAAGTAGGCATTATCCAAGAGGGAATGAGACGCGTGGATTTGGTGGTCAAAGGTGATGCGTCCTATAGAAATTCACTGGACAAAATAGAAAAGCTCTACTACCCCCTAGCCAACGGAAAAAGTGTGGCTCTAAGCAGACTCATAAACTTCAAACAAAGCTCTGGACCCGTACAGATAGAGCATGAAAACGGCTACCGAAAAACCGTGGTACAGAGCAATGTAGAGGGCAGAGATTTGGTAGGTTTCGTAGAAGAGGTCAAAGCAAAAGTCAAAGAGGAGCTAACCCTACCTGCTGGGTATTACCTTAGCTACGGTGGAGAGTTTGAGAACCAACAAAGAGCGTCTGATAGACTCATGGTCATTGTGCCGATTGCTCTGTTTTTAGTATTTATGATGCTCTTTGTCTCCTTTGGCTCACTCTCACAAGCGACTATTGTTTTTATGAATGTGCCTCTAGCCCTCATCGGTGGGTTCGCAGGACTCTACTTCTCAGGAGAATACATGTCCGTACCTGCGTCGGTTGGGTTTATCGCACTGCTAGGAATTGCGATGTTAAATGGGGTGGTTATGGTTAACTATTTTAACTATCTTGTCGCCAAAGGAGTAGCCATAAAAGAGGTAGTTGTTGAGGGAGCAATCAAGCGACTTCGACCTGTTTTGATGAC
>DCAF01000012.1:109964-110320 GCA_002311915.1 Sulfurovum sp. UBA1140 | reverse complement strand
GGAAGAGATGAGTTTGTAGTATTTAGTTCTGGTGGACAGAGTGGACAGATGTTGGTTTATGGTGTACCATCTATGAAAATTTTGAAATACATTGCTGTATTTACACCTGAGCCTTGGCAAGGATATGGTTTCGATGAAGATTCATTGAAGGTACTTAGACAGGGTAACATTAGAGGTAGAGAGATTAACTGGGGTGATACTCACCACCCAGCACTCTCTGAAGTAGATGGTAAATATGATGGTAAATGGTTGATTATTAACGATAAAGCCAACCCAAGATTGGGTGTTATTGACCTAGAAGATTTTGAGACCAAGCAGATAGTGGTAAACCCAGTATTTAAATCGGCTCATGGTGG
>DCAF01000012.1:108941-109838 GCA_002311915.1 Sulfurovum sp. UBA1140 | reverse complement strand
TTTGACAACAACTATCACCCAATCGAAGAGTACAAAGAGACCTATCATGGTGGTGCAACACTGTGGAAGTTTGATAGCAAAATAGGTAGAATTTTACCCGATGAGTCATTTACTTTAGAGATGCCTCCATACATGCAAGATTTATCAGATGCTGGTAAAGGTGTTTCTCATGGTTGGGCGTTTACCAACTCGTTTAACTCAGAGATGTATACAGGTGGAATCGAAGTCGGAATGCCACCAAATGAAGCTGGTATGTCAAGAAATGACACCGACTTTTTACATGTATATAATTGGGAAAAATTAGCAGAACTTGCTAAAGATAAAGCCAACTATACTGTTATTAATGGTATGAAGATTATCTCTATGGAGACAGCTGTTAAGCATGATTCTCTCTTCTTGATTCCAGAGCCAAAATCTCCACACGGTGTTGATGTTTCTCCTGATGGTGAGTACATTACAGTTTGTGGTAAGCTAGATACTCACGCTTCTGTTTATAAATGGAGCAAAATTAAAAAGCTTATAGCTGATAAAAAGTACATAGGAAAAGATCCTTATGGTATCCCTATTCTTGATATGAAAGCGTCGCTTCACGGTCAAGTTGAATTGGGTCTTGGGCCATTGCATAATCAGTACTCCAATGTAGATGGTGAGATTTATACTTCACTTTATGTGGATTCACAGATTGTAAAATGGAACTATAAAACTCTAAAAGTTCTTGATAAAGAGAATGTTCACTACAATGTTGGACACCTTTGTGGAATGGAAGGTAAATCTGCTGACCCTCAAGGTAAGTATATTATCTCTCTTAACAAATTGGCAATTGATAGATTCCAAAATGTTGGACCTCTTCACCCACAAAATCACCAGTTGATTGATATTTCTGGTAAGACTATGGAT
>DCAF01000012.1:78026-108831 GCA_002311915.1 Sulfurovum sp. UBA1140 | reverse complement strand
CCACATGTTCGTTACCCAATGGGAACAAACTCTAAAACAGGTAAGATGCACAAAGGTAAAACACTTGCTGGTCAAGAGAAAATCGTAAGAGATGGTAAAAATGTAACTGTTTACGCAACCATGGTTCGTTCTCACATCAACCCAGAGAGAATTACAGTTAACAAAGGTGACATCGTAACCATGCACATCACCAACCTAGAGAGAGCTCAAGATGAGACTCATGGATTTACAGTTGACCACTTTGATGTACATATGTCACTTGAACCAGGTGAGACTGCTACTATAAAATTTACTGCTGATATTGAGGGTGTATTCCCTTACTACTGTACAGAGTTCTGTTCAGCACTTCACTTAGAGATGATGGGTTACTTGATGGTTAAAGACCCGAACAAAAAGTATGTTTCGGCTCAAAAACTTAAAATGAAAACAATGACCAAAGAGGAATTAAAAGCTGAATATGACAAAACTGTTGCTGTAAATGCTGCTACAGATGAGGTTATTCAATCGGTTGTTAAGTTCTTAAAAGATAACAAATACGCTGACCATAAAGTGGTAGCTGACCTTGTAACAGATGCATTTGACCAGTATGGACAAATTAAAGAGCAGAAAGCTAAGTCTGATGAAGCAGTGAAAGCTGGTGACATGGATAAAGCGATTCTATTTGAAAACATGATTTGGCAGCTTATGGTTAAGACAGCCGATGTTGGAATTAGAGCTAAAGATGCACTGGTAAGACTTATCGCAACTAAGCAATCAACTCAAGTGCAAAGAGGGCAGAAAGCCTTTGATGAGGGTGGATGTTCAGGTTGTCACGTTGTGGGTAAAGTAAGCTCAGGACCAGACCTTACAGGTGTACTTGAAAGACACGGTAAAGATAGTGCCAAATGGGTAGCTGATTTTATTAAAAACCCAGAGCATAAATATAAAGAAGCATATGTTAAAGGTATGATTGACTACTTCAATCTTAAAATGCCTAACCAACATATGAGCGATGAGGAGATTAAAGATATTCTTGAATACTTTAAATGGATTGATGAAAACGCAAACCTCTTTTAATCGTTAGGTGTGATACTTATGTAGGGTGTAGTCCCCCGACTACACCGTGTTATTAGATTTTTAAATGTTTTTAAAGTTTAAATAATCTTTTTAACTGCCTCGCTTATATCCCCATAGCTGAAGCAAGGGGCTTTACGCTATATTTTGGTAAAATTTATAACAAATAAGCAAACTCCTCAACCCACTTATCCCAAACAGCCGACCCCTCAACATTTATTCTATTTTGTTGCATGTCTTTTACCAGCATTACCGAAAACTCTTTGGGTAGAGTTAGCGAAAATTTCAAAGCATTGTCTATTTTTTTGTGGGCAGGAATTCCTACGCTACGGATATTAGAGACTACTCCTGCAATAAGGGCAAACAGCACTTGACTGTTATGTTCTACCTCAACATCTTCACCCTCTAAAAGCTTTTCAATATCGGGAAGTCTGTCCATTACTTTTCTAAAAGCCATAAATGCTGTGGCACTTTCACTTCCTACTGCTCCACTGATGGTTTCTAACAGTAGTGAATGCTCAATTCCTGAATGTAAAATCTTGTTGACATACTCCCATGAACGGGGTGTAGGAAAACTTTTTTGATTTTTACTTGGATCAAAGTCAAACAGTTTGGCACTGTCATAGTGTAAAAAAGCGATGATTGAACTCTCTATTTCACTTCTATATGCCCATGATTTCCAATCTTCAAAACTCACTTCCATACTCAAATGCACAAAACGATTCGCCAGTGGTGGGGGCATACGATAGACCACTCCTCGGTCACTCTCATGATTTCCAGCAGCAACAATACTCCAACCCTTGGGTAGTTCATAATCCCCTACTTTTCTATCAAGAACCAACTGGTATGCTGATGCTTGAACTGATGGTGGTGCAGTGTTTATCTCATCTAAAAAGAGAATCCCTTTTGTGTTAGGATTTTTTGGTAAAAAATTGGGGGATGCCCAAACGGCTTGGTTGCTATCTTTATCAAAAAAGGGTATTCCTTTTAAGTCGGTTGGGTCAAGCAAAGAGAGTCGTAAATCGACAAACTCTAACCCCTTATCCATGGCTATCTGTTTAATAATCGACGACTTACCAATTCCTGGACTTCCCCAAACAAATACAGGAATCTGTGCCTCTATCAGTTTGTTCAGACTCTTGTTTATCTCTTGTGCTTTCAAAGGGGTCTACTTTTTTATCTCAACATTACAAAGTGTCGCTTCAATCATGGTGCTAAACCCAATACTCACATCGCTCCAAGTTTTTCCACTGTGTAAATCATAACAACTTTTATTAATACTTGCCAATGCAGAGCGTCCTTCAAAATCAAAAAGGTCTATCGTACCATCGGCTTTAAAGTGACCTTTTTTATAGTGATACTTCATAGGAATTACCAATGTTTTTTCGTTCATTGTTATAGAGACATCAAGTGTTCCCGTATAGGGTCGTTTACCATTGACTGCTTTATCTGCTTTTATATCTTTAATAACCCCTTCAATCTTTCCACCTTTGAGCTTATTAAAAAACATCGAGACCAAAGTTTTATCTCTCTCTTCATGTTTGGTATCTATCTTTGCCATATCAATCGAAACTTTTGAACCAATAAATAGCTCTTTAAAGTTTTTACCTTCTTTTTTATTAGGCACATAATTGACCTGTGTAAATTGACCACCCACACCTAGTTTCCCCAATGTTTTATAGGCTTTCCATGTGACATTCATATCACCTGATTGTACCAAAACACAACTTCCTGAGTGTGCGAGTGAAAATAGTGCGACTATTGAGATTATTGTTTTTTTCATTTTTGATCCTTTTTTTACTTTTTATTTTTTATCTTTTGGATTATACATTGTTATAACTTATCATAGACCCAGATTATTTCAATATCTATCATCATTTCTCATTCCAATATGTGCAGAGTTTATGCTATCTAAATAGGTTTGATTTTGTGTCATGAGCATAATAAGTTCAGAATCCAATGCAAACTGCTCTAAATAGATTAGTTTTACCGATGGATTCACTGCCAAGCCTCTGTTATATCTATGTATATTTCTCTTGCCCAATTCATCTAAAATAGCTTGTGGAGTAGCAGGGTTTGATGCAACGTTCACAACAACTCTCTCTTCTCCTTTAACATAAAACTCCTCTAAAAGTTTAGGATTTAAATTTGGATTTGTACTGAGTGCTAAAATAAACTCATCGCCATATTTTTTATAGAGTTCACTTAACTGCTCACTATTTAACTGCTTATTGCTAGAGAGTTTATGATCCAACATTTTATTTAAGCCAATTAATTTTTCAGCCACATCAACTATCTCTTGATTTTCTCCCATAAGCTTCATTACTTCTTCACTTAAATTAGATTCTAAAATAGAATTTAATCTTAAATCGGTTAATTTTTGAAATGTTAAAAGTGATTTTACTATCTCATCATCACTCTTCAACAGTTCAATGAATAACTTATCGTCTAAATTACTGTTTTGTGTCAACATAATCTTGGTAACTACATTAGATTTTTTAAAAATAAGCTCTTGAGCATCAACCCTTATGGCACTGTTACAGGCTAAAAAACTTTTAATTCTATCATCATTAAAGCTTAGTAAGTAACGTATATTTTCAGGGGCAACATTGGGATTTAACGCAACAATTTCATATAAATTTTTAGGGCGTAAATCCTCTTTACGACTCTGCTTTATCTCATGATTTGGCATGGTAAGCATCGCATCTAAAATATCCGAAGTTTTAGCATCACGAGCAATATTTGAAAGCGTAATAGGAGAGTAAACCATCGCAGGATCACGAAAACCATCGGGTCTGTAAAAACGTTCTACAAAAGTAATGGTAGCATCACGATTTTCATCATTTTCATAAACACCCTCGCTTCCCCAATTATACATTTTAAAAAGTTTTAAATAGACATCATCAGGAAATGAACTGTTTTTAAGTAGCCGTGTAAGTCGCTCTTGATCATTCGAGAGCTTTAACGACATTAAAAGTGTATTGGGTTTAATATGAGAAGTATAGAAATTTTCAAACTCTGCCAATTTCACATCAGGAACCTTCATATCATAAAGGTCATAGGATAGCTCCTCTTCTAAAGGGGTCATCATGCTACTTAAGACCAAAAGCACCACCTCTTGCCCCGTATATTTATCGGCATACTTCATGCCTTGTGCTTCTAAAAAATTGCTAAGTTCAATTGGTGTAAAATTGGTGACCCGTCCTAAAAAAAGTACCGTACCACCCTGATTTTTTTTAAATAACTTTTCCATAAATTCATAATATCCAAAAAAGACTAAATTACTCCTATTTAATTTATCGGAATCTCTTAGATACTCTTAAAGAGAAAATATTTCCTCTTTATCAGCAATTATCCCCATAAAATCCACCCATATCTCAATATAAAAGTAAAATTGAACCTAAAACTATATAGAATGCATAACTAATTAAAAAAACAGAAAAAGATTTTTCATGAAACTGGCTCAATATCTCTATACAGAAAATGGATGGAACAAAGAACTTGATGGTTTACTCGACACTCCCCATACCCTCATTATTATTTTTGCACCCTCAAATACCAGCAAAATTAAAATACGACTTAAAGAGATTGCTCAACAGTTTCCCCTTTCACAAATAATTGGGTGTTCAAGCGCAGGAGACATTCCCCAAGGGCATAGTGTTACACTAATGAAAGCCAATTTTAATCAACTCATTTATGGGGCATCACAATCGGCTAAATCCATGCAAATTAAAAAGTCTAAAATAGCCCCATTAAGCTGTATTGGTCGTAAATTGGTACTAGAGAACTTACCTGCTCATACACTACAAATTGGATACTACTCTTATGGAGAGTATTAAGTTGCATCAACTTTTAAAACGCCAACTCAAAAAACTGAATATTAGAATAGACAAATCACCCGAACCCAAAGCGTGGAAAAGTCTGCTTAAAAAAATTTCAGAAAGCTACCAAGAGGAAGAAGAGAACAGATATACCTTAGAACGTTCTTTAGATATATCCGAAAAAGAGATGTCCCTACTTTATCAAAAACAGAAAGACTCCTATGAGGCACGTCTTAAAACAATTATCCATACCATTCCTGACCTAATGTTTCTATACGACGAAAATGGAAAATACATAGAACTCTTTAGCAAAGATGAAAAAGATCTCTATAAACAAAAAAAAGGGTTAACAGGAAAAGAGTATCAAGAGTTGTTCCCCAAAAAACTTGCCAACTTTTTTAAACGAACCATTAAACAGACCATTAAAGAGGGGCGATTAAACATTATTGAGTATGAGCTTACAATCTCTCATGAGATTCAAGAGTTTGAAGCTAGATTCATGCCCACCAATTTTGAAATTAATCAAAAAGAGACCGTTATTACCATTGTTAGAAACATCACCGAAGCCAAAAGAGATCAAAGAGAGCTAGAACATATTGCCAATTATGACAATTTAACCAATCTTCCCAATCGTCTTCTGTTTAATAAACGGTTAAAAAGAGCCATCACACGAGCCAAAAGAAAAAAAAGTTGTGGAGCCCTCTTCTTTTTAGATTTAGACCGATTTAAAGAGATTAATGACAACTTAGGGCATGATATTGGAGATGAACTGCTGGTACGGTGTGCCATGCGACTCAAAACTGTCTTAGGAGCCGAAGATACCCTTGCACGATTTGGGGGAGATGAGTTTGTTATTATCGCCGAAGAGATTGCTTCCCAAGAGGTGGTTACCGAAATAGCCGAAAAAATTATGAAGCAGTTTCTTCTGCCCTTTAGGGTTAAGAAATATATGCTCGACATCTCAACCTCTATCGGTATTAGCCTATTTCCTCAAAATGCAGACAACTCAACCCAACTGATTAGACAAGCCGATACTGCCATGTACCATGCCAAAGATTTAGGAAGAGAGAATTTTCAATTCTTTACCGATGAACTTGCCGATCAAGCTTATGAGTATTTTATTTTAGAATCCAAACTAAAACAGGCTTTTGAGCGAGAAGAGTTTACCCTTGTCTATCAACCCCAAGTACGTCTAAGCGATTATAAAATTGTTGCCGTCGAAGCCCTTATCCGATGGCACAATGATGAACTGGGGTTTGTCTCTCCTGTTAAATTTATTCCCATTGCCGAAAAGTCTGGGCTGATTGAAATGCTTAGTAATTTGGTCGTTCATACCGTTTGTAAACAGATAAAAATTTGGGACAAACAGGGGTGTGAACCCTTTATTGTCTCTATTAATCTATCCCGAAAAGAGTTAGCAAAAGTAGATATGGCAGATAGGCTATTAAGTATTATCAAAAAGTCCACCCTACCCTACCAACGATTTGAGTTTGAAGTCACCGAAGGAGCACTGCTTGAAAACACCACCATCGCCTTTAAAAATATAGAGAAGCTTCGCTCTTTTGGGGTATTGGTCTCGATTGATGATTTTGGTACAGGGTTCTCATCGCTCTCAAATCTTAAGGATTTTCTGTTTGATAAACTAAAAATTGATAGAAGCTTTGTTAAAGATTTAGATAAAGATGTCAGTAATGAAGCCATTATCAAAGCCACCATCGCCATGGCAAAGAGTCTTAATCTTAAAGTCATTGCCGAAGGGGTAGAGACCAAAGAGCAACTTGATTTTTTAATTAAACATGGATGTGATGAGATGCAAGGCTACCTCTATAGCCCTCCTGTTAATCCAAAATGTATCGCAAGTATGTTTCTTTCGTGAAAAAAGGGTACAATGTCAACCATTGATATAGGAGATTTATAGATGCAAAGACGCGACTTTTTAACCACATCAGCACTGGGATTGGGTGCATTAAGCCTAACAGGATGCTACAAAGAAGAAGATAAAAAAAGTATCAACATTAATCGAGGCAGAAAAGTAGCTCTAAAACTTGCCACCTCATGGCCTGCTCATTTTCCCATTATGGGAACAGGTGTTGATGATTTTGCTTCACAGTGTGGTAAACTAAGTGGTGGTTCACTTGAAATAAAAGTCTATCCTAAAAATATCTTGGTTCCAGCCCTTCAAGTTTTTGATACCACCTCTTTGGCTCAAATAGATGCTTTTCACTCAGGAGTCTACTATTGGAAAGGGAAAAACTCTGCCTTCTCTATCTTTGGGGGTATGCCCCTAGGTCTAACCAGCGAAGAGATGATAACATGGATGAAATTTGGAGGAGGATTAGAACTTTGGCGTGAACTCTATGCCAAATTTAATCTTTACCCTTTAATTGGTGGAAGCACAGGCCCACAGATGGGGGGATGGTTTAAAAAAGAAATCAATACCTTAGCCGACCTTAAAGGTTTAAAGATGCGTATTCCAGGACTTGGTGGAGAGGTAATGAAAAAACTAGGGGTCAACCCCGTACTGCTTCCTCCAGGTGAGATATTTACCTCGTTAGAGCGTGGAACCATTGATGCCACCGAATGGGTAGGACCAGCCCTTGATAGTATGATGGGTTTTGCCAAAGCAGCCCAATACTACTATACAGGGTGGCATGAACCAGGTTCTATCTTAGAAATTACCTTTAATAAAAACCGATGGGAAAAACTTAGCAATGAACACCAAGCGATTATCACCTCGGCAACCGAAGCAATGACAGGCAATATGATACATGAATTTAGATACAAAAATGCCAAAGCCCTACAAGAGTTACCCAAAGAGGTTCAGATTAAAACATTCCCCAAAGAGATTATGGATTCGGCTAAAATAGCCCTGCAAGAGGTATTGGAAAAAGAGTCTAAAAAGAGTGAAGATTTCAAACGGGTACTTCAAAGTTATAATGAATTTACAGCCTTAAACAAACCGTGGGATGATATTAGCACCAAAAATTTTTTAGAGATACGAGGATAACCCTCACCTAATTTTTCAAAAAATTTAATAAAAAAGGAAATACTTTATGAAACAGACACTGTTTATACTACTGCTATCGGCTTCAACCCTTCATGCCTCGGGTCTCTTCTCGGTGGGTCACAAAAACTTTGGATTTAACATTGGTCAGGACAGTGCGTATAACAACAACTATACCGTTATTGGACTTAATGCCAACTACTTTCCCGTAGAGAACCTTTCGGTAGGTTTTGGCTATCAAACATGGTTAGGTAGCACACCCAGCATCAATCAAATTAACCTTCCTATCACCTATTATATCCCTTTAGAGATGATGTACACCCCCTATGTTGGAACATTCTACAGTCATACCTTTATTGAAGACCCTTACCAAGATTACGATAGCTACGGGGGCAAAATAGGTCTAACCATGCAGACCTCTCAAAGCTCCTACATCTCATTTGGATGGGTTCATGAAATTTATGACGATGGAATCAATTCAGAGAGCAGAGGCTACCCAGAGGTTTCTGCTGGGTTTTCGTTTTAAAATTATAAAAACGCCAACAAAGAGGCCGTAATTGCAACATTCAGCGATTCAACCCCACGTTTCATGGGAATAACAATAGAGTGCGTTGAAAGGGCTTCTGCCTCTGGGCTAACGCCTTCACTCTCGTTTCCTAAAATGAAAAGTGTCTTATTGCTATAAGACTCATCTTTGTAACTTTGTGTTGCATGAGAAGAGAGGGTGTAGAGTGTTGCTTCTGCATTTTTAAACTTCTCTAGGGTCTTTTTAAAATGGTTTGTTTTAATAATGGGCAATCTAAATAGAGTTCCTGCACTGGCTTTAATAACCAAGGGCGAGATTTGTGCAGAGTTTTTACTGGGCAAAATAATGGCATCAACACTGCCCCCAGCACATGAACGGATAATCATTCCTAGGTTCTGAGGATTATGAATACCATCAAGAGCAATAACTCTGTAACTACTGTGGGTCTCTAAAAACTCATCTTCGCTAAGGGCATCTTCTAAAAGAATATCCAAAGCCACCCCTTGGTCTTGTTTTCCATTTTTAGAGATACGAGAGAGTCCCTTTTTATCGTGATACGCAATTTCAATATTACGCTCATTCGCAATGGTGGTCATCTTCTGTAATACATCTGCAGACTTGTTAGAGTCTGACAAATGTAATTTATGTATGATAATACTTTTATCTTCTAACACCTCTAAAACGGCATTACGCCCATAGATGGTGATAATTTTATCAAAAAAAGATTTTTTGGCTAAATACTCTTTTGAATCTTCCACTACTTAGACTCTCCATTCCATGCGATGGTAGCTTTTCCTTTTTCGTCGAAATTAACAGCAGGTAGTCCCATGATGTTAAATCCACTGTCCACATAGTGAATCTCTCCTGTTACGGCTGAACTTAAATCAGAAAGCAGATACATTCCACTGTTACCCACTTCATGAATGGTTACATTTTTCTTAAGTGGAGCGTGTGCTGTGTTCCATTTAAGTAAGAATGAGAAATCACCAATCCCTGCGGCTGCCAATGTTTTAATCGGTCCTGCCGAGATAGCATTTACTCTAATTCCATCTTTTCCTAAATCTTCGGCTAGGTATCTAACTGTCATCTCTAATGCTGCTTTGGCAACCCCCATAAGGTTATAGTTTGGTACATATTTAACACCACCCAAATAACTTAATGTAAGTACCGAGGCGTTATTTGATAGTACGGGTTTAAGTTCTCTTACCACTTCGATAAGCGAGTAGACCGAAATATCCATAGCAATATCAAACGCATCTTTTGGAATGTCCATAAATCTTCCACCAAGCCCCTCTTTAGGAGCAAATGCGATAGAGTGTACAATAAAGTCAATACGACCCATATCTTTTTCAATAGACTCTCTTAGTGCTTTTATCTCTTCTGGTTTACTCACATCACAAGGGTAAAATTTTGCACCACACTCTAAGTCTTCGGCGATGGGAGCCAATTTTCGCTCAAATCTCTCATTTAAAAAGGTAATTGCCATCTCGGCACCCTGCTCGTGACACGCTTTTGCAATACCATACGCTATCGACTTTTTATTTGCAATTCCAAGGATAATTCCTTTTTTGCCTTTCATAATCATGTTAATACTCCGTTAAAAATTAATTCTGTATTTTATCAAGATTAGATAAAATATTAAATGAAAACAATATTAATTATAAACACAGGTGGGACTTTTAACAAAGTTTACAACCCTTTAACTGGGGATTTAGAGATAGAGACAACGGGAAAAGCCATTGAGTCGATTGCAAAACATTGGCTAAGAGCATTAAAAGTTATTAATATAATTGGAAAAGATAGCCTAGATATGACCATTAATGATAGAGAAGAGATTAAACAGACCATTCTACAACACCCTTATGAGCATGTCATTGTTGTGCATGGTACGGATACAATGAATAAAACAGCCCAATATCTATTTGATGCCAAACTAAATAAAACAGTTATTTTAACAGGGTCGATGGTTCCTTACTCTATTAAGCCGATTGAAGCCGTTGCTAATCTTGCTTCTGCTTATGGGTATGCTCAAAGTTTAGATAACAATGGTATATTTATAGCCATGAATGGTGCAATAGGTCTTTATGAAAATGTATGTAAAAATAGAGGAAAAGGGTATTTTGAATTTGTAAAAAAAGATGAGGTACAACAGCATATTATTTAAAGGTAAACCTGCCTCTCTAGCGATTTAGAAATAGGGGGATACTAAAGAGTAACATATGCTGTTGTAATTGAATTATAACAGAAAAAAACTTTAACATACTTAAACAATCACAAACAATAGTAACTTTTTTTGAAATTAACATAAAATTAATGATGAGATGCTACTATAGTGGAAAACAAAGCCCTTGTAAAAAAAAGGAAAAAATGAAATCTTTACGTGCAATACTCATCGTTATAGGAGTAATTACCCTTATTATCACCCTTTTTCTTTCGTTATCTTCTAATCAAAAGATGATAACCCTTGTCGAAGGCAATTTAGCCAAGCAACCTATCCCCATTATATTGAACCATTTTCAAGATACCGAGTGTGGCATGGTCATTGATAATTTAAACTTTGCCTCACAAATTGTTGCACCCGATGGAAAAACATGGTTTTTTCATGACCACGGAAGCATGGTGGCATGGTTGAACCGAAAACCATTTAAAAAAGAAGCCGTGGTATGGGTCTATGCCAAAGATACTCAAAAATGGATAGATGGCTACCAAGCATGGTACAGTCGCGATGAAGAGACCCCCATGCTCTATGGATTTGGAGCCTATGAAAAAAAGCAAAGTAACCTCATCCCTTTTGAAACCATGCAACTGCACATGTTAAGAGGCGAGACCATGGCAAACCCTATAGTAAGACAGCAGTTAATTAAACAAAAAGGGGAGTCCAATGGAAGCGATTGATATAGTTTCAATTATAACTATTGCTTTTTTAGGCTCATTTGGTCACTGTATTGGAATGTGTGGGGGAATTGTCATTGCTTACTCGGGAACTAAGATTGACCAAGAGTGGAGCAAGTTTAAACAAGCCATCTCACATCTCTTCTACTCTTTTGGTCGTATCTTAACCTATGTGGTACTTGGAGCTATGTTTGGTTATCTTGGAGGGGTTGCCACCTTTAGCAACACTGCCAACGGCATACTATGGATAGTTGCAGGAACAGCCATGATACTCGCAGGGCTTTCACTTATTGGTAAAATAAAATTCTTGATACTAATAGAACACTCATTCTCGAAATCTTTATGGTACCAACAGAGTTTTAAATCTTTACTACGAAACCAATCCCTTTTAAGCTTTTTTTTACTAGGAATGCTTAACGGTCTGCTCCCTTGTGGTTTTGTCTACTTCTTTGCCATTACCGCAGCAAGTACAGGAAGCCCCTTTTATGGAGCCTTAGTTATGCTTATATTTGGACTAAGCACCATCCCTGCCCTCTTTAGCTTGGGCTTTTTTGTAGGACTCTTTAAACACGTCTCGTTTAGAAACATTATGATGCGTCTAGCAGCCATCACCGTTCTACTCTATGGAGTCTATACTATATACAACGGCTACCGATATTTGGTCGAACCTGATAGAACAATTTTGCAGTGTCATTAAAGCGAAAGTCTTAAAATATGAATATGAACCTTCGCTATTTTTTTATCTTGTGGACAGTAGAATGAGACTTTTTGACAGAGAAATTTTTTTATTTTATTGGTTAATATTTTGTATCCTTTTTAATTTTATATTATTATTTTACAATTTTAATTATTAAAAATTACTTGAAATAAGTGGTTCAATAATTTTTATCACCTGCTCAGGGGATCGTTAAGATGGTAATAAAACAATCGCTTCATAAGCCGTATCTATCATTTTATCTATCTCTTCATAAGTAATAATATAAGGTGGCATAAAATAGATAACGTGACCCAGTGGGCGAAGGAGTACACCGTGATTAAGACCATACTCATAAACTTTTAACCCTATTCGTTCTTGGGGTTGATACCCTTGAAGCTCTACTACGGCTATCATACCTGTTTGGCGAACCTCTTTAACGTTAGGTAGTTTTTTAAATTTTTCCAATTTTTTTAAGATATACGCCGATTTTTTTCTATTTTCACCCAGTACATCCGAGGCTTCAAACAGTTCGATAGTGGCTAAGGCAGCTGTACAAGCAAGGGGGTTTCCTGTATAAGAGTGAGAGTGTAAAAAAGCTTTAAACTCACCATAATCGCAATAAAAAGCGTTATAAACATCGAGTGTGGTCAGGGTAATGGCAAGAGGCAAATAACCTCCTGTTAAACCCTTAGAAACTGTCATAAAATCAGGAGTAATATCGGCTTGTTCACAAGCAAACATGGTTCCTGTACGCCCAAATCCTGTCATGATCTCATCAATAATAAGATGCACCCCATGCTTTTTGCAGACACCCTTTGCCAATTTTATATACAGAGGGTGATACATGTGCATCGAACCTGCACCTTGAACCAGTGGCTCAATAATAAATGCCGATATTTCAGAGCCTCTTGCTTCTAAAATTTTCTTTAACTCAACAATCGCCTCTTTCGCAGAAACTTTGGTTTGATCTTTGGGAACAGGAGTTTGAATACATGCAATCAGAAGTGGAGCATAAGTCTCTTTATAGAGTTCAACATCACCCACACTCAATGCACCAATGGTCTCTCCATGATAAGAGTTTGATAAAGAGAGAAACAGAGGTCTATGATTTCCTTGGTTTCGGTGATAATGAAAGCTCATTTTTAGTGCTACTTCAACAGCGCTAGAACCATTATCGGCAAAAAAGACCTTGTCTAACCCTTGAGGAGTTAAATTGACCAGTTTTTTAGCCAAATCAACGGCTGGTTTGTGGGTAAACCCTGCGAGAAGTACATGCTCTAGCGTATCGAGTTGCTCTTTTATTTTAGAAGATATATGCTCATTAACATGCCCAAATATATTCACCCACCAAGAGCTTATCGCATCAATATAGGCGTTGTCTTCAAAATCATACAGATAAACACCTTTGCCACTTTTAATGGGAATAAGTGGCAATGTTTCATGATCTTTCATCTGTGTACATGGATGCCATATATACTTTAAATCCTCGGTTGCAATTTCAATATTCTTATGATTCACTATTTTTCCCCTGACTTTTTTGCCTAATATACTACGATTATTATGATTATTTCATTAATAATTAATAACAAGTAGACTAAAATTGTGCAAATTTTTAATTAAGGTAATATTAACATGATCAGTTGGATGCAGAAGAACAACAAATTCCTTATTGTTACAATATGGATAGCAACAATATCATTTATTTTTACAGGAGCAACCTATGGTTTCTCCTTTGGGGTAAAAAGCAACAGTATCGGTCAAGTGGGTTCGATAGAGCTTGGTAGAGATAGATTTCAGATGGAATACCAAAATATATACAGCCGATATAACCAGATGTTTCAAGGTAAATTTGATGAAGAACAGGCAAATAAAATGGGTTTACAAGAGCAAGTTTTAAACTCTATGGCAGGACAAGCCAAGATTCTTAATCTTGCTAAAGAGTTTGGAATTATTGTTAGCGATACAGAAGTAGCTGACCAGTTGGCATCTGTTCCCTCTTTTCAAAAAAATGGTGTTTTTGAAAGAAGCATTTATGATAACTATATTAAGAATAGTGGATTAAGTGCCAAAACATTTGAATCGAGCTTAAGAGATAGCATAACCATTGAAAAAACATTCTCGATGTTGTCATCAAAAAGTTTAGAAAATGAGTACAAAGCCTTCTCGACTGCATTTGAAATAGCCGATAAACTAAACTATGTTGTTTTATCTGAAGATGATGTAAATATTACCATGGATGATGCGAAGCTTAAAGCCTTTTGGGAAGTAAGAAAAGAGCAGTACCAAACCACCAAGCAGTATACGTTTGATGTCGTCTGGACAGAGACAAAAGATATTAATGTTACGGAGGCAGAAATAACAGAATATTTTGAAAAGAACAGTTTTAAATATACAGATAAAGAAGAAAAACGTCTACCTTTGAATGAAGTAAAAGCGTGGGTTACCGATGATGTTCGACTTCAAAAATCTAAAAAAAGTGCCAATAAAAGATACATCGCCTTTAAAAAAGGAAAAGTGGAGAAAGATGAAACCCTTACTTATGATGTCAATGACTTTAGACTCTCTCCTGAACTTTGGAGTGAAATTGCGAAAAAAGCAAAAGGTGACCTGCTTAAACCTAAAGTGGTAAATAAGAGATACGCCTCTTTAAAAATTGTTGAGATTAAAGAACCTGTAACCAAATCATTTGAAGAAGCAAAAGATATGATTACACCTTTATATAAAAATGACCTTTCAAAAGAGGCACTGGCAAAACTTGCCCAAAGCAAGTTGGCGAACATTAAAAGTGAAAAAATGGAAATTTCTGAATTCCTAACATTAAGAAACGTAGAGAAACAAATTTTAGGTCTAAACAAACAAGAATCCTCAAACTTTGGTTCTAAACTCTTTACTTCTGAAGAAGAAAAAGGTATTATTCCTATAGGACGTAAGGTTGTTGTCTATAAAATTATTGAGCAAAAATTAATTACACTTGATAAAAATGATACCGATGGTTTACATCAAAATGTTGATAAAGTTAAGATGCAAGCCTTTGAATCACGCTTAATGCAACAATTAGACAAGAAATATCCTACAGAATTTTATAAATGATAAAACCAAGGATTAAATTTGAGTACACCCATCTTAGCGATTGATATTGGTTCAACAAAAATATGTGCAATCATTGGGAAGTTAGAAAATGGAGAAGTTGAAGTTAGTGGGCATGGGGTTGCTCACTCTCAAGGTATCAAAAAAGGAACAATTACCAATATAGAGTTGGCTTCAAAAGCCATTAAAAAAGCAGCAGAAGATGCCAAGCGTATAGCAGGTATTAATATTACTACGGCTACTATCTCTATCTCGGGTGCATATACCAAAAGTACACACTCAAGGGGTGTTGTAAATATTCCAAATAATGATATTTCAATCAATGAAATTAATCGTGTTATGCAAACTGCACTTTATAATGCAAACATCCCCAACGAATTTGAAATTTTACATGTACTACCCTATAAATTTAAAATAGATGAACAAGATTTTATAGAAGATCCTTATGGTATGAATGCCAGTCGAATGGAAGTTAAGAGCCATATTATTATGACTGCCAAATCAAGCCTAGAAAATCTAAAAAAAGCTGTTAATGCAGCAGGTATTGAGATAGGAAAAGTGGTTTTAAGTGGATACGCATCTTCAATAGCTGTTATTGATAAAGACGATAAAGAGCGGGGTATTGCAGTTATAGACTTGGGTGGACAGACCAGTAATTTGATTATTCATTCTAATAATGCAATACAATATAATGACTTTTTAAGTGTTGGTTCAAATCATATTACCAATGATTTATCTATTGCCCTACACACTCCATTAGATACAGCCGAAGAGTTAAAAATATATAAAGGAAGTCTACTTCAAGGCGATGAAAATGAAACAGTAGAACTTCCAATTATAGGAGATGAACACAATACAAACACCGTTTCACTTGATATTGTACACAATATTATCTATAGTCGCATGGAAGAGGCACTGACCATTTTAGCCAACTCTATTGTAGAGAGTGGTCTAAAAGACTATATCGGTTCAGGCATTATGCTAACAGGGGGTATGACCCATATTCGAGGAACACGAGAACTAGCACAGGCACTCATGCCCAATATACCTATTCGTATAGGCAGACCTAGAGAGCTTAATAAGATGTCCAATGAACTACTCTTTCCTGAATTTTCAACGGCTGTTGGGCTTTTGCTCTATGGTGCAGGAGAGTATACTGAGTATGAACTTGATCGTGCAAAACAGATGTTGCACTCAAAAGAGTATGTACCCAAAGAGTCACTAAGTGATATTGCAATTAATAATAATTTATCTCAACCGAAACCAAAAATTTCAGTATCGCAACCGTCATTTACAGAAAAATCTGAACATGATCTTTTTGCTGATCTTAGTAAAGAGAGTGTAAAAGACAACAGTAACCCCGTACAAAGTTTTATGGATTGGGCAAAAAAAATATTTTAGAATAATAGAAATAGATAGCAGGAGAAAACAATGGAAGAGTTTAACATAACCGAATCACAATCTGGCATACATGGAGCAAAAATAAAAGCAATTGGTGTTGGTGGTGGTGGTGGAAACATGATCAATCACATGATTAACCAAGGTGTAGGAGGCATTGATTTACTTGTTGCCAATACCGATGCACAAGCACTTGATGCTTCACTAGCACCTTATAAAATGCAACTAGGAATGAACATTACCAAAGGGCTAGGAGCAGGAATGAAACCTGCTGTGGGTAAAGCAGCAGCTGAAGAGAGTTATGACAGCATTAAAACCATGTTAAATGGTGCTGACTTGGTCTTTATCTCTGCTGGTTTAGGTGGAGGAACAGGAACAGGAGCTGCCCCTGTTATTGCACAAGCAGCCAAAGAGGTAGGTGCATTAACCGTTGCCATTGTTACTACACCATTTAATTTTGAAGGTCGGAAACGAAAAAAATTAGCGAAAGAGGGCTTAGAAGAGCTTAAAAAAGAGAGTGACTCTATTATTGTGGTTCCCAACGAAAGACTACTTTCGATTGTAGAGAAGAACCTTGGAATGAGAGAGAGCTTTAGATTGGTGGATAATGTATTGTCTCAAGCTGTTGGTGGTATCTCAAACGTCATTCTTTCACATGGAGCAAACGATATTAACCTTGACTTTGCAGATGTTAAAACCGTTATGAGTTACCGAGGATTAGCACTTATGGGTGTGGGCGAGAGCCAAGGAAGCAGTGCTGCCTATGATGCTGCTAAAACAGCCATTGAGTCACCACTATTAGATAATTTATCTATTGATGGAGCAATGGGTATTTTGGTGCATTTCAATATTCACCCCGATTACCCATTGGCAGAAATTTCAGAAGCGATGGATATTGTTGAAGAGAATGCAGATGAAGATGCCAGTATTATTTTTGGTACCACCACCAGTGAAGATATTCCAATTGATGAAGTAAAGCTTACCATTATTGCTACAGGTTTTGATGATCCTTCTGATGTAGAAGTTGAACAAAAACCAGCCAAAGAACAGCGTACTTCTCACACAACCGAGCTAAGAAAACCTGTACAAAATATACTTATTAAACGAGATGCTAAAGTGATAAATGGATATAACAATAGCAATGAAGATTATCTTGATACCCCAACATTTTTAAGAAAGCAGATGGATTAACCTCCATTAAATGATTATGATTAAAAAACTTCTTTTACTATTTTTTATTTTATCCCCTTATCTCTTTAGTGATGGACATATTTTTGTCTATCACCGTTTTGATGATACCCGTTATCCAACCACAAACACCTCTACCAAAGAGCTTAAACGAGAGTTTGAATACTTTAAAAAACATAATTACAAAGTAGTGCCACTCATAGATATGGTCAAAAAAATTAAAGCCAACGAAAAAATTCCAGATAAATGGATAGCCTTCACCATTGATGATGGATTTAAAAGCTTTTATACCCATGGTTTACCTATTTTCAAACAGTATAATTACCCCTTTACCCTCTTTATTGCCGTAAAATATACAGAGAAAAAATATAAAGATTATGTCTCATGGAAACAGCTTAAAGAGATTGCTAAATATGGTGATGTAGAGTTTCACACGTATGGTCATGGTCACTATGGTCAGATGAGTAATGAAGCCATTAAAGAAGATATGGACAGAGGGTTAGTCCTTATGAAAAAACATCTACCAGATATTGAACCCAAACTGTTTGTTTATGCTTATGGTGAATCAGATGAGCGTGTTAAAAGTGTGGTTAGCCAATACAACTTTGAAGCTGTTTTTAACCAAAATATTGGAGCGCTAAATGGTGAGTGTTCAGATGCTTATGATATAGACCGTTCTGCTCTTGTAGGAAAAGCTCCTTTTAAACTCTATCTTAAGTTTAAAGAGCTGTGTGGAGTCTCTTTTGAACAGCCATTAACTTATCCTAAAGATAAAATGGTCAGAACCGTTAAAATAACGCTCGAAGATAAGAGCATTACCGATGCTGAGGTGTTCATCTCTAACAATGGATGGAATAGGGTCAAAGTAAAAAATGGTAAGATTGTTTATCATGCCAATAAAAGAGTTAAATTAAATCGTATTAAAATTGGCGTTAAAGTTAAAAATAGAATTAAGCTGATGGTTTTGTCTAAATAGTTATACTTCTTCTATCATTTTAACTTAGGAGAAATCTATGAACAAAAAAATCTACACGGCACTACTGTTAGCACCCCTGCTTTTTACAGCATGTAACAAGCAACCTGTCACCACAGAGGCTTTAACACAAGAGGTTGTCACAACCAATGCCACAACAGAGATCAAAGAAGCCATACCTCAAGTCGTTAAAAAAATGGCTACCGAGATAAATGGAGTACGGTTTATTGATAAACCTATCGTTGAAGAGGAGGGGCTGGTACATATTGATGGTTTTATAGGAAGCATTAAACCAACCCTAGAAGATGCTACAAAAAGTGATAAAACACACATGACGGCCATGGGTGTCTGCTCGACCATGGCAATGGAGATGACCAACTCTTACAATGCACAACTTAGCAATGTAAAAATCAGACGAACTGCCCTTAAATATCGAAATGAGAAAAATAAGCCTGATGCTACTGATATTTCAGTCATGCAAACCCTTAAAGAACGAGCTGATTTCAAACCTGTGGTAATTGATATGAACGACCACTATCGTGTCTATAAACCACTACCTGCCAAAATAGACTGTTTGGTCTGTCATGGTGATGTAAGTCAAATTCCACCAAAAGTCATGGAAGGTATCAAACGAGACTACCCTAAAGATTTGGCAACAGGATATAGCCAAGGCGAGTTTAAAGGTGCCATTATCGCAGAGATTCTAAAATAGATTTAAGCTATAATACGCCTAATAAAAATTGGGAGTATTATAAATATGAATGATGTCATACAATGGCTAAAAGAGAATGGTAACTTAAAGATTATAGAGGAACCTCTGGATGTAGAACTAGAGATTCCACATATCGCCTACATTGAAGTTAAAAAAGAGAACTCACGCCCCCTACTCTTTACTCACCCCATCAACCGTGCAAAAAATATTACCTACGACATGCCTGTACTTATGAATATCTTTGCCAATCAAGAGCTAACCCAAGCAATATTTGGAAAACACCCCGATAGTGTTGCTCAAGGTATTGATAAACTTCTTAAAATTAAACCCCCTGAGAGTTTTATGGGAAAACTTAAGATGATTCCTGAACTCTTTGCTCTTAAAAATATCTTTCCAAAACGACTTAAAACAACAGGCGAATGCCAACAAGTTATTGTTGCTAAACAAGATATTGACCTAGATAAACTTCCCATTTTAAAAACATGGGAAGAGGATGGTGGAGCTTTTATTACCATGGGGCAAGTTTATACTCAAAGCCTAGATGGCACCATGCAGAACCTTGGAATGTATCGGCTTCAACAGTATGATAAAAATCACTTAGGAATGCACTGGCAGATACATAAAGATGCCTCTCATTTTTTTGACCAGTACCAAAAAGCAGGAAAAAAGATGCCCGTCACCGTTGCCATTGGTGGTGATCCACTCTACATTTGGTGTGGTCAAGCACCCATGCCTCATGGTATGTTTGAGATGTTGCTGTATGGTTTTGTTCGGGGTAAGAATGCCAGATTGGTAAAATCAATCACCAACGATATTTATATTCCCCAAGATGTAGATATTGTTATTGAGGGGTTTGTTGACCCAGAAAAAATGCAGATAGAGGGACCATTTGGTGACCATACAGGTTACTATACTTTGGAAGAGCCTTATCCTGTAATGAAGATTGAGACCATCACCATGAAAGATAAACCCGTCTTTCAAGCAACCGTTGTGGGCAAACCACCCCTAGAAGATAAATACATGGGATGGGCAACCGAGCGAATATTTTTACCTATGTTAAAACCAATAGCACCCGACCTTATTGACTACTATATGCCAGAAAATGGAGTTTTTCATAACCTTATATTGGGAAAAATGAGAACCCTCTACAAAGGTCACGCACAGCAATTTATGCACGCCTTTTGGGGAGTAGGACAGATGAGTTTTGTTAAACATGCTATCTTTGTCAATGAAGATGCACCAAAACTTAGTGATGATATTGCGATTACCGAGCATATTTTAAATCGTCTTGACCCTAAAAAAATCCTCATTACCCAAGGAATTATTGATGCCCTTGACCACACAGCAAATGAAACGTTGGTTGGAGGAAAACTGGGTATTGATGCCACAGGAGACGAAGTAGAAAAGGGTGTTGAGATACTCTTAAGCGATAGGGAACTACTAGAAAAATTTAAAGCAATAAATAGCAACGTGGTTGAACTTAAACAATACTTTACCCATACTAAAAACCCGATTACTGTTCTAACGGTTAACAAAACCAAATCGGTATTTAGTGATATAGAAGCGATGGCAACACTTAAAGAGCATCTTAAAGTGCTTATTATCATTGATAAAAAAAATAACGATATAGATGAGCCATATATGTTGATATGGCGGGTGGTCAACAATATAGATGCACAAAGAGATATTATTACCGAACCTTTTATTGTTGTTGATGGAACCAACAAGGGTGAAGTTGATGGATTTACGAGAACATGGCCAGGGGATACCTTCTGTACCAAAGAGGTACTTGATAGCCTACAAGAACGGGGATTAATTGATATAGACAATACTTTTATTAAAAAATTTGGACTCTTACCCTTCGAGTAAAACTTCACAATTAATCCACAAAAAGCAACTAAAGTTAAAAAAAAGGACAACCATGAAAAAAACAATTATTATATTTATCTTAACTTTTATACTTTTTACTGCAACGGGTTGTTCTCCTGTGGTGAATAGGTATCGGGTTAGTGTTGATGCCATCACCCATTCAAATCAAAATATTGCACCCACCACCTATACCATTAAGGCACTGGGTGAAGAGACCGATGAAAACAGCCTAGAGTTTCAACGTCAAAGCCAACAACTTATCAAAATTTTAAACCAGCAAGGTTACCAACAAGTCAATCACAGCAGTTTGGCACAACAGACCATCTTTTTTGATTATGGTTTAGAAAAAATTAAAGAGCAGACCCGAACCTACTCTGAACCTGATGTCTCTTTTGGTATCTCGTGGGGCTTTCCCTATGGATACTATAATCATCGTTATCACCCCTATTGGAGTAACTATGGGTACACCAGCTACCGAACCTATCGTAAAACCTACCGACTCTTTAATCGCTATATTGTTATTCTATCAAAAGAGCAGTCAGGCAAAGAGTTATGGCGGGTAGATATTTCTAGTATTGGTGAATCTAATAACTTAAAAAAAATTGTTCCTATTCTTTTACGGGCTTCGGTCTCTTATCTGGGTACAAATACCAAAGAACCAATTGAGTTGGTCGTTGATGAGCAAAAAAATAGAGATAAAAAAGAGTAATTTTATCTTTATTTAATTATTATATGATATTATTTTCTTATTAATAAAAATTATTATTTAAAACAAGGAAAAAATATGATCGTAACAAATAAAGCCCCAGATTTTACAGCAGCAGCAGTTCTTGCTAACGGACAAATCGTTGAAGATTTTAACTTAATGGAAAACTTAGGTGAAAAAGGTGCTGTACTTTTCTTCTATCCATTAGACTTCACTTTTGTATGCCCTTCAGAAATTATTGCATTTTCACACCGAGCAAAAGAGTTTAGAGAAAGAGGTGTAAATATTATTGGTGTATCTGTAGATAGTCAATTCTCACACTTCGCATGGAGAGAAACAGCAGTAAACCAAGGGGGTATCGGTCGAGTTGATATGCCACTTGTAGCAGATATTACCAAGCAAATTGCTAGAGATTACGATGTTCTTCTTGATGATGCAGTAGCTCTACGAGGCTCTTTTCTTATTGATGCTGATGGTACAGTTAGACACGCCGTTGTGAATGACCTTCCATTAGGAAGAAACATTGATGAGATGATTAGAATGGTTGACACAATGTTGTTTACAAACGAGCATGGTGAAGTTTGTCCTGCTGGTTGGGTAAAAGGTGACGAAGGTATGAAAGCAGACACCAAAGGTGTTGCAGAGTATCTTGCAAAACATGAGGGTGACCTATAACCCCTATCATCGTGGGCAAAAATGCCCACGCTACAAAAATATAAAGGCAAGAAATCATGACAAACTATATAACACTACTAAAAAAGAATGATTTAAAAGCCACTATTCAAAGAACAAGTATCTTAAAATCAATCGACCACGCAGGACATATCAATATTGATGAGATATATGAAGATGTCAAAGAGCAACACCCTGCCCTGTCCCTTGCAACCATCTATAAAAATATTATACTCATGCAACAGAACAATGTCATTATTGAAGTACCAATGAATGGTGAGAAATCTAAGTTTGAACTTAAAAAAGATGACCATATTCACCTTATCTGCCAACATTGTGGAGAGATTCAAGATAGCAAAATAACCAAAGAGAAAGAGCAGATACTCAATATTAAAAACTTTCAACTCAACAACGCTCAAATTAATCTTTATGGAGTCTGTCAAAAATGTCAGAGAATATCCCTGAAATAAAAGAGCATGCTCTTTTTATAGCCGATGCTCACTATCCTCATCATGGAGATGCTTTTTTAACCCTACTAAATGACTTAGAGAGCAAAGAATTAAAAACCCCTCAACTCTTTTTGATGGGTGATATTTTTGACCTACTCTTTGGACACAACCACTATATTCAAACTTTTTCAACAGAAGCAATCGAACGATTACAACGACTATCAAAAACCATGGAAATTCACTACCTCGAAGGCAATCATGACTTCTGCTTAAAAGAGATTTTTCCTGATATTAAAGTCTATAGTCGAAAAGAGCAACCCGTAATATTTAAACTTAATAATCAAACCATTCAATTGGCTCATGGTGATTTGTATGAGACAGGATTTGGTTATAATCTTTACTGTAAACTACTTAGAAATTCAACCACACTTACCCTCTTAAGACCTTTTCAAAAACTGATTATCAACCACCGTATAAAAAAACTGGGCATAAAAAAAATTTGTAAACCTTTCAAAAATTTTGAAAAAAGAGCCAATGCCATACAACAACACTACCCCAAAGAGAGTTTAATTATAGAGGGGCATTTTCATCAAGCAAAAGAGTTTAAAAACTATATCTCTTTACCCTCTTTAGCATGTCAGAACCAAATTGCAACGATTCTAAAGGGTCAATTGGTATCTAAATCCTTCCGCTAGTTAATATTAATTATCTTTTAATACTCTTTATTCTATAATTTCTATTTATTAAAGAATTAAAAGGAACTTATAGATGAAAACATATAAAATACTTGCTACCTCACTGGTAGCAACCTCACTCCTATTTGGAGCAACTTCAACCCTAGAGACAGCCAAAGCCAATGGTTTGGTTGCCATTCCCCAAAGTGAAGCAGAACTTTCAAAGCTTATTGACCCCAACAACACCATCACCGATGAGCGAGTTGAACTGGGTAAAAAACTCTTTTTTGAACCAAGACTCTCAAAAAGTGGCATTATCTCATGTAACACCTGTCACAACTTGGGTCTAGGAGGAGCAGATGGAGTATCGGCAGCCGTGGGTCATAAATGGACAGCCAATCCTCATCATTTAAACTCTCCAACCGTTTACAACGCTGTATTTTTTAAAGCACAATTTTGGGATGGAAGAAGCCCACACCTAGAAGACCAAGCACAAGGACCAATGCAAGCAGGTCCAGAGATGGCATCCCCAAAAGAGTTGGTCGAGAAAAGAATCAACTCCATTCCTGAGTATGTTGCAGAGTTTCAAAAAGCCTATGACAAAGATGTTAAAATAGATTTTGAAAAAATTACAGCAACCATTGGTATCTTTGAACGAACCCTTGTGACACCATCAAGATTTGATGACTTTTTAAATGGAAAAGAAGATGCACTAAGCGTTGCAGAGATAAAAGGTCTTGAGACATTCATGAGCAAAGGGTGTGTAAGCTGTCACAATGGCATCGCACTTGGTGGAACCATGCAACCATTTGGAATCACAGGAGAGTACAAATATGCCAATGTAGGAGACTTTAAAGGTGATGCTAAAGGTATGGTAAAAACAGCAACACTACGAAACATTACCGAAACTGCCCCCTATTTTCACAATGGTGCAGAGTGGAACCTCGCTGAAGCTGTCAAAGAGATGGGAAGAATACAACTGGGCATGAAGATTAGCGATGCAGAAGCAGATGAGATTGTAACCTTCTTAAAAGCACTTAAAGGTAGAAAACCTGAAGTTAGTTATCCTCAACTACCAATTAGCACCTTGACAACACCACAACCTGATTTTAACTAGATAACCAAGAGCCTTTTTACAACTATAAAGGCTCTTACCCCTTTTTGCACCGAACCTGCACCAAAATAGGCTCATCTACATCTAGCCTAGCTGCGGTCAGACTTCCTCCCCATAAACAGCCTGTATCTAAAGACAATACATGGGTATCTTGGTAGTAACCCAATGTTGACCAGTGTCCAAAAACAATTTTCATAGAGATATTTTTTCGGGTGGGGCAACTAAACCAAGGTTTTAATCCTTTTAACCCAACCTTTAATTCGGTGGGTCTCCCTTTTTGTTTAAAATCCAATCTTCCATCATCTCCACAAAAACGCATACGTGTAAAAGAGCTTAAGATATACTTCTCGATGTCCATAGAACTGGCTCGTGAATTGAATTTATTGGAGTTAACTTTAAACATATGTCTAAGCCATGATTTATAATTTCTACCCTGCAGTTTTTTTTCGATACGAGCAGAGTAAGTGATTGCCATACCAAAGTCAAACTGAGGAGAGATACCTGCATGAGCCATCGCATACCCTAATGTGTAGTCCCAATGTAAAAAAGGTTGATGTCGTAACCAATCTATCAACTCTTTTCCGTTAGGTGCTTCTATAATAGGGTCAAGGGTCGCGTTACTTTTTTTAATTCCATGATAAATCGCAATTAGTGCAATATCATGATTACCCAATATCACTTTAATTGAATCTTTTATTGAGTAGAGGTAGTTCAAGGTCTCTAATGATTTATTACCACGATTAACCAAATCACCTGCTATCCAAAGCTCATCCTCTTTGGGGTTAAATGCTATTTTAGTTAAGAGTTCTTGAAACGAATCAAAACAACCCTGAATATCCCCTATTGCCCAAACTGCCATTATAATAGCTCCTGATAAACAGCTATTTTCTGTTTAAAACTCATTTTGGCATAAGCACTTGATGGTGAGGGAAGATAAACCGTCTCTATCTCTAAATAGTCAAAGTGCATTTTATAGAGTCGCTCTGAGAGTCGCCCTGTAAAAGCTACTTTACTTATGCTTGGATGCTCTTCTAAAAATAGTGCTATATTATTCACCTCAATATCCTCTAACGAGCTATCGAGTGAGTTCTCTCGTCTACACTCTGCTACCATATCCCAAAGAGCCATCTTTGCCTCTTTGAGTAGCCATATTTTTTGATCACAATTGTTAATGGGGTAAGCAGTTATTTCAGAGAGTATTCTCCAAAATTGATTACGAGGATGGGCATAATAAAATGCCTTATCAAAAGAGTCTATACTGGGGAAAGAGCCTAGAATAAGTGTTTTAGAGTCTTTAAATACCAAAGGATTAAATGGGTGTTCTAATTTAGTCATTAAATTGAATTGGTCCCTCTCCACTGCCTTTTAAAAACTGTTGAACATAAGGGTTTTTACTGTTTTTAAACCCTTCATTATCTGCCCACTCAATAATCTCTCCTTCAAATAAAAAAGCCAAATAGTCAGCTGATTTAAAACTCTCTTTCATATCATGGGTAATTAAAACCGAGGTAACCCCCAAGTTCTCTTGCAAATCAAGTATTAATTGAGTAATTAAATCACTGGTAATGGGGTCAAGCCCAGAAGTGGGTTCATCATACAGAATAATTTTTGGTTCCATAATAATTGCCCGTGCCAACCCTGCCCGTTTACGCATTCCACCACTAAGCTCATTGGGAAAAAGCTTTGCCACACGATGAGCATCTAAACCTGTCGTTTTCAAAATCTTCATAACCCGTTCTTCTATCTCGGCTTCACTGTAGTTAAAATGCTCACGCAGAGGAAAAGCCACATTATCAAAAATATTCATACTGTCAAACATCGCCCCATCTTGAAAAAGATACCCAATATCTTTACGCACCTCTCGAAGCTCATTATCTGAACAGGTTGCCACATTAACACCATCAACAACAATAGAACCACCCGTAGGTTTCATGAGTCCAACAATATGTTTAATAATCGTTGACTTTCCCCCACCAGAGAGACCAAGAATAACCGTGGTAGAGCCTTTAGGAAAAATAAGATTCACATTTTTAAGCACCTCTTTGGTACCAAAAACCTTCTGTAAACCCTCTATTTTAATAAGAGGTTTATCTAAATCAAACTCTTTTTTCATCACCACATGTACCTCAAAAATTTTTGTGATTATAACCAAATTATTAAACAGTTCAAAGCAAAAAGTAATATTTAATCGGGAGTTCTCATGAAAGTTAAAGTAAATTTAATGTAAAATTCTCTTCCACAAACATTGTGGGGCATTAGCTCAGCTGGGAGAGCGCTTCGCTGGCAGCGAAGAGGTCATCGGTTCGATCCCGTTATGCTCCACCAAACTCTTATTTCAATCCAATATCTTTTTTCATCTTACGTTTATAAAACTCTATTACTAAAAGTCCTACCCCTACAACAGCCAATATAAATACGATAGAGCCAACGATAACCTCGTTGCCTATCGGTTGACTCATATCAAACATCTACAGTACCTCTGCACATCTTGAACAAGCTGTCTCTTCATTTTCAGAAGTAAATCTCCAACATCTTGGACATTTAGCTTGAGAAGCTTTGTGTACGGTAAAGGTTGTTCCATCTAATTCAAATGAGCTGACTTGTTCCATAGTTGATGATGATTTAACACCCGAGACCACAAACCAATCTTCTAAATCTTTAGCATCTGTAATGGCAAATTTAGAAACATCACCCACAATCTCTACTTCGAGTGTTGATTTCATCAGTTTCTCTTTTTTAAGCTTGTCCACATCCTCCGAGAATCGAACACGTGCTTCAAGTAACAATGTGTCTTCAAAACTTGGTGCTACTTCTGGTATCTCTTCATAGACCAAATCAAAGATACTCTCCATATCCCCTTTTAAAATTGCAGGGGCATGGTCTAAAATCTCATCGGCAGTGTAGGTTAGTACAGGAGCCACCAAGCCCAACATTGATTTAGCAATAAGTGTCATAGCAGATTGTGTTGACCTTCTAATAATGCTATCTTTATCTTCACAATAGAGTCTATCTTTGGTAATATCCATATAGATTCCACTCAGTTCATTAGTAATAAAGTAATTAAGAGTTGCAAAACCTCTTAAAAAATCATACTCATCAAAACTGGCTTTAACCGAAGCAAATACTGTTCGTGCTTTGATTAAAATCCATCTATCAAGCTCTCCATACTCTTCTACTTTAACTAGACTCTCTAAACCACCAATATTTGCCATTAAAAACCTAAAGGTATTTCTAATTTTTCGGTACTGTTCGGCAGTCTGTTTTAGAATACCATCAGAGATTTTTAAATCGCTCTGATAATCACTTAACGCAACCCACAATCTAAGAATCTCTGAACCATACTGCTTTAGCACCTTGTCAGGAGCCATCACGTTGCCCTTTGATTTACTCATCTTCTCACCCTTATTATCAACGGTAAAACCATGTGTAATAAGCGTTTTATAAGGGGATACTCCATTAATTGCTGAACTTAATAATAATGAAGATTGGAACCAGCCTCTATGCTGGTCACTCCCTTCAATATAGAGTGATGCTGGGTATGCTCCTGCATCATAGTTTCGGCTTTTAATCACAGAGTTCCATGTTGAACCACTATCAAACCATACATCTAAAATATCATCAATCTTCTCTAAATCGTCAGGGTTATAACCAGAACCAGGGTAAAGCAGTTGAGAAATTGGTAAATCGTACCACGCATCTGCCCCTTGCATATCAAAAATCATTGCTACAAAGTTAAGAACTTTTTCATCTAAGATAACCTCTTTGGTACTCTTAACTCTAAAGAATGCAATAGGAACCCCCCAACTTCGTTGACGAGAGATACACCAATCAGGTCGCCCCTCTATCATTGGTTTGAGTCTATTTTTAGACTTAGCAGGATAAAAATCAACCCCCTCAATGGCATCTAAAGCCACTTCTCTTAAAGAGTTATCTTTTCCCTTAATCTTATCATCAATCGAGATAAACCACTGATTGGTGGCTCTATAAATAAGTGGTGTTTTGGTTCTCCAACAGTGTGGGTAAGAGTGGGTAAACTTGCCCACTTTAATTAGATTATCACCCAACAACTCTAAAATCGGTTCATTGGCTTTAAAAATGTGCATTCCAACAAATGTTTCAGGATTAGGCAGAAGGTTAAGTCCCACCACAGATTCATCAAAACAACCTCGTTCATCAACAGGCATAACCACCTCTAAACCGTTGGCTAAACCTACACGATAGTCATCTTCACCATGCCCAGGAGCTGTATGCACTGCACCTGTACCACCATCAAGAAGAACATGTTCACCTAAAATAATTTTTGAGCTTCGACCATTGAGTGGATTAATTGCCAACAAACCATTTAACTCGGTGGCTGAAATTTTACGCCCAGAGTGTGGAGTCACAACCCCCTCTTCTACCAAAGCGTCATATCTACTTTGGGCAACAATATGACCCTTCTCACCCAACAGATACATCTCATCTGGATTTAGTGATATACCTGTATTTGATGGCAATGTCCAAGGGGTGGTTGTCCAGATAACAATACCTGCACTCCCTTCAATACCCAATTTCTCTTTGGCTAGATCACTCAATTCAAAATTAACATAAAGTGAGTAGTCCTCTTTATCTTCATACTCTACCTCGGCATCGGCCAGTGCTGTTCGTGCTGCCCATGACCAAAAAATCGGTTTATGTCGCTCAACCAAAAGTCCTTGCTGTGCTATTTCACACAGTGTTCGGTAGATATTGGCTTCAAATTTAAAATCCATGGTCACATAAGGGTTGTCCCAATCTGCCATAATACCCAACTGCTTAAAACTCTCTCGTTGAATATCTACAAACTTACCCGCATGTTTACGACAAAGCTCTCTAAACTTGGCTGTATCCATTGCCTCTTTTTTACTTTTACCCAGCTTCTCTTCAACTTTTTGTTCAATTGGTAAGCCATGACAATCCCAACCTGGGGTCATTCTGACAGCTTTACCTTGAAAATAGTTATATTTTAAAATAATATCTTTAAGTGTTTTATTTAGGGCATGACCAATATGAATATCACCATTGGCATAAGGGGGGCCATCATGAAGGGTAAAGAGTTCAGCACCCTCTCTTTTGCTCTTCATCTGCTCGTACATATTGGCATCAAACCATTTTTTATAACGTTTTGGCTCGTTGTTTGGAAGATTTCCACGCATTGGGAAATTGGTCTTTGGGAGTAGTAGTGTATCTTTAAAATCCATTAAAATAACCTTGTCTTTTATAATTGACGTGATTATATCTAAAACTACTTTTGGGTATAATTATCCAATGAAAAACAGTGAAACAGAACAAAATACGATAGAAATTATTAAGCATCTTAAAAAGAATGCTCAAACCATAACCTTTGCCGAAAGCTGTACAGGGGGGCGAATTGCCTCGGAATTTACCGCCATTTCAGGAGCATCATCCGTACTTGGTGGCTCTTGTGTCACCTACTCTAATGCCATTAAGAGCGAATGGTTAGGGGTATCAGAAAAAACACTTGTTCATTATGGTGCGGTTAGCAAAGAGTGTGTTCAAGAGATGCTAACAGGAATTATTAAACTGGCTCATGCCAATTATGCCATTGCAGTGAGTGGTATCGCAGGACCTACAGGGGGAAGTATAGAAAAACCTGTAGGAACCGTCTACATTGGTATTAGAAATAATCAAAATTTTATTATTAACAGATACCTTTTTCAAGGAGACAGAAAAGCCGTTCAAACCCAAGCAACTGATACAGCCATTGCCCTTTTGAAAAAAAATTTATAATTTTTACAAAAACCCTTGACATATAAAAGATCATAGGATATAATTCCGTCCACTTAATCACACGATTAAGTTAAAACGTGACCTTTTAGCTCAGTTGGTAGAGCAACTCCCTTTTAAGGAGTGGGCCCATGGTTCGAATCCATGAAGGGTCACCACGTTATTTTACATAACATTTTTATAGGTGCGGTGGTAGTTCAGTTG
>DCAF01000012.1:76825-77964 GCA_002311915.1 Sulfurovum sp. UBA1140 | reverse complement strand
TCGAGTCTCGTCCACCGCGCCATAACGTTCAAAAAACTTATTTTTTACAAGACCTTTTAGCTCAGTTGGTAGAGCAACTCCCTTTTAAGGAGTGGGCCCATGGTTCGAATCCATGAAGGGTCACCACGTTATTTTAAATTTTATTGGTCGCTTAGCTCAGTTGGTAGAGCGCTACCCTTACAAGGTAGATGTCACAAGTTCGAGTCTTGTAGCGACCACCATTTTTACAGTTATTGTTTAAGGTCTAGATGACCCTTTCATCTAGTGGCCAAGGATATTGCGTTTTCATCGCAAAGACAAAGGTTCAAATCCTTTAGGGGTCGCCAATTAAAACAATACATACGGTCGCTTAGCTCAGTTGGTAGAGCGCTACCCTTACAAGGTAGATGTCACAAGTTCGAGTCTTGTAGCGACCACCATTTAGTAGGTTTAAAGTTTCTCCAAGAAATTTTAGATACAATTCTTTTACATTCATAGGTGCGGTGGTAGTTCAGTTGGTTAGAATACCTGCCTGTCACGCAGGGGGTCGCGAGTTCGAGTCTCGTCCACCGCGCCATATCTTCTTAAATCATTATTTTTCAAACAATAATTATAATACTTTTATTCATACAAATACTCAATTTTCAATATCAAACTAAAGAGAAAAGTTATCTTGCCCTAAATGTCACCGCTATATCATATGGTGTTGATTTACTGTGTTGTCCAAAACCTATACGTTGAAGCTGTTTTAAATACTCAATCAGACCTTGATTAAAATTTTGATTGGGTGAACGGCTGGTCAATCTAAATTTAAATTTTCCACTACTATAAATAGTAAATTTTATCTTGACTTGACTCCCTTTATAATTACTTTCAGCTGGCCAATTGTGTAGCAAACTTTGTACCTTGGCAATATACGCATTCTCTACCCCACGTTCTCGATTTCGATTAGAAATCTGTCCACTTAAATGGGTATTCTTGATTCTATCCGTCACCGATGAGTTGTGTCTAACTTGACTTGGTTCTTTAACAGGTTTAGGTCGGCTACTGGTCGTAACCGATGCAAAAAGGTCTTTAGAACGCTGTTGATTCTTTTTTGCTTCAGCTTCTACTAGCTTCTTTCTCTCTCTTTCGGCTTTAATACGTTCTTGACGCTTTGC
>DCAF01000012.1:64597-76629 GCA_002311915.1 Sulfurovum sp. UBA1140 | reverse complement strand
CCTCTTTGTTGGCTTTAACTGTGGCTAAACGTTTTATCTCTTTCTCTTTTTTAAGACGTGCCACTCGTTCGGCTCTTCTGTTCTCTTCTTTAACTTTTATACGCGCCAACTCTCTTTTTTTCTGCTCTGCTTTAACACGTGCCTCTTTCTCTTTTTTTCGTCTATCTTCTTTGGGTTGAACCAATTTCTTTGGCTCTGCTTTAACTTTCGGCACAGTTTTAACAGCCTGTTTTTTAGGTACGGGTATCGGAATAGGAATAGGAATTATAGGGGGAATTATCTGCTGTTTAATACTTTGTGAAGGGTCTACTCCTTTGGTTGGTGTGGTAACTTTTGAACTTTTATTAAAAACTGTTTTATCGCTATTAACCAGAGTAACGGTGACCCTATTACTATTTTTTTCAACATAATTTTTAGCTTTCTCTTCATGTACATTATAGTAGAGCAGTATTATAAAAACCAGCCCAAAATAGATGCCAACAGCAACAATACCACTAATTAATTTATTCATAGTGTTAGAAGCGATGCCTTTGTAAAGCCACTCTGCTTAACTACTTTTAAAAGATAGATAACATGCTCATAGGCAATCTCTTTATCGGCATTAATATAAATAGCTTGGCTCTTATCAGCATCTCCTGTTTTAAATCGAAACGCATCAGGAAAACTCTCTAGTGTATAGACCTCACTGTTATAGTGAATATTTAACTCTCTGTCTATCTCTACTGTTAAAGTCTTCTGCTCACTTACTTTAAGTGAACGAGACCCATCAGGAAGCTCTATCTGCTCTTGATACTGCATAACAGGAATGGTAATCATAAAAATTGCCATTAGTACCAACATAACATCAATCAATGGTGTAATATTTAAATCAGGATTCTCATCCCACTCCATCATCTCTATGCCTTTTGAGAGAGTATTAAATCGGCTTGACTCTCAAGTAATACATTCAACTCATAGGCTTTTCGTTTTAAAATCAGATGAAAAGTATACGCAAATGTTGCCACTGCAATACCCGCAGCCGTTGCTACTAGTGCTTCTGAAATGGCAGGAGCAACAATAGCAATAGATGATCCTTTTTGACTACCCAAAGAGGAGAAGGTTTCTAAAATAGCCACAACGGTACCAAACAATCCAATAAAAGGAGAGGTTGATGCAATAATAGAAAGAGCCGTTAAACCACTTGTTGCTCCTTTAATAGCAGAGTTTTTGGCTACAGAAAATATTGCTCTATTGGGAATTAAAACTTTATTTAAATAGGTATAGAGCAGTGAATCACCATCCACACTTTTACTTCGCCCCATATAGAGTTTATTCACTGAACGGGTCTCGATATTAATTTTAGATTTAATAGAAAAATATCGGTAGATAAATATCCAAAGGGTAATAATTAAGTAGATAGAGAGCAACACCAATACAAAAATAGTAATCGCACTACTTTTATCAATATAACCTTGAAGTATCTCAAAAAATGCCATATTTGCATAGTCCTTTTTAAAACGATATAATGTAAAGAATACTAGCATATTTGTTCTCTGTGAAAGCTTATCTTTTTAAGGGTTAAGGGGGTTATTTTTATAATTAAACGTAAAATTTAAATTATGAAGTATGGTTGTATAAAAAATAACTTTAGGGAAAAACCCTAAAGTTTAAGAGTTTAGATACTCTTACCCATACTGTCTACTTTAGCCATAGCAGAGGCAAGAGCCATACTAGATTCACCTGCTTTAGCAAGTAACTCTTTGGCTTCTGCAAGAGCATTTGCAAGATTAGAATCTTCAGCATTAAGTGCTACTGCACCATCAACAACACAGAGAGTTTTATCTTCGCCAACTTTCACATAACCACCATTAACAGCTACAGAAATTTCTTTAGACTCTTTTGTCTCTATGACTATAACACCTGTATCAAGAAGTGAGACCAAAGAGGCATGACCTGCCAAAACTCCAAACTCACCTTCGCTACCAGGAATGGTTACCTGTTTAACTTCATCATCGAAAATGACACCAAGAGGTGTCACAATTTCAAGTTTCATGAGCTTCATATTTTGCTCCTTCTACTTATTTGTTTTTCGCTAAAATCTTCTCATTTTTAGCGATAGCTTCGTCCATATTACCTACCATGTAGAAAGATGCTTCGAGCATATCGTCATATTTACCTTCGATAAGACCTTTGAATCCTGCAATAGTATCAGCAAGTTCAACATATACACCTGGGCTTCCTGTAAATACTTCAGCAACATGGAATGGTTGAGATAGGTACTTCTCGATTTTTCTTGCTCTCTCAACAGTCTTTTTGTCCTCTTCTGAAAGCTCATCCATACCAAGAATTGCGATAATATCTTGAAGGTCTTTATACTTTTGAAGGATTGACTGAACACCTCTTGCAACTGCATAATGCTCATCACCAATAATCGATGGGTCAAGCATTCGGCTCGTTGAGTCTAGTGGGTCAACTGCTGGGTAGATACCTTTTTCTGCGATTGAACGGTTTAGAACTGTTGTTGCGTCAAGGTGTGCGAACACTGATGCAGGAGCAGGGTCTGTCAAGTCATCTGCTGGTACATATACTGCTTGAACAGAAGTAATTGAACCTTTGGTTGTCGATGTAATTCTCTCTTGAAGTTTACCCATTTCTGATGCCAATGTTGGCTGATATCCAACTGCTGACGGGATACGACCAAGAAGTGCTGACATCTCTGAACCTGATTGAGCAAATCTAAAGATATTATCAATAAACATAAGAACATCAAGACCCATCTCATCACGAAAATGCTCTGCCATAGTAAGTGCAGTCAACGCAATTCTGTTTCTAGCTCCAGGAGGTTCACTCATCTGTCCATAACAGAGTGCAACTTTGTCAAGTACGTTTGACTCTTCCATTTCAAAGTAAAGGTCATTTCCTTCACGAGTTCTCTCACCAACACCAGCAAATACAGAGTAACCACTGTGTTTCATTGCAACGTTATTGATAAGTTCCATAATAATTACAGTTTTACCAACACCAGCACCACCAAATAGTCCTACTTTTCCACCTTTGTTATATGGTGCAAGGAGGTCAACTACTTTGATACCTGTCTCAAAAACTTCTGTTTTTGTGCTTTGCTCTTCAAATGGTGGTGGGTCTCTGTGAATAGACTTGTACTCTTTTGCAGAGAAATCACCAGCGTCATCAACGGTCTCACCAATAACATTAAAGATTCGTCCAAGAACCTCTTCACCAACTGGAACTTTAATTGAATCACCAGTAGCTTTTACCTCTTGACCTCTTACAAGACCTTCACTCATATCCATTGCAATGGTTCTAACACGGTTATCACCAAGTTGTGCTGCAACTTCCAAGACCAATCTTTGGTCTCCACTCTCTAGTTTAATTGTCGTCTCCAATGCTTCGTTGATTGCTGGAAGATAATCCGTAAAATCAACATCTACAACTGGACCTAGTACCTGTACTACTTTACCTGTCATTATAATATTCTCCTCTTCTTATTTCAACGATTCCATACCACTGATAATCTCAATGAGTTCAGTTGTAATCGCTTCTTGTCTTGCTTTGTTATACTTCACTGTTAACTTCTGCACCATCTCACCTGCATTCTTGGTCGCTGCGTCCATCGCTTGCATTCTAGCACTATGCTCACCTGCAAGTGATGTAAGTAATCCGTAATACATTGAATACTCAATATACTTTCTGACCAATGCGTCCATGAGTGTATCATCATCATCTGGTTCAATCTCTAGTTCAGAGAGTGAGACAGCATTTAACTTGATGTTTGACATGTCAACGGGTAGAAGTTGTTGCTCAACGATCTCCTGAGTAATCATATTTACATAGCCATTATAGACCAATATAATTTTATCAGTTTTTCCAGCAATATAATCTTCAACCAAAAGAGAGATAAATTTAGAAGCATCTTCATAATTTGGAGAAGCACTCAAGCCCTCTATCTCATTTAACATCTCTTGTTTGTTGTATTTATAGAAAGCGATACCTTTTTTACCGACACCACTTAATCTAACCTCAACACCAGCATCACCAAACTCTTTTAAAAGTTTATTGGTTCGCTTGATGGTTTGATAGTTAAATCCACCACAAAGACCTTTATCAGCAGAGACAAATACAATATCAACTTTGGATGGATTTTTATTTTCTCTAAAGAAAATATTATCAATCTCACCCTCAGATTGATTCATCTTCTGAGCAATCTCACCAAGAAGCTCAGTTAGCTTAGAGGCATAAATTTTAGAGCGTTTTGCAACCTCTTCTGCCCTCTTAAGCTTCGCAGATGAAACAAGTTTCATTGCACGGGTCGTCTTCTGAGTACCTTTGACACTCGAAATCTTCCGTTTAATATCTTTTAAGTTAGCCATTTTTTAGCCTTATGCCGAAAAAGTTTCGCTGAAATCGTCCAGTGCTTTTTTCAATGCCACGTCAGTATCATCGGTGATTTTCTTCTCATCTCTGATACTGTCCAAAATAGCTGAGTGTTTAGCATCCATAAATGGCATAAACTCTGCTTCAAATTTAGTAACAGCTGTTGCTGGAATCGAATCCAGATAACCTGCATTTCCTGCAAAAATCATAACAACTTGCTTCTCAATTGGCACGGGAACAAATGGTCCTTGCTTAAGAACCTCAACCATTCTAGCTCCTCTTGCCAATTGCTGTTGACTATACTCATCAAGGTCTGACGCAAACTGTGCAAATGCTTGAAGCTCTCTATACGAAGCGAGGTCAAGTCTAAGTGTCCCTGCAACTTGCTTAGTAGCCTTAATCTGAGCAGAACCACCAACTCTTGATACCGATAGTCCAACATTAATAGCAGGTCTAATACCCGAGTTAAATAGGTCAGTTTCAAGGAAAATCTGTCCATCAGTAATTGAAATTACGTTGGTAGGAATATACGCTGCAACATCTCCTGCTTGTGTCTCAATGATTGGGAACGCAGTAATTGAACCTGCACCATTTGCATCACTTAGTTTCGCAGCTCTCTCAAGAAGTCTTGAGTGAAGATAGAAAACATCTCCTGGATACGCCTCTCTACCTGGAGGTCTTCTAAGAATCAATGACATCTCTCTATATGCAACAGCATGTTTAGATAAGTCATCATAAAAGATAACAGCATGTCTACTAGAGTTCATATAATACTCAGCCAAAGTAACACCAGCATAAGGTGCAAGGTACTGTAACGCAGCAGAATCAGCAGCTGTAGATGCAACAATAATTGTATACTCCATTGCTCCATGCTCTTCTAGTTTTTTAACCATTGCAGCGATATTTGACTGCTTTTGACCAATTGCAACATAAACACAAGTAACATCTTGACCTTTTTGGTTGATAATGGTATCAATCGCCAAAGTTGTTTTACCTGTCTGTCTGTCACCAATAATAAGCTCTCTTTGCCCTCGTCCAACTGGTACAAGTGCATCAATTGCTTTGATACCCGTTTGAAGTGGCTCATGAACTGACTTTCTAGCCATAATTCCTGGTGCTTTCTCTTCGAGAAGTCTTGTCTCTGTTGTCTCGATTGGACCTTTGCCATCAATTGGCTCACCAAGTGAATTAACAACTCGTCCAACCATAGCATCACCTACAGGTATTCTAAGAAGTTTTCCTGTTCGCTTAACGCTCATTCCTTCTCTAATTCCTACCATTGAACCCAAAACAACAATACCAACATTTGCCTCTTCAAGGTTAAGAACCATACCGTTTACACCAGTTTCGAACTCTACAACCTCTCCAGCCATAACGTTGTTAAGACCATATACAGACGTAATTCCATCTGCAACACCTACTACTTTACCAACTTCGTTGATATCTACACCTATCTCAAAATTCTCGATTCTCTCTTTGATTATCGAGCTAATTTCGTCTGCTTGTAACTTATTTGCCACTGCAACTCCTTCCGTTTATTTATAGTGATTTTGTAATAAAATCAATTAATTGTTCTTTAACTCTCTGCTTAGAAAAGTTTACCTCAATGCCTAAATCTTCAACCGATATCTTTATACCCTCTAAATCAGATTGAACTTGCGTCAAATTGATGGTAGAGCCTGTATATTTTTTAAGAGACTCTTGCAAGTCAGCAAGATCTTCATCAGATAAAGTGTTACTAGATGAAACAATTCCATCGTAATTATTATTCTCTTTTTGTAACTCTTGATTAAGAGATTTTGCAATAGTAGGAATAAGGTCAAGTCGACTATTCTCACCCAAGATTTTAATAAAATTCTCTAGGTTAGAGTCACTCCCCTTAATTCCATCCAGCACAAAAGTGGTCTTATCTGCCGAAGTTATCAATGGAGAGGTCAATCTCTCTGCTACCTTCTCATCTTCAAAAAGTTTAGCAATAGAAGTTAATATCTCACTATAAGCAACTTTTTGTTCAAATGAGGCTACCTCTGATAGGGCATTTACATATCGTTTTGCAATTAGCTCTTCCATTATGCCACCTTCTTAGATACTAAAGATACCACTTTTGATTCACTAACGGCAATATCATCACTAGTAATGTTCTCTTGAAGTAGTCTGTTGACGACCTCTTTTGCCATTTTTTTACCCTCAAGCTCCATCTTCTCATCAAGACTCTTATCAAGTGCAACCAGTGCCTCTCTATTTTTCTTAGCGATATTCTCTGCTAAAATTTTAGCCTCATTAATACTATCACTAACAATCTCTTTGGCTTTAACCTCATTAAGTTTTAGTTGTGCTTCGGCTGCCTTACCTGCATCTTTCGATGCTTGTAATTTCTCTTCAATCTCTTTGAGTTGATTTGCAATATCTACTTGTCTTCCTTTAAAGAAATCCTTAACAGGGTTGGCTAACAGCCAATACAGAAGACCAGCAAAGATAGAAAAGTTAAGAACTCTGTACCAAAAGTCAGAGTTGGACATGGTAACATCGTGGTGCTCTGCACCACTTGCCATAGCTACAACAGGCAACACAAAAGCAACAGCTAATGGTATCTTATTCAATTTCATTCTCCATCCTCCTTTATAAATTACTCATTTTAGTTTTTAGACTCTCTTTGAAAAGAGGCATTTGATCAGAGAGAGATTTTGTTAACTCATCTCTGCTTTCTGAAAGTTCAGCCAAATATGATTGATATTTATTATCAAGTTCTTTAGTTTTGCTCTCAATTTTACTATCGGCTAAAGATTTAGCTTCACTCATAGCTTTTTCTCTAATAGCATTAGCTTCTGCTTTAGCATTAGCCAACACAGTATCAGCCTTCGCATTTAGTTCATCATTATTTCCTGACATCTCTTTTGCATTTTGTAAATCATCTGCTATAGATTTATCTCTATCATCCATGTACTTTAGTAGTGGCTGAAAAAGCATTTGATTTAACAAAAATCTCAGAGATAAGAAAATCACTAGAACAAATAACATCAAACGGGGGTCCAAGTCAAGCATTAAAACTCCTCAAAAAATTTCGCGTATTATAACTTGTTTGATGTAATATATCTATTAAGAACAAATCTCTTTTATCCTTATAAAAGAGATAAGGAGGGATTAACTGGAGCTTGTTACGATTGGTATCAATTCTAAGGGGTAGATTAATCTAGCATCGAAAGAAATCTTTCAACTTCTTTTTTATTTTTAAATTTAATCTCTAAGGTATTATTTTTTACTTTTATGGGAAAAGGGAGTTTTCCCACCAAGTTATCTTCTTGCTTACGCATAAAGTCAAACTCTCTTTTTTTAGAGCTTTTATGATTTGAAGCCAAATCCTTTTTACTTTTTGCAATCAATTCTGTTTCACGTACAGAAAGCTTCTGGGCAATAATTGTATCCACCAAGGCTTTCTGCTCTTCATCATTAAACCCTACCAATATCTTTGCATGTCCTTGAGATATTTCACCCGCGATTAGATTACTCTGGACATATTCAGAAAGAGCCAATAATCGTAGGGTATTGGTAATTTGAGAACGACTTTTACTCACAACTTCGGATAAATCATTATGTGTAATTTTGTAAACTTTAATCAACTCATCATAAGAGTGTGCCAACTCTATCGCATTTAAGTCTTCTCGTTGAATATTTTCAATCAGTGCCAACTCACGCAGTTTTGCTTCATCAATAGCCACATCAGCAACAATGGCAACAATGGTCTCTAATCCTGCCAATTGATGAGCTCGAAGCCGTCGTTCTCCTGCTACAAGCAGATAACTCTCTCCCTTATCAATCACAACAATAGGCTGAAGCAGACCATAACGTTTAATCGATTCGCTTAACTCAACAAGTGCCTCTTCATCAAAATGCTTTCGTGGTTGATAGGGGTTAGGAGTAATCTCATGCAACTCTATCTCTTTAACCTGACCTGCCGAGCTATTCTCAAAAGTTATCTCATTCTCATAGGCTTGTCCAATCTCATCAAGTATCGCTCCTAAGCCTTTACCTAGTGCCATCACGCTATCCTTTGGTTACAATAATACTTCTTGCTAAATTGGTATAAGCAATTGCCCCTTTTGACTTACGGGCATAGGAAGTCACAGGTTGACCAAAACTTGGACTCTCTGCAATCTTAATATTTCGTGGTACGATAATAAATTCATTCTCTTTATCTAAAAAAAGCTTATCTTTAAAGTGATGAGATAAATCAGCCAGTACCTGTCGTGAAAGATTATTTCTTCCAGAATACATGGTTGGTAAAAAGCCTTTAATCACCAATTTAGGATTAATAGACTTTTTTAACAGATTAATCGTATTGAGCAGTTGTGCCAACCCTTCAAGTGCAAAGAATTCACACTGAATCGGAATAATCACCGAATCGGCTGCCCCCAATGCATTAATGGTAATGGGTCCTAAAGCAGGAGGTGAATCGACCAAAATATAATCATATTCATCTGTTATAGGTTTAAGTGCTGTCTTTAAGAGTAATTCTCTATTTTTCTTTCGAGAGTTATAAAACTCCCTATCAACACCCACCAAACCGATGTTTGCAGGTACCATATCTAAATTTTTTATTTTTGTTTTCAGTATCACCTCTGAGATACTTTTAATTCCAATCAGTACATGATAAACATTATACTCATAATCATTTCTATTAAATCCTAAACTTGTTGTCGCATTGGTCTGTGGGTCGGCATCAATAAGTAGCACTTTTTTGCCACTCTCTGCCAAAGAAGCAGCAAGATTAACAGCTGTTGTTGTCTTACCCACTCCACCCTTCTGATTTGCTATTGTAATTATTTCACTCATCTTAAACTATATACTCTCTTATTATCTAATATTAATGAGCCATCATTCGATAAAATGGCATTTTCAAGGCTTTTTGATTCTCCTTCTACGTGAGTAAAAAATTTCTTACTTCTTTCAAATTCTATCGCATACTTACTAAATACCTGCTTCCAAGAAGGATACTCAACCAGTGCCTCAAGATACTTTTCGAGTAAAAAATTCGCCTCGATGTCCAGATTCAATGCTTCATAGCCATTTGAACTTTTTTGTAAATTTATACCCATTCCACACACCAAAACGCTGTCCAACTTTTTGGTAATGGTTCCACCAACCTTATACTTAAAAGAATATAAATCATTTGGCCATTTAAGCCAAATATCATCGGTATATTCAGCCAACACCTCTTTCATCATATATGAAAAATAGATAGAAACAGAATTTAACATTAAATCTTCAGGTAAGTCATCTAAATTCACAGCAAAAGAGAAAAAAAGATTCCCATCTCCCCCCTCCCACTGATTCTCTCGGCTTCCAATACCTTGGGTTTGCCTCTTGGTGATAACAGCAATTGGTGCAGAATATCTATTTGATTTTAACGCTTCAATCAGATAAGTTTGTGTCGATGCTAACTCGTTAAAATAGACTATTTCCAACTTTTAACCCCCGTCCTACACAATATGAATTGGCATCCATTGCCTTTTTTGAAGCAGGTTGAAGTCTGCCTATTTTAAGAGTTCCATGTAAACAAGAAATTAAAATACCCTCTTCATTAATATCTAAAATTAGACCTGATTCATTGTTACTTTTTGTCTCAACCAACTCAATATCTAAAAGCTTGGTACCATTTTTTACAAACACCGTTGGCCACCCCTCAAATGCTCTATATTTGTTGTACAACGTCAACGCATCATCAAACTCAACCACTCCATCTGATTTTTTAATCTTTTTACAATGGCTTGCCACGGCTCGTATCTGCTCTAAGGGTTCAAGTGTATCAAAACGATGTAGTGTATCAACCGTTAAAGCACAAGCATCATCACTTAAACGATTCATTAGTTCAGACAAAAGCATATTTTTAGGAATCTGAAAATAGCGATACCCTAAAATAGGACCACTGTCCAACCCCTCTTCCATAAGCATTGCCGTCACTCCTGTAAATCTATCACCATTTAACAGTGACTGCTGTACAGGACTCGCCCCCCGATAAATAGGAAGCAGTGAAGCGTGTAGATTAATACAAGGAGCTATATCTAAAATATTTTTAAGCAACATCTGTCCAAATGCAGCCACCACAATAAAATCAGGTTGGGCATCAACAATTGCATCGTAAACCCCTTCATCACTCAATTTTTCGGGTTGCAGTATTTGTAAATTATACTCCAGAGCCAAAAGTTTTACATCAGGAGCTTTCAATGCATTTTTACGCCCTGCTTTTCTATCGGGTTGTGTAAGAACCAAAGGAACTTCTATCTGCTTATCATCTATCAATGTTTGCAATATCTCTTTTGCATAATGGGGAGTTCCCATATAAACCACTTTTTTCAACTCATCTCTCCTCAATTTTTGCCCAAATTATAGCAGAAGAAGAGAGGAACTTTTGAACAAAGATATTTTTAATAATTTTTAGTTATACTTTATGATAATAATCACAAGGAGTTTTGATACATGAGGTCTATACTGTCCATTCTAACCCTAAGCACAACACTGCTCTTTGCCAACAGTGGAAAAGAAATCTTTAATCAAAAATGTAGTCCATGCCATCAAAATTACATTCCTCAAAGTAAACTCCTGCTCAATTATGAGTTTGACAACAGCGATTTAAACCTTACTGCCCCCACGCTTGTAGAGTTATCATTTGCACTCAAAGACCAAGTAGGTGACAGAAAAGCCGACAAAGAGTCCCAACTTATGGAGATTGAAAACTTTTTAAATGAGTATATCAACTCCCCCGATATAAACAAAACCATTCTACCCCAAGCAGTTATCAAACATTTTAAAACCATGCCTAGTATGCAAGGTCAGATAGATGAAGAGGAGATTGAGCTTTTAGCAGAATATATGTTTGACTACGCAGAGAAGACAATTATCAAACACTCCGTTCAACGACACACCTATGAAGAGGCTCTTATTAAAGCCAAAGCCACAAATAAAATTATTCTTATAGAGGGTTATATTCCCTTCTGTAGAGGGTGTATGCAGATGGACAGAGAAGTTTTAGTCGAAGAGCAGGTCAAAGAGGCACTTGACAAAGACTTTATCTTGGTTAAAAAGAACGTGCTTATAGAAAAGCTCCCCCTAGAACTTAAATCTTTAGGAACCCCCTCGTTCTATTTTATCACCAATGATGGTAAAAAAGTTATAGACAATATCCAAGGAACAGGCACGGTTAATGAGTTTTTAGATTTACTAGAGGGGATTAAAAGTAATCTTAAAAAGGGAATTTTTTTAAAATAGAATTCTTACAAAACTCTTCAACCCCCTCAACTAAATGAACTCTCTCCCCACGCTTATCACACAAAATCCCCACTTTTCCAAATTCATCTTTAAGCGTAATATTCACCCCTCCTTGAACAGCCACCAAATTATCAATGGTAAAAACTTGCCTATTAAGCGTTATCTTCTCGCCAATAAACTTTAAAATCTTAGAAATATTGGGAACAGCGTTAAAATCTTTCACTTTTCCAATTCGATGTTGGTTTTTAAAGAGCCATTGCCAAAAATGAAGAATCTCTGAGGGGTTCGATGAGGAGGAATAGCAGACATAGGGAATCCTTGAAAATAAATTTTCAAGAGTCCACTACCAACATCGGTAACACCGAACATTAACGGTTTGAATAAATAAATTATTTTTT
>DCAF01000012.1:21991-64418 GCA_002311915.1 Sulfurovum sp. UBA1140 | reverse complement strand
ATAAAATAGATAACCAATAAATCCCCACTAATATGAAATTCACGACAATCTTTATACTGCCGTTCAATCTCCACTTTTATGATTTTTTTCATTACAAATAGAGGGCAACCCGACCTACGGGGATATGTAGGTTCGGTAATACTGAACTCTATATTTTTTAAAGTTGGAAAGTCCCAAGCATCAAAACAGTATAATCAACTCAAAAAAGGAGCAACTTATGGAGAGAGTATTAGTAAGCTTTGATTGGGCAATGAAAAAGATTCTAAGACAAAAAGCAAACTTTGGAATCTTGGAAGGCATACGCATCATCCATTCTATCTTCTAAAGAGTGTTCCACCCTGCTGTACACCATCAAGCAGAAAACTTTTGGCATCATCTAATCCAAACCCTGTTGCTAAAAACATCTCTCTGTTACGCTCTAGTAAAAAATGGGCTGCTTTAAGTTTGGTAATAATTCCACCTGTTGCAAACTCATTGTTTGCCGTGGTTGGAGCATCAAGCTCCTCTGCTGTAATCATACTCACTTCTCTACGCACCACAGCATCATCAAATGCTCTTGGGTCTTTGTCGTATAAGGCATCAATATCCGAAAGAATAACCAACAGTTTAGCATTAAAGTTCTCTGCCACATAGGCAGAGAGTTGATCATTGTCTCCAAAAACCAACTCTTCGGTGGCAATGACATCATTCTCATTAATAATGGGAACCACCCCATTGGCTAAAAGATTATCAATCGCCAGTTGTGCCAAATGGGTTCGTTTTTTAGAATCTAAATCAGCTGCACTCAACAGCACTTGTGAACATAAAATATTATACTTAGCAAACTTTTCTTGATACATTTTTAAAATAAGTGGCTGACCAATCGCTGCGAGTACCTGCTTATTTCCTACACTCCATCTGTCCAATGGCAACACCGTATAACCTGCCGAAACGGCTCCTGAACTAACCAATATAACCTCTTTACCTTTTTGCATCAATGAGGCGATAAGATCAACCAAGTCTAGCATTCTCTCTTTGGCTACCGCTCCTTTTTCGGTTAAAACATGGGAACCAACTTTGATAACAATACGGTTAATACTCATTATGCCTCTTTCTCTTGCTCTTCTACACTCTTTACAAAACTTTTTAAGGCATAACGCAAGGCTTCTGTATTAAGATGCGACACAGAAGAGATAGGCAAGACAAAAAGTGGCTCATCAATAGGTAAATCTACCCCAAAATCTTCAACAAAACCATAAGAGATATACTCCTTATTGGCTTTATAGTGATTCAATGTTTTATTAGGAGTCAATCCAATATCTTCAATAAATTTTTGGGTTAAGGCGTTTACTTCACTTGTAGGAAATGAATCACATTTAGTAATGGCAACTGCAAATCTTCGACCTGCCAACTCACTAGAGTATCGTTGTAGCTCTACCAATAGTGTCTCATACTGATACTGCATCTCACGATAGTTTGCAGCGTCTACCATCAAAAGTAGCGTCTTGGTGCGTTCAATATGTTTTAAAAATTCCAAACCAAGCCCACGACCATCACTCGCACCCTCGATAATTCCAGGAATATCTGCCATCATAAAAGAGTCAAATTCGCCCACCATCACCACACCAAGATTGGGTGTTAATGTAGTAAACTCATAACTCGCCACTTTAGGACGAGCATTAGAGATGGCAGAGATAAGTGTTGATTTTCCAACACTTGGATACCCCACCAATCCAACATCAGCAATCAGCTTCATCTCTAAGCGTATCTCTTTGGTAATGCCAGGTAATCCAGGTTGGGCATAGGTGGGTCTTTGGTTGGTTGAACGTTTAAAATGCAAGTTACCAAGCCCCCCTTTACCCCCTTCTAAAAAGAGTACCCGTTCTCCATCTTCAAGCAGATCAAACAGGACTTCTTCACTTAAAGCATCAACAATTTGTGTTCCAGGAGGAACAATAATATCAATACTTTGCCCCTTACGACCATAACACTTACGACCCTCACCAGGATGACCATTTTCGGCTTTCATATGCTTACGACCTCTTAAGGCAGAGAGCGTATCGGTATTGTTGTCAACCTTAAAATAGACCGAACCACCTTTACCACCATCACCACCATCAGGACCACCTTTGGCCACAAACTTTTCAGTCCAAAACGAGACACACCCTGCCCCACCTTTACCCGAAGTTAACATTAAATCTACACTATCTACGAACATATACTTCCTTTGCTCCTCAAGCATGTTAACGTTGAGGGCTTTATAATTTTGAAATTATATCTAAAACTCAATTTGGATTTGATGGGCGTTCAACAAACAACCCAACCACCTCTAATAGTGTCCGTTCTACCTCTTCTAAATCTTTACCAAAAAACATTACCCCTTCAGAATGACCACTCATTACAAACTTTGGATTACTTAATGGATTTCTATCTTTATAAATTCGATTGACCTCATCTATCATCTCAACAGTTCCATACTCTACTATACCTGTTTTTAAAAAGCCACTTTGAAGCATGTAGTTCCAAATCCCTTTAGAGTGAATATGAATCACTGCATTAATTTGGCTACTTAAATTATAGATGGTTCCATGAGTTAACGCTTCACTGCTGGGTTTAATAGCCCCCGAAGATCTTAAATAAAATCGTTTATCATTAAATTCCTCAATTAGAGCATAGTGATTGGCATCCAAATTTTTAAGATGTCCTGTCTGTGTACCTGTAATGACAAAGGCATCTCCTCTGGCTCGTTGGCTAATATTTCCATATCCAACCCCATTGGTATAAACCCCAATAAAGCCCAATGCTACCAGTCGTTTTCGTACTGCTTCAATTCCTAAAAATCGGTTCTCTCTTAATGGAGCAGATTTTTTATATGCTAAATTATACTTTATGATACCATCAATCATATCAAATCCTTAAACAGTTCACCAATCGCTTCACTCTCTGCCATACAAACCCCTCGTTCTGTAATTAATCCTGTAATAAGTCGTGCAGGGGTCACATCAAAACCATAATTCAGTGCCGATGAGGCACTTGGTACAATCTGAATCTCTTGAATATTCCCCTCTCTATCTAACCCTTTTATAAACTTTATCTCATCTTCACTACGAATTTCAATGGGTATCTCCCCCACTCCATCAAGAATCTTAAAATCAAAAGTAGAAGAAGGTAAGGCAATATAAAAAGGAACATCGTTATCATTGGCACAGAGTGCTTTAGGATAGGTTCCTATTTTATTGGCACTGTCTCCATTTCTAGCCACCCTATCTGCTCCTGTAATAACCATATCTACCATTGAGTTTTGCATAAGGTGTCCACCCGTATTATCGGCAATAACAGTATGTTTAACTCCTGCTTTTAACAACTCCCATGCTGTCAAATTTGCTCCTTGGTTACGTGGACGTGTCTCATCAACCCAAACATGAATATCAATGCCTCGTCGGTATGCCTCATAAATAGGAGCCAATGCAGAACCCTCATCTATAATCGCCAACCATCCTCCATTGCAGTGTGTTAAAACATTAAAACGCTCCAAGCCATGACTTAACATAATCTCTTCAATAATATCAGCCCCATGCTCTGCAATCTTCTTACTTCTAATACAATCTTCATCGGCAATTAAAATTGCTTCTCGTTTTAAATCTTCTGCCCAATTGTCGCTATACCGAGCAATACTCATCATTCGATCGACTGCCCACATCAAATTAATTGCAGTAGGTCGAGACTCTTTAATCTCTTCTGCCCACTGCTCTAACTTTTTTAAATCACCAGAAGACTCTTTTGAAGCCAAATAAATTCCAAATCCTGCCACATTACCAATCACCCCTGCCCCTCGAACCGTCATGTTTTCTATCGCATCAATGGTCTCCTGCACATTGGTTAATGTTACTGTTTTCTCTTCAAAAGGTAAACATCGTTGATCAAGTACAACCAAGTGATTATTCTTGTCTAGCCATAAGGCTTTATAATTTCCCTGCATAATATTATCCTGTATTCTTTTATATTTTATAATATGATACTCTACAACGTATAAGCTGAAACGATCATTATCTATCTTGATTAAAAATGAGAGAGATTCAAATCTAAAATTAAGTTACAATTATATTTAGATTTAAGATACTAAAGAGTAAAATCAGAATTAAATTTTAATTGAAATAAGGAGAAAAAAGTAATGTTAAAAAAACTTTTTAAATTGGGAATTGGTGCCTCTTTAGTATTGTCTATGGGGTTAACAACACAGTTAATAGCAGATGGGTCAAATAATAATGGAGGCGTGGGTCATGTAACGCAAGGTATGTCTTGGATTACCATTCGAGTTCCCTATCCAAATATGACACTACAAGAGTTAGCACAGAAATATTATGGAGATGCAAACGACTATCTTATTATTTACAATGCCAATAAAAACATTATTGGTAAAAATCTTAAACTAAGAAGAGATATGGAAATACGCATTCCTATTACTGATAAATTTACCGACCAACCAGAAATATTGGGTTGGCAGTAGCCAAATTTCCCAACCAATAGGGTAGGGAGTCTATCTACTTATTCTCTTTTTTTCAACCTTTGGTTTCTAAAAACCTACTCATTTATGATACAAAAACTCTTTTATTCTGCTTTTCATAGGATTAAATCTTAGATATAGTGCTACAATCCCGTATGAAAAATTTATACAATAGTAAAACAGCAAAAGATATGAATGATTTAGAACTAAGGGTCTATACCTCTAGGCTACTAGGAAGTAATGACAATTTGGTACTTCATGGTGGGGGAAATACCTCGGTTAAAATAGAAGATAAACTCTATGTTAAAGGGAGTGGTTGGGATTTGGCTACCATTGAAAAAGAAGGCTTCTCTCCAACTAAGACCATTGACCTTATTATGCTTTTAGAACATGAACGACTAAGTGATATTGATATGGTCAAGTATCAAAGAGAGGCACTCACCGATAAAAATGCACCCAACCCTTCAGTCGAAGCAATCCTCCATTCACTTATCCCCTATAAATTTGTCGATCATACCCATGCAGATGCAATGGTCACCCTTTCCAACTCTATTAAAGGCGAAGAGATAATTGATGAAGTCTATAAAGACTATATTATAATTCCTTATATCATGCCTGGATTTTTATTGGCAAAAGTGGTCTACAACATGACCGATGGCATTGAGTGGGAGAACATCAAAGGGATTATTTTACACAATCATGGTATTTTCACCTTTGCCAATACGGCAAAAGAGAGCTATGACAACATGATAGAAGCTGTAACACTCGCAGAAAAGTATCTTAAAAAAGCAAAGAAAAAAAGAATTCATAACATCGAAAAAATTCAAGAGCTTATCTCCCAAGCCAAAGGCTATGAAGTAAGCATCAGAGTAAACCAATCAAAAATCGCCAAACAGTTCGCCACAAAAGAGGATATGGCACTCTCACAACAGGGTGTTTTAACCCCAGAGCATATTATTAGAACCAAAAGAGTCCCCATTATCTTTAATGACGACTACGAAAAAGAGTTGGCAGACTACATTAAAGCGTATGAGGATTATTTTGAACGCCACAACTATGATGAAATCATGCTCAACCCTGCTCCAAATTGGGCAGTATTACAAGATTTTGGAACCATTAGTTTTGGAAAAGATGAGAAAGAGGCTTCTATCATCGAAGATATAAATAACCACACCATGAATGCAATGATAAACGCAAAAAAACTGGGAGGATACAAAAGTATCAGTGAAAAAGATAGTTTCTATATGGAGTATTGGGAGTTGGAACAGATGAAACTCAAAGGGAAATAGGAGCATACAGATATTAAGGAATAAAACTATGAAACAGAAAAAAGAATTTAAAAAATAGTCTCGAAAATCTTAGAGATTCATCTGTTTCCTAAGATATTGGAATTTGCAGAATGGGAAAAATTTAACTTGGTAACCAAAGAGCATTTTTATCATCTTGGTGGAGTTGAAAACAATAGAAACTCTATGCTTGAAGCTTTAATATTAAATTATGAAGCTCCTACTATTGCTAATAAAATTGTTAAAACACAACCCACACTATTTGATTATGAAACCAATATCAATATAATTAACTACTAAAAAAGGGAAATAACATGAGCTACCTAATGACCATAGATGCAGGAACAGGCAGTGTACGAGCCGTTATCTTTGATGAGCTTGGCAATCAAATAGGCGTATCACAACAAGAGTGGAGACACCTTAGTGAAGAGGGTGTAGAGAACTCGATGAGCTTTGATTTTAAAACCAACTGGAGTTTGGTCTGTCGCTGTATCCAAGGAGCGATTGCCAATGCCAATATAGAAGCCAAAGCCATAAAAGCTGTTACTGCGTCAAGTATGCGTGAGGGAATTGTACTCTATGACCAAGAGGGCAATGAGCTTTGGGGGGTTGCCAATGTAGATGCACGAGCATTTAATGAGGTTAAATATCTTAAAAAGAAATTTTTGGGAATCGAAGAGCAATTCTATAAAGAGTCGGGGCAGACCTTTGCATTAGGAGCGTTACCAAGGCTTCTATGGGTCAAAAACAGTCGTCCCTCTATCTATGAAAAGGTGGCTAAAATCTCTATGATTAGCGACTGGGTATTGGCTAAACTATCAAGCGTTATTGCCACCGACCCATCTAATGGGGGAACCACAGGAATATTTAGCTTAAGTAGCAGAGATTGGGCTGTTCATCAGGCTAAAAAAGTGGGACTAAAAAGTGATATTTTTCCTAAAGTCTATGAGCCATCAGAGATTATTGGTGAAGTGACCAGCAGAGCGAGTAACGAAAGTGGACTTGCTAAAGGGACACCCGTTGTGATGGGTGGAGGTGATGTTCAACTCGGTTCTGCAGGTCTTGGGGTAGTTAAAGAGGGAGAAGTTGCGATATTGGGTGGTAGTTTTTGGCAACAGGTGGTCAATATCAACTCAAGCGTTACACCTCCTCTTGATATGGGTATTCGTGTTAATCCTCATGTGATTAATGGACTCTCTCAAGCTGAAGGAATCACCTTTTTTAGTGGCTTAGTAATGCGATGGTTTCGAGATGCTTTTTGTGATATGGAGAAGATAGAAGCTCAAAAAAGAGGGATAGATGTCTATACCATACTTGAAGAGAAAGCATCAAAAGTACCTCTTGGGTCTCATGGAATTATGCCAATTTTTAGTGATGCGATGAAATATGGAAAGTGGTATCATGCTTCTCCTTCATTTATTAATTTAAGTATTGACCCAAATATCTGTAACCGAGCCTCTATGTTTAGAAGCCTAGAAGAAAACGCATCTATTGTTAGTTCCATTAACCTAGAAAATATATCTAAATTTTCAGGTATAGATAGTGATACCATCACCTTTGCAGGGGGAGCAAGCAGAGGGGCTTTATGGTCACAAATATTGGCTGATGTAACAGGTAAATCGGTCAAAATACCTGTGGTCAAAGAGGCAACCTCTTTGGGTGGAGCAATGTTGGCAGGAGTAGCAACAGGACTCTACAGTAGCATTGACGAGGCTTCAAAAAATCTAGTCAAATGGGAGAGAGAGCTTGAACCCAATAGGCAAAACCATCAGCAATATGGTGAGATAAAAGAGAAATGGCAGAAGATATATCAAGCTCAGTTAGAGCTTGTAGATAGAGGGTTAACCACCTCTATGTGGAAAGCACCAGGAGTTTAAGTTTAATATAGTGTCGTGAATGGTGATTTTTTTCACTGTTCATCTAAAATTTTCAATTCACCTTTTTTTGCAAATTCGTAAATTATAGAGTTTGTTCAACAGATTGATAAAGAGTGGGACATTAATCTTTTATCATTAAAAGAGAAGTTATTTCACAATAAAGATAGAAATGACAAAGACATTACAGGGGTAAAAATTTTAAGCAATGGAGACTCCATTAAGCACTTTAAAGTTAAAAAATTAGAGTGGAAAAAAGAGTTATCTGCTACAAACTAAGCAAAGAATCAACAGTACAGACCACTTTCTGTGGAATATCTTTCCCCTCTAAATCTTTAAAGTCTATCTGAAAACTGTAAACTTTCTCGCCCTCTAAAATAAAAATTAAACGTAAATACCCTGCATAGAGTTTTGACTTTTTGGTCTTTTTCCCTGGATCTTCTTTATCATTTTCATAAACAAAATAGTTAATAATAAGATTTTTACTGTTCTCTTTTTTAACATGGTGTTTTGCTATCTGCTCTTTAAACATTGCATCAATCTCTTCAATGGTAATATAACGTCCCATCTTACTCTCCATGAACTCTGCTAATTTAAATTTTGATTTTAACTCAACATTTCCACTTTTGAATGTCTCTATCATCTCTTGTACACGCTCAGGCTGATAGACCCGTTCAAAGGTAATGGCACTCTCATGACATGCCAAACGTGTTGATTTGGCACTCTTTTTATTCGTACTATTATAGACCTCACTCCCTGCTACGTAGAGAAAAAGGGCTATAATGAGACCGTAAATATACTTAGACATTCTTATCCTTTAGTTTAATATTTAAAAGGTGTCTCCACCATCGCTTGATACCAACCAATTAGCCCCATTCCATCACGAAAATTCAGTGTTGAAGTACCTGCCTTAGCCAATCCCTCTTTGGTTACAATGGTATCTTTTGCAATCTCTATCGCAGTGAGTGGATTGGTCGAGACCATTGAGTAACAAGTAATCCCTGCTTTCGTAAAATCTATCTCATCTTTACCATTTAAAATTCGATTGGCAATGCTCTCACCCGTTAACATCCCCACACTTGCCGAAGCTTGTCTTGAAATATTATTCATTCAGACTATATTATTAATTTTTATTATAATTATTATAAGATTATATTTTATTTGTATTAATAATTACTTAAAGTATAACCTGTTTATATCTAAAATATAATTTAGGAGTAATTAAGTCCTATTTAACATAACTGTTTGTATAGTTATCAAAAATACCTCTTAAGGATTAAATATGAAAAAACTACTTACCATCAGTTTAGCACTAGGTCTTAGTACCCTATTAATGGCAAATGAGCCAACAACTCCTAATAAAACCGAAGTTAAAACAACTCAGATAGATGAGCATGGCATTGTTACCAAACAGAGTGCTGTTGATGTTAATACGACCATGAACCGACTAGAAACACTGGTAACTAAAAAAGGTGCCAATGTATTTAACCGAATTGATCACCAAGCCAATGCAAAAAAAGCAGGTGGAGCCGATATTGACGAAGCACAACTGCTTATCTTTGGAAAACCAAAAGTGGGTCTAAAGATGATGACCAAAGACCCAAAAGCAGGGCTTGATTTACCACTAAAGATGCTCGTTTATAAAGCCAAAGATGGTCAAGTTTATATCTCTTATAGAGATGTTGCCTTTTACGAAAAAATCTATAACCTAGAGGGGTGTAAAGTACATTATAAAATGAGTAAATTTCTAGGTATGTTAAGCAGTAAAGTAACACTTTCTCAAGAAGAATTCGATGCTTTTTTAGCAACAAAAGCTAAAGAAAGTAAAAAATAGAACCAAAAAAGTAGAAAAGCTTAACCCTTTTCTACTCTAGCAATTAACATATCAACATTGGTAATGGTCTCATAATTTAAAATTAAATCTTTACCAATACGAAGTGCTAATCGTTCTGCATTGGCTCTTCTTTCTCTATCTTCAATCCCTCGAATATCCTCTACCCCTGCAATACCAAATACCCGTCGAGCTATTTTACACCCTGCAAAACCGACACTTTGTGAAAAAATATTCTGCATAAACTCTGCTTTAAACTCATTAAGTTCATTTTCACAAATAAATCCCTCTTTGAGTAGTGCAGAGTTAGGGTATTGTGACCATAGTGCTAGAAACTTGTTTTCAAACTTGATATAAACCTCTCGTATACTCTCTAAAATCCACATTTGATACTCTCTATTCTCACTTCTATAAAAATGTGATAAATAAGCGTTAATCATATTGGCAATTAAAGCACCTATATCAAAAGCAAAAGGCCCAACAAATGCAAACTCGGGGTCAATAACATAAGTCTCTTTTTGGTTAAGCATAATTGAACCTGTATGTAAATCCCCATGAAGCAGTGCGTCACTCTGTGTCATAAATATATATTTTAGTTTAAGCACATTTTTTTTAAATCTATTTTCAGCAAAGAGTGCATAGGCTTCATTGAATAAATCAGGATTAATATCATTGGTCTCATCTTCCATAAAAGGGAGGGTAAAAACAAAATCTTCGGTTAGTTTACATAACTCTCGATTGCTATTAAATTTATCAACTAATGCCCGTTTTTTTGCACTATTAAGATAAAGTGAAGAGGAGAAAAAGAGTGTTCGAGCCAAAAAAGTAGAGATATGCTCAGTAAAATTAGGATAATAGAGTGCATCAATCAACCCTTTTCGCATAATAATATGCTCTGAAAGATTCTGCATAATCAGTAAACTCATCGCTTCATCGGCATAATAAATTTTGGGTGCAAGGTGTGGTACTACCTCTTGATAAAAGCCTAATGCCCTAATCTCAAAAGAGATACGTTCTCGTGAAAGGGGAAACCCCTCTCCTGCAATACGCAAATAGGGAACGGCTTGTTTAACAATAATACCTCTTTTTGTATCTATATTCATTACATTATAAACAAAATTAAGATTACCATCACCAATCTCATGAATCTCTATATGGCCCTCTTGAAGATAGGTGCTAACCTCTTCTATATCCAAAATATAAGCTTTGAGTATATCGGTTGTTAATATTTTATACAACATAATTATTCCTTTTACAATTAAAAAAGAATTATAACAGATTTAAAATAGAATGATTTAGAGAAGAAGAGAAAAAAATGAATTCCAGCACCCAGTGCAAAGAACTCATTTAATATAAACTTACACGGGTACTACAGAGACTCTTTTTTTGCTTTTATTAACATTGCTAAATTTAACAACGCCTTCAATAAGTGCATAGATAGTATGATCTTTACCCATACCTACACCTGTACCTGGATGAACTTTTGTTCCTCTTTGTCTGATAATAATATTACCAGGAATAACAGTTTCACTACCATATTTCTTAACGCCTAAACGACGACCAGCTGAATCACGGTTATTTTGAGTTGACCCTTGACCTTTTTTGTGTGCCATATTATGCTCCTTATGCTATGCTTGTAATTCTAACTCTAGTAAAGTCTCTTCTGAAACCTCTTTTAAGTTTTGAATCTTTTCTTCTTCTTTTCTTATAGATGATAACTTTTTTGTCACGACCTTCGTTAATCACCTCACCCTTAACCACTACACCCTCTACAAAAGGAGTACCTACAGTTAATTCACCGTTATCTAGTGCTAGAACTTCTTTGAATTCTACAGCACTTTTTGGCTCTAAACTCATTTTGTCAAAACAGATGATATCACCCTCTTGAACTTTGAACTGTTGACCACTTGCTTTAATGATTGCGTACATTGCAAACCCTTCATTAATTATTATTGTACCAATAAAATAGTATTGGCATTTTTTAAAAAGTTTGAGATTATATCGAAAAGAGTTTTAATTTCATTTTAAAGGCTATAATAAACAGCTTATAATTAGAAAAGATTGTTAATAACGTCTCACATTGTCCTACAAAAGAGATTAACTCTTTTTATATTCGTATTTACCTCAATATTAATTAAGTTTAGAATAATATTAATTACTTTTATTTGTTTATTATTGTTTTTAATATTAAATAATTTTTTATAATATTTAAGATTGAAATTATCTCTATTCTCTTTATATAAAGTAAAAAAATAAAAAATAAACCTCTTCTAAGGTATACTTTCAGAATTTATTTTTTGAAGGACATATATCATGAGTTGGACACCAAGTAGTTGGAGAACATTTCCCATAAAGCAACAACCAACCTATCCAGACCAAGAGGCACTTAAGAAGGTAGAAAAAGAACTAAGTGCCTACCCACCACTAATCTTTGCAGGAGAAGCCAGAACGCTCAAAGAAAAATTAGCACAAGTAGGAAGAGGCGAAGCCTTTTTACTTCAAGGTGGTGACTGTGCAGAGAGTTTTGCTAATTTTAACTCACCAAACATTAAAAACCTGTTTAAACTTATGTTACAGATGAACATGGTACTAATGTACTCTACAGGTAAACCTATTGTTAAAGTAGGAAGAATAGCAGGACAGTTTGCAAAACCTAGAAGTTCTGATTTTGAAGAGATTGATGGTGTTAAACTCCCCTCTTATCGTGGTGATATTATTAACGGTATGGATTTCACTTCAGAGGCACGAGTTCCTAATCCTGAAAACATGATTAAAGCTTATAATCAAGCGGCTGCTACCATGAACCTTGTTAGAGCCTTTGCACGAGGAGGATTGGCAGATTTAAACCGAGTACACCAATGGAACTTAGATTTCATTAAAGACAATCCACTGGGGCAAAAATATGATGAATTAAGTAAAAAAATTGATAACTCAATGAAATTTATGGCGGCTTGTGGATTAACCAGTGACATTACTCCTCAACTGCACCAAACCACCCTCTTTACCTCTCATGAGGCACTGCTTTTAAACTATGAAGAGGCACTAACCAGAGAAGATGAGACCGATCAAAAGTGGTATGACTGCTCTGCACACATGCTCTGGATTGGCGATAGAACACGAAACCTAACCGAAGCACATATCGAATACTTTAGAGGCATTCAAAACCCTATTGGTTGTAAAGTAGGACCAAGTATGGGTGAAGATGAACTTATTGAACTTATTGATGCACTTAACCCAGAGAATGAAGAGGGTAGATTAAACCTTATTGTACGTATGGGTGCGAGTAAAATTCAAGAGTTTTTTCCAAAACTACTCAAACGTGTTCGTGATGAAGGCAGACATGTCGTTTGGTCTTGTGATCCCATGCATGGTAATGTAGAAAAAACTTCAAATGGTTTTAAAACAAGAAATTTTGATAACATTCTTTCTGAAGTCGAACAGTTCTTTGCCATTCATAAAGAGATGGGAACGGTTGCAGGGGGAATTCACCTTGAGATGACAGGAAACAATGTTACCGAGTGTACAGGTAGTAAATCATGTCCACTTACAGAGAATGACTTAACCAGCAGGTATCACACACAGTGTGACCCCAGACTTAATGCCTCTCAGGCGTTAGAACTCTCATTTATGCTTGGTGATATTATTAAAAATTAACTTTAAAACTTTTAAGATGAATCTTCATCTTAAAAGTTTATACTTTACAAGCTGTTTATTTTTTTAGAAACAGCTTTAGGAATAATATCTCTTGCTGTATATTTTTTAGCCTGTGCATATCCTATAAATTTCCACCCCTCTTTCCCCTCTTTAATACCAATAACTTTACTCTTTTTCTTAACAAAGAAAACATGTTTATCTTTATCTAGACGTACTTCAGCATCTTTACCCATCTGTCGTTCTAGCATCTCACACATCATATCTTCCAACTTTGGGTTATCCACAGCAGGAGAACTGAGCTCCATCGACATGAATGAAGTAACAATCGAAAACGATCCCCCCTTATAGCTCTCAATAGGAGAAAAGTTTGTATGTTCTATCGCCGTAATTTTAGGAGCTTTATCACTCGCATACATCTGTTTTAACATTGCAATCATCTTCTCTTTAGAGAGAAGCGTAAAAACCTTGGGGTAGACAAAGGTTATTAGCGTATCAATATCATTGTTAATGGTGGCATCAGTATAATTTGTTAAAGCACTTTTTAAACCCATCATTTCACTATTTTTTTCGGCTACAACTCGACTATTTTCAATATTTGGAGTGCCATTTGTACATGCTGTTCCAAAGAGTAATGTGGTTAATAACAGTATAGTTTTTCTCATGTTAATCTATTCCTTTTTATATTTTATAACGTGATTATACTTAATTTCTAACACAATTCATAAATTTAACTGCTCTTTTTACCCAAGACATCCACAATTTTTGTTACCACCAAGTCAGAAGTAACATTCAAAGAGGTTCGAGCCATGTCTAAAATTCTATCAACCGCCACGATAATTGCCAAATACTCTACAGGTAGTCCTACCTGATTTAAAATTACCACCATCATGACCAAAGAGGCACTAGGAAGTGCAGCCACACCAACACTAAGTGCAACCACGGTTACCCCTAAAATTAGTTGGTCACCTAGGGTCATCTCTACCCCTGCTAAATTGGCAATATAAAGTACAGCAATGGTCAAATAAGATGCTGTTCCATCCATTGATACCGTAGCACCTAGAGGCAATACAAAACCTGCACTGTCTTTACTTACTCCACCCTTCTCTTGTACGACTTGAAGGCTTACAGGTAGTGTTGCAGCACTTGAAGCAGTTGAGAATGCCATAATGCTTGATTCTTTAACAGCATTGAGATATTGGTAAGGGTTTATCTTTGTAAAAAATGCCAACACCATTGGAAGCGTTACAACCGCATGAATAATTAGTACACCTAAAACGACTAAAACATACTCCCACAAGCCCAAGATAACATCAATGCCCTGCTTGGCAATAATATATGAAATTAATGAAAAGACACCAATAGGTGTTAAGTTAATTACCCATTTAGCAATATGGAACATAGAGTTGTTAATGGCAGTAAAAAAGTCAAAGAGTATATCTTGGTGCTTCTGATCTAATTTAAATGATGCCAGTGCCAAGAAAATAGCAAAAACAATCACCTGCATCATATATCCACTCGCTAGTGCATTAAAAACATTAGAAGGGATAAAACTCATAATCATATCATGAAAAGAGAAGGGTTTAATTTCAGTGGCTTTGGCATACTCTAATCCTGCTGAACTGATGGGTTCTCCAATGGGAAAAATATTCATAACAAGAATCGCCAAAAATACAGAAAGAGCTGTGGTTAATAGATAGAGTCCAATGGTCTTTAAACCGATACTCTTAAGTTTTTCAACCGAACCCAAACCTGTTAATGCTGTGTAGATAGAAGCAAATACTAAAGGTACGACCAACATTTTAAGCAGGGCGACAAACATATCTCCGATGAGTTTTTGCTCTAAAGCAATAGATGGTAATAAGATACCAAAGAGAATTCCTAAGATAATTCCAAGAAAAACTTGAACATTGAGTGATTTTAAGTGGTGCATTTTAATCCTTATTTCAATAACCGTATTTTAACGATTTGGGATTAAAAAATAGAGAGATTATAAAGATATATAAGGCAAGAACCTTATATACCTATTGGTTTATAGAAAAACAGCGAAATCGTTCTTAACTGAAATAATATCAATATACGGAGATATATCCTCTTCGCTTACACCAAATGCATCTGCAAACGTAAAGAATAGCTCTTGCTCTTCCTCTTCTGCACTTCCATCGGCTAAAAGTAAATCAATAAGATTTGCTAAAAGTGTCATCTTTTGATCATCACTTAAAATCTCATTTGCCTCTTTTTGAAAGGTCTTTAAATCATTCTTTTTTGCATATTTTGATGCACTGTCTACCAACTCTTGTGGGTCACCAAACGATTGAAGGGTTACAAAAAGATAGTTCATCTCTTGATCTGCTAATTCACCATCCGATGCCATCATATATACCATACTACTTGCCAAAGCAATAGCAGGGGTTAACTCTACGTTTGATGAAAATTTATCAAAAAGTCCCATTTTTTCTCCATTATTTTAAATATTATCTTGCATTATACAGCAATATGGAATTTTAGCAATAAATAGTTTCAGTCTCTTTAAAATGGGGTTTTATTTTATAAAAGTGATAGAAAAGTGAAAGAGGAGGATAAGATAAAGAGTTATCCCCCTAAAAAAATACCGTTACGCGTGATAGTTTGGTGACTCTTTGGTAATGGTGACATCATGAACATGACTCTCTTTAAGCCCTGCACTCGTAATCTCAACAAACTCAGCTTTTTCCCAAAAGACCTTGATTGATTCAGAACCACAGTACCCCATCGAGCTTCTTAAGCCACCCACCATCTGATGAATGACTGACGATATTTTACCACGATACGGCACACGCCCCTCAATCCCTTCTGGAACCAGTTTATCGGCAGCCGTTCCCTCTTGGAAATATCTGTCGGTACTCCCTTTGGTCATCGCACCAATACTTCCCATACCACGGTACTCTTTAAACTGTCTTCCGTTAAACAGAATCATCTCGCCAGGGGCTTCATACGTTCCTGCCAATGCTGAACCTAACATTACAGAACTTGCTCCCACAGCTAAAGCTTTGGCTACATCTCCTGAAAACCTAATACCACCATCGGCAATTACAGGCACACCGAGTGGATTAGCGACCAAAGCTACCTCATCAATGGCTGACATTTGTGGAACACCCACACCTGCTACAATTCGAGTTGTACAGATAGACCCAGGACCAATACCTACTTTAACAGCGTCAGCACCTGCCTCAATTAAATCTTTAGCTGCAGCACCAGAAGCAATATTTCCTGCAATTACATCAACATCCAACTCTTTTTTAATCAGTTTGAGAGTATCAATAATTCCTTGTGAATGTCCATGAGCCGAATCAAGTACCAATACATCCACACCTGCTTCAACCAACGCTGTTGCACGATCAAGTTGCCCTACACCAATGGCTGCCCCAACTCTAAGTCGTCCATGTTCATCTTTATTGGCACTGGGAAACTTCTGTTTCTTCTCAATATCTTTAATGGTAATAAGACCTTGAAGTATATCATTTTCATCTACAATAGGAAGCTTTTCTATTTTATGTGCTTGAAGCACTTTAGCTGCATCTTCAAGTGTAATTCCTGGTCTGGCTGTTACCAGTGGTGCTTTGGTCATTACATCTTCGATGGTGGCTGTCATATCGGTAATAAAACGCATGTCTCGATTGGTAATAATACCCAACAGTTTCATATTGGCATTCACCACAGGTACACCAGAAATTTTATACTCATCCATCAAGAGATCAGCATCGGCTACGGTTTTATCTGGAGCAATATAGATAGGATCAATAATAATCCCACTCTCTGATTTTTTAACTTTGGTAATCTGTTTGGCTTGGGTCTCAATATCCATATTTTTATGAATAATTCCAATGCCTCCCAAATGAGCCATGGCAATCGCTGCTTTATACTCGGTCACTGTATCCATTGCTGCTGAAACCAAAGGGATATTAAGTGTTACACGCTTGGTTAGATTACTTTTTATAGATACCTCTTTAGGTAAAACTAACGAATGTTGTGGTACCAACAATACATCTTCAAATGTTAATGCTCTTTTTTTAATGTTCATAAAACCCCTTTGTTCCTATTTAATATAATTTATTGCTTGTTCAAGGCTAAACGCCCCATCAAACACTGCTTGTTCGTTAAATGCTTTTCCAATGAGCTGAAGACCAATGGGCATACCCTCACTGTTTTTGCCTACAGGCAGAGAGATGGCTGGAAGACCTGCTAAGTTAATAGCAATCGTATACATATCACTCTTATACATCTCTAATGGATCATGACTTGAACCAATTTTTGGAGCCACCGTTGGAGCCACAGGAGATAGAATTAAATCTGCCTCTTCAAAAATAGTATTAAATTCGTCACGAATCAAGTGTCTGACTTTTTGAGCTTTAACATAATACGCATCATAGTACCCAGCCGAGAGAACAAAGTTTCCTAAAAGAATTCTTCTTTTTACCTCATCACCAAACTGACCTCGTGTATTTCTAAAGGTCTCTTCTAAGTTTTTACCCTTAACCCGTTTTCCATAACGAATACCATCAAAACGAGCCAAGTTTGTGGTCGCTTCTGCTGTGGCTACAATATAATAAGTTGCAATATCATACTTGGTATTTCCCATATTTTTATGCACAATGGTATGACCTGCCTCTTTTAATACTTTAACCGTATTGGCATACGCATCTTGAATATCTTGACCCGCTTCTGCAATGTAGTTATCAATTACAGCAATGGTTAACTTTCTATTGACATCAAGGTTTTCAGCGATTGAAACCAACTCTAATGTTGAACTCGTAGAGTCTTTTTCGTCATGTGACGCAATGGCATCATACAAAATTGCTGAATCTTCTACATTTTGAGTAATTGGACCAATTTGATCAAGAGAAGAGGCATAAGAAGCCAAACCAAAACGACTCACACGACCATAAGTTGGCTTCATACCCACACAACCACAGTACGATGCAGGTTGACGAATAGACCCCCCTGTATCAGACCCAAGTGCAGCAATGGCAATGCCACCAGCTACAGCAGCCGCCGAACCACCTGAACTTCCTCCTGGTACTCTATCTTTGCCATGAGGGTTTTTGGTGACACCATAAAATGAACTCTCGGTCGTTGAACCCATTGCAAACTCATCCATATTTGCTCGACCAAACGCCGAGAAACCTTTGGCTTTTAAGTTTTCGATAACCGTTGCATTGTAGGGAGCCACATACCCTTGAAGAATCTCTGAACCACTGGTAATTGCCCAATTTTTAACTTGAATGTTGTCTTTGATTAAAATAGGAACACCATCTCCTGCAGAAGCAAAGTCAATATAGGCATTTAACCCACCCTCTTTGGCTTTGGCTTCCATCTCAACTTTCAGTGCGTTTAACTCTTCTTTACTCTTTGTTAATGCTTCTTTTAATGTAATCACTCTGTTTGTCCTAACTATGTATATTAAAAATTGCGTGATTATAGCAAAAATTTACATCTATCTCAAAGCCCTCTTCAAATTTAAAATTAAAAGAGCCAAAGTCGCAAAGGCAAAAATCTTAAAGTTTATCTCGCTTCCTTTATGGGTATTTATAAACGCATCACTCTCTGTTATTAACTCACCTGCTTGTTGCATCTGAACAATATCAGGAATATAATAACTGGTAAAAAGTAACCCCGTAGCCACCACCAAAAACATCGAAAGGGTTGTCCATCTATCACTCTCAAAACTCTTCCACTTTATAACCTCATACAGCAGTACAAAAAAGACCATAAAATTAACAGCATAACCCAATTTTTGAAAATTTACCGTCATAATAAGCCCCTCTTGAAAATTAGAGAGTATCTCACCACCTAAAAGTGCTTCGGTATGAAAAGTCGTTGGTGCGACCACCATACCTGCAAACAGCCCTGCCCCTAGAACTGCACCTAATGTTATTATGTATGCAATTGTCATTGCTCTGAATAGTTTTTTTGTCATTGTTTTTCTCCTTCTTTTAATATATTAAACTCAACTAAAAACCCTCTATCAAACCCAGCCAAATCCTCATAAAACGTATAAAACTCAATCCCAATCTCACCAAAAAACTGAATCATCGGCTCTTTTTGGTCATACCCCATCTCACAAGCTAAATATTTAATGCCACGGGCTTTGACATCTAAAACTATCTGTTTGAGGAGTTCATCGCCTGTTTCTCCACCAAATAGTGCCTCTTTAGGCTCATATTCAGCTACATTTTTTTCTAGTTTAAAACTGTTGGCGATATAGGGGGGGTTAGAGACCACCAGCTCTATATTTGCTGTTACCTCATCAAGAAGATTACTCTTTATCACGGTAACTCTATCTTCTAGGTGAAAATTTTCTATATTTCTTCTGGCTACTCTAATGGGCATGTAAGAAATATCTGTGGCAATAATATCTATTTTTGGAAATTTACGAGCCAACACAATTGAGATAGCTCCACTCCCCACACCAATTTCAGCAATCGAAGTCAACTCCTCTTTTTCTATAATCTCGGCAACCAAATCAATCAGTATCTCGGTTTCAGGGCGAGGGATAAGCACTCCGAATTCAACATCTAAATGAATATCATAAAAACTGGCACTGCCCACAATATATTCATAGGGTTCATGATTGGCTCGTCGGGCGACCATCATTCTAAAGAGTTCACTATGCTCAACCTCTCTATCATCAAAAGCGTGTAGATAGGTTCTCTCTTTATTCAGATGATGGGCTAAAAGCAGTTCAGCTTCAAATCTTGGGCGTTGGCAACTCTCTTTTAGTTGCTTTTCTGCCCAAGTTAACTGTTCTTTAATGCTCATTTTTCCTCTTCTAAAAAAGTGAATATCCCCTCTTTCTCAATGGTTTGATTAACGGCTGTTGCATCATAGCCCAGCTCTTTAAGTCGCTCCAAAACAGGGGGATGAGTATAATAAAAAAAGACCACCAATGGGTGTGATTTTGGAAAGGCTTTATTCTCTTCAACCAATTTAATCAATGCCGATACTAAGTTCTCTTTACCACCCAACGCTGAACCAAACTCATCGGCTGCGTACTCGTTGTGACGGCTTACAGAGCTCATAATTGGTGTAAATATAAAAGAGATAAGTGGTAACAATAACATCATGGTGGCTATCTCAACCCCTGCTTTTTGCTCGACACCCATATCAAAAAATAGAGATTCAGGCAGATTTCCTAAAAGAAAAAATGAACAAAAAAGCAATACGCCCATCATGCCAATATTTTTCCAAATATCTCCATGACTAAAGTGTCCCAATTCATGACCCAAAACTGCCAAAAGCTCTCTGTTGGTAAGCTTTTCGATTAAGGTATCAAACAGTACCACCCTTTTGGTTTTTCCTAAACCTCCAAAATAGGCATTCAGACGATTGTCTCGTTTACTTGCATCAATCACAAAAACACCATCACTTTTTAATCCAACACCCTGCATCATCTTCTCGATGGATTCTCGTAACTCACCCTCTTCAAGTGGAGTAAACTTATTAAACAGTGGAGCAATGATGGTTGGGTAGATAATATTCACCAACAGAGCAATCGAAAAGAGCAGTGCAAAGCCCCATATCCACCAGTTTGATACATCAATAACAATCCAAGCCAAGATGAAAAAGATACCCCCACCCAACACCAAAAACATTGCCATTGATTTAAGTTGATCTTGAATATAAAGCTTAGGCGTGGTCTGAGTAAATCCATACTCTTTATCAAGTGTAAAGGTCTGATAAAGTTCAAATGGTAAACCTATAACAAAACCAATGGCAATAAATCCAAACAGAAAAAGAACGGCATCCATAACAGAACTATCGGTTCCTAGTGTGGTAGTAAGCCAAGTAAAACCAACGGTTACCCACCAGACAAACAGCCCATAATCAACAATGGTCGAGACCAATCCTAGTCTCTCTTTTTTAATAGCATACTCTCCTGCTATTTTAAACTTTTCAGCACTCATTAAAACAGCTTCACCACTCTTCTCTTCGGTAATATACCCTATCTGCATCACAGAGATATAAACCTTTATTAATGTATATAGAGTAAAAAGTATCATTATAATTTCTAGCATTTATAACCTTATTATTTTAGTATTGATGTTATACACTATGAATGCTTAAAAAAGTAGTAGGGAGTTTTTACACACATTTGGTTAAAATACCAAACTTTATTCCAAGGACTCTAAGATGGCACTCGTTAGTCTATTTAACATTGATAAAAACTATGATGTAAAACAACTTTTAAAAGGGGTTGATTTTCAACTAAATGAGGGCGAACGCGTAGCAATCGTGGGGCAAAATGGGTGTGGGAAATCAACACTCATTAAAATAATCTCTGGTGAGGTCGAAGCAGACAGTGGTAAACGGGTTGTTGATAAACGTATTATCATCGACACCCTTGACCAAAATCCTATTTTTAAGGACAACCTTAATGTTCGTGATTCCATCGAGAATGAATTGACCGAACTTAAAACTGCCAAAGAGCGTTATGAGCAACTTTCACTCGAAATAGCCCAAGATTACGAAAACAAAAAACTCATAGATGAACATGCCAAAGCCATTGCCTACCTTGACCACCACAATGCGTGGAACTTAGATGATAAAATTGAACGTGTACTACAAGAGTTTAAACTCAAAGAGTATGAGTACCGTGATGTCAATAGCCTCTCGGGGGGTGAGCAACGGCGTGTGGCATTGGCATCGTTAATACTTAAAAAACCTGATGTACTTCTACTTGATGAACCGACCAACCACCTTGATGTCTATATGGTAGAGTTTTTAGAAGAGATACTAATTAAAGAGAAATTTACACTGCTAATTATCTCACATGACCGACACTTTATTAACTCTATTGTCACCCGTATTGTCGAGGTTGAAAACAGAAATATCGTTTCGTATGATGGGGGATATGATAACTATTTGGTACTTAAAGAGCAACGGATGCTGAGTATGCAAAAGACACACAATACCCTACTAAAATTTTTAAAAAAAGAGGAGGAGTGGTTACGTCGTGGGGTAAAAGCACGGCTTACCCGAAACCAAGGGCGAAAACAGAGGGTCTTTGACCTGCGTGACCAAGCCAAAGATAATCCTACCCTTATTAGAAAGATGATGATAGAGTTAGAGCGAGAGAAAAAGAGTTTTAACTCCCAAGGCTCTATCTCTAAGAAAAAACTGCTCTTTGATATTGAGAACCTACACTACTCTATTGCAGGAAAAAATCTTATAGAGGGACTAACCACACGAATACTACAACGCGATAAAATTGCTATTGTAGGACACAACGGTTCAGGCAAATCAACCCTGCTTAAACTGCTATTGGGTCGTTTACAACCCAACTCTGGCACCATTGACCAAGGGGAGTTTGCCATCGGCTACTTTGACCAACACCGTGAGATGCTCGATAATAATAAAAACCTTATTGATACCTTCTGTCCTAAAGGGGGAGATATTGTTGATGTACAGGGTAAAAACATGCACATCTTTGCCTATCTTAAAAGTTTTCTGTTTCCCCAAGAATACATGAATAAAAAAGTAGGATTGCTTAGTGGAGGTGAAAAAAACCGTGTTGCCATTGCTCTACTGCTTACCCAAAAAGTAGATTGCCTGATTTTAGACGAACCGACCAATGATCTTGATATTCAAACCATCAATATATTAGAAGAGAAACTCATAAATTTCCCTGGGGCAATACTTTTTGTAAGTCACGACCGATATTTTATAGACAAAATCGCCACCAAACTAATGATTTTTAAAGGCGATGGTGTGGTTGAAGAGTCTTTTCAAAACTACAGCGAATATCTTGCTATTGAAAAAAATATTAATGATCTTTATGCCATTGAAAAAGAGATAAAGAAAGAGACCAAGAGAAATACCATAGAGATTAAGGTAAAAAAACAGACCAAACTAAGCTACAAAGATCAAAGAGACCTAGAGCGACTCCCCAAAGTTATTGAAGAGCTTGAAGCCAAAATAGAGACCATTAACAACTGCCTTTATGACCCAAACTGTTATGAAGAGCAAGGTTTGGTCAATGTTGCCGACAAATTAAAAGCCACCGAAGCCGAATATGAGACCATAACCGAGCGATATTTAGAGGTATTAGAGCTAGAAGAGGAGCTTCAATCATAAAATTTAACCTTTACTATTCCAAACTATTTCTATATTAATAGTCTTAAACATTAAAAAATACTTAATGCTCAAGATATAGTTATTTTCTTAATAATTTTTAAAGTTTACTTTTTTTTTAGAGATTTCTTTGCTATAATATTTATGTGAGAGTCACATCTTTTCCCCTATTTTTAACGTGGCTCTCCATCATTTGATAACTTTTAATACTCATACTTTTTCCCTTTTTTATAATTACAACTGTTAAGAGTTATCAAATATTTTTCTACACTCTCCCTAAAATTAATAACTTTGAGCTAAACTTCCAATTAAAAAAAGAGGAATTTATGCAAAAAGCCACTAAGATATTTACCCACGAATCTCTACTTAACATAAACCATTGGCTTACAGAGCATCTTCAAAGCAATCATCAGGCTATTTTTGAAGTCTTAAATCCTGATACGAGTGATGCTCTGTTCTCTGGTGAGACCATCACTATAGACCAAATACCTTATTGCTACCGTGGATACAAAGCATGGGTTAATCTAGCCGAACTGCACCACTGTAAAATGCGCACTCCTCTAAAACTAACCAAGCATACCATTCAACTCACTTTTCAAAAACTAAACAAAGAGAAATCATTTCATACCACCATTATTAAAAACCGTGAAGAGAAGTATGGAACAACCTCAAGCTTTTTTAAGATTAATAAAAATGAAGAGCCAACTTTTTTAAATGCATATCATAAAGCCCTACAAGCTGTTAAAATAGAACATCGAACCCATATTTTAAACCTTGGTATTAATAAAGGGGATGAGTTTGAACTTATTGAACAGATGGTTAATAAACAAATTTTTCAAAAAATAAAACTTATTGGAATTGACCACTCTCAATCTGCCTTAGATTTTGCAAAAGAGCGTTTTTCTGAAAAGAATACGGCTTTCTATAAACAAGACATCAATAAAATAGCTGAACTAAATTTAGAACCATCCGACCTTATTATAAGCATTGGAACCCTGCAAAGCCCTAGTATTAACTACAAACCATTTTTAATGTCACTGGTTCAAAATCATCTTACCCAAAACGGAGCCTTAATACTGGGCTTTCCCAATAGTCGCTGGATAGACCAAGAGCTTATCTACGGAGCCAAAGCCCCCAACTACCCCTACTCCGAGATGTCTTTATTATTTAACGATGTAATATTTGCCAAAAAATATCTACAACAAAAAAAGTTTAGGGTTACCATTACGGGGCGTGAATATATATTTTTAACAGCCACTCGAATTAATTTAAAGTAGTTAAAACCTATCTCTAATTAATCCGATACTACTTCTAAACATTGAATGCAAATAAGTCCCAAAAACTCTATCTTTAGCCCAAGCCCCAAACACACCTTGACCATCAGAAGTTTTAGAAAGCTTATCAAAAGCAGACTCCAAAGCTTTTTCTGTGGGTTTGGTATAGTGAAAAGCATGACCTTTAACCCCTCGCTCATTATAATAATACCCCAAACGATTAAAACGCGTATCAAGTGTAAAATCTATATCTAAAATCCCACTCATTCGTTTATCATCGACTGCATTAGAAAGATACAAAAGTCCTGCACATTCAGCATAGATAGCTTTGGTTTTGGCATGTTCTATCAGTGAGGTTTTAAAATTATTAGAGTTTTTAATTTTACTATACGCATGAGGAGTCTCGACATAACCACCACAAATATAGACCATGTCACAATCGTTTGGAATAACCTCATCATTGGTTGAGTCAACTATTATCACCTCATCAAAAACCTCTTTTAAAAAGTTTAGATTGTCATAATATAAAAAAGAGAAATTTTCATCGTTAATAATGGCTAGTTTTTTATCTATTTTTACTACTTTTGGAAATGGGTAACTATTGGAAACGATGGCTTTAGCCTCGCACTGTTCGGGACTAAAGTCTCCGATTCCCAAATTAATAGAATAGAATATATCCATCTCTATATACTCTAATACCTCTTGGCTTATCTGCTCTATTTTAGATAAATCTTTTAAATCTAAACCTAAATGGGTATTACTTAAAAATGGTAAGTTTTTTTGAATCCAACCTAAAACTATTATATTTGGGTGATCTTTTTCTATCTGATTTTTTATAAGCATATAGTGCATCGAAGAAGAGAGATTGTTTAAAATAACTCCTCTAATGGTATTGTCAGGTTTATACTCCAAAAGACCTTTCAAAACAGCCGAAACCGTAATATAACTTCCACTTCCATCAAGCAGTAAAATAGTCGGAACATTTAGAAGTTTACTAACAGAGTAAGCAGAACAGCCCTTATTATCCCCATCATAAAACCCCATGACCCCTTCTAAAATAGCCACCTCTTTATCAGCATAGTGAGCATAAATCCACTTCACCTGCTCTTCATTCATAATAAAACTGTCCAAGTTAACCGAATCCGTCCCACAAACCCTCTTGTGAAACTGAGGGTCAATAAAATCAGGACCTATTTTAAAAGGTCGAACCAAATCTCTAAAATGATAAAGTAGAGCCGTAGTTAGTATGCTCTTACCTTGATTTGAGGCAATAGCTGAGATACAAAGGTTTAACTGTTGGTGCGATCTCAATCGCCCCCTACGATTCACTTTTTAGTTCTCCACTTATCTCATACTTATTCAGATACCCACGAGGAGTTAAAACCATTCCATTGCTAGTATGACGCGTCTGAGAATTTCCAATAATTATCAGTGTAGACATGGTGATTTCAGGATGTTCTATATTTTGGGCTATCAAATCAGTAGTAGTAGTCACCGTTATATGCTCTTTGGGTCGCCCTACATGAGAGGCAATAATCGCTATTCTCTCTTCACCCTCACTCAATACTTTTAAAAAGTTCTGATAAGGCAATATCCGTTTTTTAGACTTTGGATTATAAATCCCCAAAACCATATCTGCATCAAAACAGTTACGCACTCTCTTGTCTATCACATCAATATCCGTCAACTTATCAGAAAGTGAAATCACAGCAAAATCTTGACTAATAGGAGCTCCAATCCGAGAAGCCGTCGCCAAAAAAGAAGTCACTCCTGCGATGGAAATTACCTCTATCTCATCCCACAACTTCTGCTCATCTATCAGCTCAACCACCAGCGTTGCCATACCAAAAACATTGACATCACCATTGGAGATAATACAAGTAGTCTTTCCCTCTTTAGCATAGTTAATCGCCTCTTGACACCGTGCTATCTCTTTGGTCATACCCGACATAAAAACAGGCTTGTCAGCAATGAGTTCAGCCAACTCTTTAACATAATTACGGTAACCCACCACAGCCTCACACTCATCTAAAGCTTGAAGTGCCTCTGTTGTCATATATTTTGTGCCACCTGCACCTGAACTTAGTATGTATAGTTTTTTCATTTTGATTTATCCTTTATTTTTTTTAATACATTCGTATCCAATATAGCTTCAACAAGCATATCAATAACAGGTACAGAAACACTATTTCCAATCAATTTCATCCATCTAGCTCTTGAATCAGGCAACTTAAAATCACTAGGAAAACCTTGTATCAGACAAGCTTCTTGTTTAGTGATTTTTCTATAATTCTTTTTATTATATACCTCTTCTAAAAAATCTTCTCGATAGTTATCACTATAAGGAATATCTTCTAATGTTACATAGTCATTTGTATCACTTGCAACTAAAGTAGGAAAAATATCTGAGTTTGGCAAAAATATTCGATTAACACCAAAAAGACCTGTGCTGATTTTTGTATTTTTAAAATCATATCGTACCTCATCCACCTCTAATACTCCTTTTTGTTGAAGCAAAAGAGCAGTTTTAGGAATAGAAATCTTTTTTATTTTCAGAGTACGATTAGTTTTGAGTTTATCCATAACAATCTTATTATCAACAGCACAATTCAATATCTCACTCTCCTCGTCAGTCAAAGAGTTTTTATCTATATCTGTAACTTTAAAAACATAATTTACCTCTTTAAAAATTTTCAGTTCTACTAGAGCATCCAACTCATTTTGAACGATTGAGGAGTCTAATGATTTGAAATGTTCCAAAGAGAGAGGATTCCCATCTAATTTACCATAACTGTTTTTTCGTCGATTCTTCAAAAGAAGATAACAAATCTCTTTTTGCCTATCTGTTGTCTCCAAAATATCCCAAGAGTGGATGGTTGTATCTCCATTTCGTAAATCATTAAATAAAAAGTAATCATTATAACCATTGGTGCTAGATAGGCTCATGCTCTTGGCTACTTTAATCTCATCACCAAACAGATCTATATTTACCTTTTTCTTTTTTTCTGTAACATCTACACCTAAAATATCTGCTAACTTTATCCTATTCTCTAATGGCTTAGAAATCCTAAATTTATCAAAATATTTTTTCTCTTTAAACCCAACAATATAGAGACGAATTCTATTTTGTGCAACACCATAATCAAAAGAGTTTACAACATGATAAGAGGCATAATAACCTGCTTGTTCTATGCGTTCCAAAATGTAATTTAGTGCATCTCTATTTCTAGGGTCAACCAACCCTTTTACATTTTCAAAAATAAATGCTTTTGGTTGAGACTGTTTGAGCAGATAGATAGTATCGTTCCACAGTTGACCTCTATCATCATCAAAGCCTAAGTTTTTACCTGCAATTGACCAACTTTGACAAGGAACACCTGCTGTAAGAATATCATGTTCAGGTAGCTCTTTTATCTTTTTTATATCACCAAGATTGGCATTTTTGTCTTCACTATAGTTTTCACAATAAGTCTCTACTGCATCCTTATTAATCTCACTATACCCCTCACAGATACCACCATGATTTGAAAGAGCCTTATAAAAACCACCAATACCTGCAAATAGGTCTATAAATCTAAATTGATTCTGCATTACCTGAGTACATCCTCATCAGAATTCAGAGGTGGCTCAATCCCTAAATACTCTCTATAGATTCGCTCTTTATACTCTTTTCCTAGAGAATTAACCTCTGTAATAAACTTCTGATATGTCCCCTCTCCACCTACCAACTCCCAAAACTCATCACCAATCAAGACAGAACTATCACTGTGCATATCAAACCAACGAAATGGAAATCTCCAACTGTAATCCTCTTTTTTACCATAAGGGTTATAAGCCAAAGCAAAATAAGCAAAATCTACCATAGGTGGGTCCATAGCCAAAAGTTTAAACATCTTCTCTTTGCTAACTTTTGTCTGGTCACTATTTGGAAGTGGTGCTTTTATCTCAAAAGCATACTTTTTACCTGTTGTTTTACTATCTATAAAAATATCACAAACCACATTAGTAGGAACATCCTCCCCTGCACCCTCTAAAATATAATTCAACTCATCATCCCAATTGGGTTTAACCTTTTTTTCTCCTTTTGGTGTATGTTCAAGATGATTTAAAACCTCTTGAATACGGCGTAATCTCTCTTTCCCAACCAGACCATAGATATTTAGACCTTTTTCACAATGACCATGATTAAGAAGAGCCACCTCTTTGGCTAACTTCTCCCAAACCCCACCAAATGGCGTAACAAATCTCCTCTCAAAGTGTGAACCTTTAAATATCTCATCGGGAACTAGAGCTGAATATAGAGGTTTACGAGCGTGGTGTTCCTCTTTTATAAAAGGAGATTCTACTAGAACTCTGTTCATGACTCTCTCCATTAATTCGGAAATAACTTTATTGATGGCTTGGTTTATTTTTTTGTTTTGATTCATCTATGTCCTTAAAATATCAATTAACTCTACAACCCCATAAGCAGGGACTTCATAGGGATGAGCTTTTTTCATAGCCTCTATAACAGCTTCTAACATATTAGCACTCTCTCTCCCATTATCCCCACCTTTGCGTTGAACAGTTACAGAACCTCTTTTTATCAATCTCTCTTTTTCAGTCATTTCCTCTCTCCTAAAGCTTTCATCAAACTCTTCCCAATCTCCTCAATAACAGTAGAAGTCATAGCATTCCCCGACTGTTGCAAAAGCTTTGAGTTACTCACTTTATCTTTTACTTTGTCTGCATATCTTTTAGGGAAATTTTGAAGAAGTAGAGCTTCATAGCCTGATAATTTTTTAAATTTGCCATCTTTAACATATAAAATACCATGCCTACCTCTTCTTAGAGTAGGTGTCTTTTGATTATATATTCTCAAATCTGATTGTCTTGTATCTATGACTCTATAGTCACTGTTAAGAAGTTCATCTATACTATATTTGCCTATGTTGTATTTGTTATCTAAATATTTTAAAAAGGTCTTATAAGCAGGTAAAGTTTCATCAAATATTAGTTCATCACCATCAACTAAACACTCCTCTAATCGTTTAGTCGTGCCACTGTATCGTTTGGGGAATGCATAAGTGAACTCATCATTAACTAAATCTTCTCTCACACCCACAAAATATATTCGCTCTCTCATTTGAGGTACACCAAAATCTAAACTATTTAAATTCTCATAATAGACTCTGTAACCTGCTTCAGCCAAAAGTTTTAGTACAGTTTTGAGGGTATTGCCTTTGTCATGGTTTATAAGACCTTTTACATTTTCCAAGATAAAATACTTAACATTTTTAGCTTTGAGTATCTCGACCAAGCCATAAATGATTTGCCCTCGCTCCTCATCCTCTAGCCCACAACGAGTACCCATAATAGAAAAGGTCTGACAAGGAAAACCACCAACCATAAAATCAAAATCAGGTAAATCATCAGGGTCTATCTTCATCAAATCCCCATAGTTCTTCTCAGCATTAGCAAAAAAATGTCTATATGTTATCTCTGCATCTTTATCAATTTCACTAAAACCAAGACATGACATACCTAAGCTTTCAAGTCCTATTCTACCCCCACCAATACCAGCACAGAAATCCATGAATTTTATATTTTGCATTTTATTTTAACTTTTTGTTTGATTTTACTAATTTTTTCAGATATGAAAATTATATCTCAAATTATCATATTTCATACACCACCAGCCAAAGTAACAGCCCCAAAATAAACCTCTTTTTTCAAAACAAGTTCCCCATACTCAGAACCTAAAACAGCACTAGGTTCAGCTACTCCTTTAAGCCCAAAAAACTTAGTAGAAGCTGACTTAGAGAACTTGTTTTCAAGTGCGTTTATATCCTCTTTGCTATAAAATTTTATATCAAAACTGTACTTTTTAGCAAATGCCAAAAGTCCTACTTCATCTGATTTGGCTTCAAAAGAAGCGATATTTTTTACATCATTTATAATAAGGTTATGCCTCTCTAAAAACAGTTGTACACTCTCTTCTATAATTTTTAATGGAGTATCTCGATTACAACCAATACCCAAATATATTTTAGGTCTTAGCATTAGTGAAGTTGAAGCTACAAGAGGAGAGATAACCACCGTATCTAAATCTAAATCATCAAACCCAACTAACTCTAAATTATCTTTATTTGGAATGCTCTCAAATAGAGTAGGATAGGTTGCAACTTTGACAGTCTGTTTGTTTAAAAGTCTATTAGAAATCTTAGCCAATGCCTTTAGATTTCCTATCTCCCAATCACGCTCTTTAGCCAACATCTCAAATGCCAAAGTATGGGTTTGGTCAGTAGCCGTAGAGATAAAATTCACACAATTAGGCAAAAGAGATGTAATGTCATCAGCCAACTCATTCGCCCCTCCTAAGTGTCCACTAAGCAGAGGAACTATTTTATCAAGAGCTAAATTAATAACTATCACAGCAGGGTCAGTAGCTTTATTTTCTAATAACGGTGCTATTTTTCGCACCACAGCTCCCATCGCCAAGATACAAACAATAGCGTCATACTCTTTCCATGCAGGAACGAGTATGTCATCTAGTTTTTTATATAAAATCAACGCTTCTAAATTGTGCGTTAAATCTTTTTTTCCATAGACATCTACTTCGTATTCTTCCAAATAAGGGAAAAGTCTACAAGCAGAGTCTAGGCTTGGTTGGTTGATGGTTACTAGGGCTATTTTCATATTTCTAACTCCTTTACCAAAGGCTTCACATATAAATGGGACTCTTCTCTCTCTTTCTGATACAAAAAATCTCCAAACAGAATCAAAGCAACCCCTCGTATATGAGAAACCTGCTCCTCTATATCAGTTATCGTCCCTTTATAAATCGCCTCATCTTCCCAAGTAGCTTTCTCTACGACCCAACACGGAGTATCATGGCTATAACCCATCTCCAAAGCTCTTTTTTTAAGCTTATTCAGTAACAAAATAGAGAGATAAAAGACCAAAGAGGAGTTTTTACAAGCCAAGATATTATCTAAACTTTCAGGGTTAGGAGTTTTGCCCTCCACACGAGTAATTATTAGCGTCTGCGATACCCCAGGAATGGTGTACTCAATTGCCAAACTAGCACTCGCCCCAAAACTAGCCGTAATCCCAGGAATTACCTCATAGGCTATATCTTTTTCATTCAAAAAGCTTATCTGCTTGGCAATGGTTGAAAATATAGAAGGGTCACCTGTGTGAACTCGTGCCACGATTTTATCTTTATGGGTCTCTAAAAATGCAAATATTTCAGGATATTTCATCCCTTGTGAATCGACTATCAAGGCATCAGCCTTGCACCATTTCAAAACCTCTCTAGGCACAAGTGAACCTGTGTAGAGGACGGCATCTGCCTTTTGCATTATCTTATATGCTTTGAGCGTAACCAACTCAGGGTCACCTGAACCTGCTCCTATGAAGTGTATCATTTTAGTACCTTTATTTGAAATAGTTGTCTCTCAGGCTCTATCAAATCCAACTTACCTTTATAAGTTGTCAAAGACAAAGAGATAACCTTATACTCTATCTTAGCCTCATTTAAAACCGTTATCATCTGCGTAAGATTTTTAAGTGTAATGGCATTAATAAGCATTACCCCATATTCACTCAATCGCTTATAAAGATAAGGCAACCGTGCAATAACTTTTTCCCCACCTCCACCAACAAAAATTCTATTTGGGTTCTCTTTTACGGACTCAAAAAGCTCCTCTGCATTACCTTCTAAAAGATGTGTATCACAAACATAATGAGTTGTTAAATTATTTTTAATATACTCATTACGCAAAGAGTGTTTCTCAAAAAAAACCGTCTTAACTCGGTAGCGTTTATACGCCTCAATTCCACAACTTCCACTTCCTGCACCCACATCCCAAAGTATCATATTGGGTTCAAGGTCAAGGTTTTGCAAAGATAAATGGCGTTTGTACTGTTTGGTTATCATGCCTCTTTCCGTCTCAAACTCACTGTCTAAACTCATCACAGATTTAGGAGTAAAACAGCGTTTGATGAGCAGAACAAAAGGAAAAGTTTGATTAAAAGCTTTGATAGATAAATCAAAAATATTGACCTGTTCTATCACTTCATCTTTATAGCCCAATTTGTAGCCTATGGTTACCTCTATGTCATTAGGATTTAGATATTTTATAGCCTCTTTGATTCGACCAATAGTAAAAATATCACAGAGTATAAAAGTGTAACTATTGGTCAAAAACTTACTCAAATCAATCCGTTCACGACCATGCAAAGAAATTGTTTCTACTTCTGTTTCACTTATCATTAGTTGCTCTAAAAGATAAGTTTTTGATGAAGTGTTATTGATAATTTTTACTTTATCTCTTGGTAACTTTTTGGCGATTAAAATCCCTGCTGAAAAAAAGAGAGGTGAACCTGTGACAACATACAAAATATTCTCTTTGTTGTAGTTTTCTAATATATACGATTTTGCCTCTTTGAAGCCTAGTTTCAAGATATTCTCTCCACTCTCTATGAAGTTTTTATCGCAAATTATTTTGTCAAAATCATTTATACTTATGGTGAGATTATCAAAGTTGTAATCTCCCATTCCGTTTCCTGTTATGGTTAGCATCTATTTTAAAATCCTTACTTCTATCTCTCTATTTTTAAACCATACGGTCATCTTCTCTTCTGCTTTTTGCTTAATCATCTCATAAAAATCATCCAATAATCCCAACTCTTCCAACTGCAAAGAGACTCCTTTCACCGTCCGAGTAACCTCAATATCTACCTCAACCCCAAGCCCATCTTTAATATCATCTTGTAAAGCATCAAAATCAATTGACCCAAAACGGTTATGGGTATTTTTATACCCTTGCATGACTTTGGTTGCTTTTCCAATACCACATATGAAAACTGCTTTTGGTATGCCTATGTTTTCAACTATCTCTAACGCATCATAAACAAAATTCCCTATCTCTACAATCTGAATCTCATCATAATGCTCTTTGGCATAAGCAAATGAACTGTTTCCTAAAGTTAACACAGCTTTGTCATATCCATTGGCTTTTGCAACGCCCAATTCGGTTCGTATGGAGTCCATATAGGCATCAGCAGAGATAGGTTTTACAAATCCTGTTGTTCCTAAAATAGAGATACCTCCAAGCACTCCAACTTTTGCATTGGCTGTTTGTTTGGCTAATTCTTCTCCATTGGTTACTGATATGGTGCAAAATATCTGTTCGGTGTTACCGAACCTACGGTGAATATCAGCCATTACTTTCAAAGGGGTTGGATTAATAGCAGGAAACCCCTTTGGAGGTTTTAACCCCTCTTTGGTTACCACCCCCACGCCTAACCCTGCATAAAGCTCTAAAGAACCCATAATATAAGGCTTATGCTCGATTCTATTTAACTCCAAATCCTCTTTTTTATCTGAAATAGTCACCACTATCTCACACCCTTTAGTAACATCTAAATCATCATTGTCCATTTTGTTTGAAACAGATTTAACACAACTTCTAGTCACTACAAACCCCTGCAAGGCAGACTTAAACGCAAAAGAGGCATGAACGCCTGTGGTGTAGCCTTTGCGTAAAACTTTAGCCATAGAGCTTAGAGATATTCAGCCATACTTATTTGCTCAAAATTAGACTCATCTATTTTTTTATTTTTACTCAATATTCTAAATAGTTCTATCCATCGATTTTTAGTAAAAAGATGTGTATTCTTAAGCCAAATATTGTTGTTGGATAGATAACCATTGGCTCGTGTATTTTCATAGATATTTGCTACAGCACGAAAACGACAAGCTCCAAAACAACCACCTGTTCTTGAGATTTTAATGCGATTTTTACCACGATGAAGCTCTAAAGTTTTAAGTAAATCTCGTAAATAAGTTGCCAAATCCTCTTCGTTACAAGCTTTCGCACATCGTTCATCATTGCAAACAAATAACTGTGTTTTAAAGTGCATAATAGGCTTGTTTAGGTCTAATTTTTTGGGTTTACAGACAAATCCCTCAACTACCTCACTTCCCATAATATTTATTTTGGTTTGTTTACTTTCCATTATACTTCTCCACCCCATCATAATCCTTTATCAACTTATAAGTAGCATGAAGCGTAGCCACCGTCATGGTTGAGCTTCCAAATCGCCCCTCCATTAAAATAGCAGGAATATCATAATAGTCACAAAATCGTTTACCATAATCTTTAGATTCGACCACATTTACAAAGCCAACAGGAAACAAAATGAACGCTACATTTTTGAGGTCAACACCTTCGTCTAGTAGGGTATTAATCGCAGCGTAGATAAAAGTTGGAGCATTACCACAGGCTAAAATCATCGGCTCATTTTTATGCTTTTTTATCGCTTCTACAACTGCCCCATAACTTCTTGTGGTTCTGTTTTTTTCGGCATATTTATAGGTAAATGGCTCGTTGATGTAGCAGACTACTTCATTGCTGTAAGTATCAAGATAAAACTTACTTAGTCCTACTTTTATCATGTTGACATCGACGATGATTTTTGCTTTTTTTTGTAGTAGCTCTTGCATTCTTGGAATGGCGTTTGGAGTGAAGTGAATGTTCTCTAAAACCTGCTCAAAACAGGTAGAAGTATGAATAAGACGGCTAATAACTTCTGTCTCATTATGATCAAACTCCTTGGCTTTTGGGTAGTTTTTTAGCTCCTCTTTTATCATCTCAAATGACTTTACAGAGATGTCTGCTCCGATGTTTATAGGGGGTTGTTCTTGTCTGAATGGTTGAGTAGTTGGCATAATAATCTCCTATTTAAAAAAATCTATAAAGAGTGTCATGTATTTGTCCACATGGCTCTTTTTATAAGGGGCAATATGCTCCTCTTTGTAGTTCATGTTCTCAAAAGTATAGAGTGAACCAACCTCTTCTATGGCATCGGTATTCATGCCTATTTTGGGTCGCATATAGACCGTGGTGGTCGGTACTTTTTTGTCAAGCAAGGGGACAATCTCAAAACGGCTATCTCCCACACAAAGAGGCTTTTTTACCTTGGCAGAGGCTTGTGAAAATGAGGTAACTCCTGCTATGACTTCTGCGTTGCAGTAGAGTTTTGGTCTTTGTACTTCTATGATGTCAAGTAAGTAGTAAACCGTGCTATAGACAGCAGAGTCTCCAAGTGTGACAAAGCTCAAACTCTTGTAGGTCTCAAAGCTTTTATACAACACATCAACCTGATATTGCCAATCCTCTTTTCTAAAGTGCATCGGCGTATAGACAGGGATAATGGGTCGGCTAAAGTTATGCTCTTTCATCAACTTTGTGACAATTTTATGGGTCATGGACTTTTCAAAACTGTGGTCTTCACTCTTGGTCGGGATACAGATAGCATCAGACTCTTTTAACGCTTTGAGAGCTTTGAGAGTAATGAGGTCAATGTCGCCAGGTCCAAGAGAGACCATGTATAGTTTCTTATCCAAGTTTTGCTATCTCTTCTTTGATATTTTGGAAGATAATGGCTCGAATATCTTCTAGCTCAATAAAGTTAAACCGTTTCGATGTTGTAATGGAGGGAACAACGCGTGATTTAAACTCTTTGCCCAACTCGTCGCTTATCTCTATCATGTCTTTAAAATAGTGGTTACCGCTTACCAAGAGCATCGGCACAACTTGAACATGGGTTACGCCATCTTCTTTCATCTGCTCTATGAGTCGCTCTTTTACAGCATAATAGGGAAATGCACCCTCTAGCGAACAGGTGTAGTTCTTTTTACTAATGAGGCTTAGAAACTCATCGGCATAAGCAACAGCGCTAAGACCTGCTAACTCTAAAATAGGCACACCATGAATGACATAGAGATTTGCCCAATTCTCTTCGTCTATAGCGATATTGAGCTTTTTAAGTAGCAAAGAGGTCTCTTTAGTCTTGTTGATAATTGCTTTTGTTGAGCGAATATTGGCTAGTGAGAAATCGTTGAAACCTTTAACCGTTCGTACCAAAAGCTCATGCTCATCGGTAGGAAAGAGGTTGATTGAGGCTACGACAATATTTCTGTAACCCAACATATCTACATCGGCTAGAACTTGTGCTAGATTTTTGTAATCCATACCTCGTTTGTGCAAATCTTTGAGAACCATGCGTGAAGAGAACGACAAGAAAACATCAACGCCTTCAAACTTCTCTTCAATCTCTTTTTTAAGCGTCAAATACATCTCTTGCTCTACAACCGAACCAAAACAAGCCAAGATAATGGCTTTCTCTTTTTTATAGTGTCTATAGCGTTTCATTAGGCGTTACAGTTGGTAAGTTTTTTATCAAAAAATAGATTACATCTGTTGCTATGGTAACTCTTAACAGCTGAGAGAATCGCCAAATCAATAAGAGGCTCAATCAACACAACCAAAATGTAAGCCCCTGCAAAACTACTAACAGCCGTTAAGTTCTCTGCTCCAAACCCTTGACCATAAAATGCCCAAAAAGCAACCCACGAGATAATAGCCCCTTGCCAAACTACCGACATTTTGAGCATTTGAGTGTAAGTAATATCTTTATAAGCAACACCTTTGGGGATAATCTTGTTTACAGCCAGATTTAAAATAAGCATACTTGCCATTAAAGTAGTAATATTTATCCCATATTGAGGTAAATCAAACGGTGCAAAAAATAACCCTTGAAGCAAAAGCCCCAAAGCCAAACCAATAAGAGCAGGAGCAACCCCAAAGAGTAAAAAGATAGTCGTTCCTAAGATAAGGTGAACTTCACTAACTCCTACAGCAAAGTGAGGAAAAACTTGAAAGAAAATAAATACGGCAATCGTCGCTAAAAGACTTTTTAGACCCAATGCCAATGCCCCGTTCTCTTTGATGTTATCTAGGGCTAATTTTGCTGTCATTCCTACAACACCTACGGCTGTTGCATAACTTAATATCATTTTAGTACCAAGTACCACACCTGCTTCTATGTGCATGTTTTTTCCTTTAAATGTAAAAATATTTATTGTTGATAGATTGTTTTAGTAATTAATAGTTAAAAGAGGTAATAGGAGGTGAGGTTTTATACTCTTGGTGTGCGAAAGCTTTTCGGTGATATTTGTAGTTGCTATCAATCCAGCACAGTTTACTTAGGGTGGAGTACATGGCAATGGCTGATAGTGAAAAATATTGTTTTTTGTGACCTTTTAGGTATTTCATCGTTGGATTTTATCCAATTATTTATTATTTATACGTTAATTGGCAATTTACGACACCACTTTAAAAAGAGTCTATCGGGATTAACCGATGCAATGACCTCATCACCATAAAGTATCAAATCAGCCAATATTTTACCCATTATTGGGGCAAAAACAAATCCTCGCCCTCCTAGACCATTACAAATATAAAGATTGGGTATCTTTTTGGGGGGTTGGGTTAATCGTAATCCACGAGGTAGCTTAGGATAGTTTTTTAACATATAGGGAACATCTATAACCAAACCCAACAGGGGAAAGTAATCTTTTGAACCTGCACGCATTCCACAAAAAGTCTCTTTGAGTCTAAAATCATGAGTATTCACCATGGTCGAAGCCGTAGCAAAGAGTTTTTTTAAAGGTTCTCCATCACATGCCATACAGGGGTCTTTGGCTTTATTATGGGTAGCACCCAATTTAATAATACCTTTAATATTGGCAGAGACCGAGATACTTTTGTGCATTGAAACATCCAATTTTAAATCGGTTTCATAGTCTCCTCGTGAACCCCATGTTCCTTTGACTCCCATATATCGCATATCAAAAAGGGTATTTTCGTAGCCTGTTGCTAAGAGAATATTTTTAGCTTGTTTAAAGAGCGTAGCATCTGTACTAAAGAGCTTCCACACACCCTTGGTATGCTCTAATTTATCAACATTAAACTGCTCATAGGGTATATTTTTTAATATACTTTCACACATCTTAGGGGCATCACACACTCCTGCTTCGTTAAATAAAAAACTTTTAAAATCATCTTTAATTCCCAGTTTTTCAAGCTCTTCTCTCTTTATCCATCGTCGTGAGGCTTGATTAAACGTTTCGTAGGTTTGAAACTTTTGGGCATCCTCTTCATCTTTAGGCATACGAACAATACCTGTTTGAGAGAAATGCTTAGGGAAATATTCAAGGTAAAAATCTTTAGCAAATTCATATGCCTCATTGGTTAGGGTCTGAAGGGGTGACCCCTTACCAATTTTAGGAGAAACAAATGCCCCTGCAGCCGATGAACCACCTGTTGCTGCAACACCTGAACGGTCAACCACCAGTACACTTAAACCCTGTTGTTTTAAGAAGAAGGCAGAACAACACCCTGCAATACCTGCTCCAATAACAATTACATCATAAGTTTTCATATTTGGCTACAGAAACTTTAACATCTCATCTTTAATACCATCGGTATGTACAATGGTGGCATGTTTAATCTCTTTAGAAAATAAGCCATCTATCATTGGGGGAACCACCTCAGAAGTGTTGTTTTTAATCCACTCTAACGCTTCGGTATCGGTACTAATTTCAGATTGTCCCAATGCTTTGGCTACCGTGGTCGAAAACTTTGTCCACTCAGCCGTTGAGTAGACAATGGTTTTTAAATTTTTTGGTGTACTCTGCTCATACGACTTCATACAAGTTGCCGTATGTGGATCCATAATATACCCCTGCTTGGCATAATACTTAGCAATATACGCTTCACACTCATCATCATCTGAATAGGTTGCTTCAAAATCCTCTTGTATCAAAACCAACTCATCAGCAGTCAACGTGTATTTTCCTGTAGTATTTAGCAACTCCATTAACTCTTTGGTTCGTTCTGCTCCAAATTTATCAAACAAAACTCTCTCTACATTGGAGCTTTTTAAAATATCCATTGCAGGGGATTCTGTTTGAATCAACTCTCGACTTGACATATCATACTCACCCTTATCAATTAAATCGGTTAAAATGTTATTAACATTAGACGCTAGTAAAAGTTTTTCGACAGGAAGCCCCCCTTTTTTGGCATAATAGGCTCCTAAAATATTACCAAAGTTACCTGATGGCACGACCAAATAGACATTCTCGCCCATGGTTATCTCATTTTGTCTTACCAACTCTAAATAAGAGTGTAAGTGATAGATAATTTGAAAAATAATCCGTCCAAAATTCACCGAATTTGCAGCCGAGAGCTTAATATTTCGATCCTCTAATTCGGCTTTAAAATCTTCGGATGCCAACAGCTCTTTTAATGAGTTTTGTGTATCATCAAAGTTACCATGCACCCCAATGACTTTTAAATTCTCTGCCTCTTCGGTAACCATCTGTAAACGTTGTACATCACTTGTACCCCCATAAGGATAGAGACATGCCACTTGAATATTTTTTTGATTTTTAAAGGTCTCTAGGGTAGCAGGTCCTGTATCACCACTGGTTGCTGCCATAATTAAGTAGTTCTCACCTCGTTTTTGTGCCTCTTTTGCCAAAATATAGCCAAAAGGTTGAAGTGCCATATCTTTAAATGCACGGGTCTGTCCATGATAGAGTTCACTTACAAAGCAGTCCTCTTCAATTTTGGTTAATGGAACAGGGTTTGAGGGGTCATCAAAATCATCATAACGGTTTAATGCTTCTTTAATGGTAGCTTCGTCTATATCTATTTCAAAACTTTGCAGAACATCCAGTGCCAAAGTTTTATAGTGACTATTCTTATGTTTTTCCAAAAATGCAATATCAAACTTTGGAATCGATTGTGGAACATAAATACCACCAAAACTAGTGATTGGACTCAAAATGGCTTCTGAAAAACTTACCTCTTTGGCTTTTACACCATCATTACCACGGGTCTCTATAAATTGCATTATTTTTTCCTATATTTTTTTGCGAAATTATATCTAAAGATATTTTAACTTTAAAAACTTTTTTGTAGTTCTTGTGTTATACTTCTTGACACAACAACGACTCAAAGGTAAAAAATGATTATCATCCCTGCACGTATAGGTTCAAGCCGTTTTCCCAATAAAGTTTTGGCAGATATTATGGGACTGCCCATGGTAATACGCACAGCAAAGGCTGTTGAGCATATTGACCGTGTTGCCATTGCAACCGATTCACAAGAGGTAATAGAGATAGCTAAAAAATACAACATTCAAGCCATTATGACCTCAACTGCCCACCAGTCGGGTACCGACCGTATTTATGAAGCATCCCAAAAGTTAGGACTAAATGATGACGAAGTGATTATTAATGTACAAGGGGATGAACCTTTTATTGAACACGAGGTAGTACAAGCTGTCTTTGACCTTACCACTGCCAATATTGCCGATGAGACCATTATGATGAACTCTTGCTATAAGATTATTAACAACCCCGAAGCCGATGACCCAAATATTGTTAAAGTGGTCACTAGCGATGATGATATTGCCCTCTATTTCTCTCGTGCTAAAATTCCCTATCCTAGAGACCACCATTTTGATGCCTATAAAGGGCATATTGGAATTTATGGCTTTAGTAAACACTCTTTGGCAACATTTTGTAATCTTACCCCTGCCCCTTTAGAAGATATAGAGAAACTCGAACAGTTAAGAGCCATCTATCACGGATATAAAATTGCAATGGTGGCTGTTAAGACAGAAAGTTTTGGTATTGATACCCCTGAAGAGTTAGAAAAAGCACTTAAAATCTATCACATTAACTAACTGTTTATTTTTGGTTTTCCATTGGTTTACAAAACTATCCTATAATACCAATATGAAAGATATAGAAAGAAGATTTATCTCCTTATTCTTCTTCTACCTTATGCTTATGAAGTTTTGTGACAGTAAATGTTTATATGATAGATAACTAATGACTTAACAAATTCTCCTACTCCTTTGACCAAAAAAACTTCAAAGCATATCTTTCTTATTTCATAAATCAATCACCATTAACCCATACTGTTTTTTATACGCTTGTTTTATCTTCTGTGCCAACTGATGTATCGCCATTGCATAATAAGAGCTATGGTTATAACGTGTAATGACATAGAAGTTTTTTGCTCCATACCAAAGCTCATCATAATGGTATCTATCTAATTTTATCAACCTTACCTTACCGTTGTATGACCATTTTCCATATTTAGGCTCTATCCCTTTTAAAGAGGCTCTTGAGTATTTATATAGATAACCTGTTTTTCTTTTGCGATAACGACTTCCCGTATAAGAGACTCTAGTCGCCACAGGCTCTCCTTTTCTCCATCCATTCTTTTTAAAATAGTTGGCGATTCCTGCTATGGCATCAGAGGTGGTCTGCATACTCTTTTTTCCATCTTTATTAAAATCAACAGCATAGGCGTAACTACTTGGCATAAACTGCCCTAATCCAATAGCACCTGCATAAGAACTTTTGACATCTTTGGGGTTAAACTTCTGTTTTTTTGAAAGCAATAGAAACTTTTTTAACTCATATTTGAAGTATTTACTTCTTCGATTCTTTTCAAAAGCCAAGGTGGTAAGAACATCAAAGGCAGGGAATTTCCCTCGATTGTAACCGTAGTAACTCTCTATCCCAATAATCGCTGTTATATACTCTGGAGGCACACCATATTTTTTATGGACTTTACGAAATATGGTACGATAGTCTCGCATATATTTAACCCCTTTTTTAACCCTTGTTTCACCTAGAAGTATCTTCTCGTATCTGTCCCAACTGCCATGTTTTGAGTATCGCTTCTTTTTTCTATTTGTTTTTTTGCCATTTGTTTTTGTTTTCTTCCTATATTTAGGATTAAACATCCCCAAAGCTCCTCTTTGAAACTTTACGGTTTTAAAAAGTTTTTTTAGATATGACCTTTTAAAATGGTGTTTTTTTACCATCATATTGATAAAGCTTTTCACCTCTTTTTTTTGAGTATAATCCTTGGCTTGAATACTCACTGTTAACAAAATAATGATTAATACTATTTTTAATTTATTCATTTTTTAAACCCTCTTCTACTTTAAATATTAATTCGTCCTTTTTCTGAAAGAAGACGTAAAAAGGAAAAATT
>DCAF01000012.1:15371-21929 GCA_002311915.1 Sulfurovum sp. UBA1140 | reverse complement strand
TGGACGAAAAATATTTTTGATAAATGATAAGTTTGTGGTACTTCAGAAGAGTTATTCACATAACGATAACTCTTTTTTAATAAGTTATTTTAATAAGAGTGTTTTGACATCACAGTTTCTTAACTAATTCACACCTTAACCCGATGAAACGCACTGACCAAATTTTCAAACGCTTTTCTATCTTCTGCTTTTTCATAGGGTATAATCAACAACCTTTGAACCTGTAACCACTGTTTTTATAAATGCCACAACTTCTAAATGTGCAGGGTGAATGGCATATGCTTCTAGCCCTGCTTTGTCTGTAAACTCGGTATAGATACTTAAATCCATGGCTCGGGCTTCGTTGGCAAAGTTAATTCCTACCTCCATACGCTCTAATGAAGGAACACTATTAATTAATGCCTCTAACATTGCTTTTGCTTTTACTATATTCTCTTGCTTGTTTTCATCTTTAAAATCAAACATAACGATATGTTTTACCATTTTTATACTCCAAATTATAATCAACCAAAATTATAGCTAAAATATGATAGAATCTGCCCAATCTTAGATGTGTATTAAAATCTAAAAACAATCTATATTGTGGAGCAAAAATGACAGAATTAGACTACTATGAAGTCCTAGAAGTAAGCAAGGACTGTTCTGGTACGGAACTAAAAAAATCATACCGAAAACTAGCAATGAAATATCATCCCGATAGAAATCAAGGGGATGCAGCAGCCGAAGAGCAGTTTAAAGTTATTAATGAAGCCTATCAAGTGCTAAGCGATGACAAAAAAAGAGCCATTTATAACCAGTATGGTAAAGCAGGACTCGAAGGTCGTGGTGGTGGGTTTGGTGGTGGTCAAAATATGGATGACATTATGGACATCTTTAACTCTATGTTTGGTGGAGCTAGTGGTGGAGGCTTTGGTGGCTTTGAACAACAAGGACGAGGACGCAGACAATCTTCTAACCAAAAGTACAATCTTGACTTTGAAGTCGAGTATCCTCTAAAATTTAATGAAGCAATTTTTGGGGTCGATAAAAAGATTGACATTAACTATAAAGTACCATGTAACGACTGCCACGGTACAGGGGCAGAAAAAGGAAAGCTTGACCATTGTGACTACTGTAATGGTCAGGGACAAGTAGTAATGAAACAAGGGTTTATGTCATTTGCACAGACCTGCCCAAAGTGTCAGGGTGCGGGTCAAAAAGTAGCCAGTAACTGCTCTTCGTGTTCAGGACGTGGTTATCATGAAGAGCCAGACACCATCACCATTAATATCCCAGCAGGGGTTGATTCAGGAAACCGTCTACGCGCCAAAGGGTATGGAAACCAAGCTAAAAATGGTCAGCGTGGAGATTTGTATCTGACCTTTACTGTTGAAGAGGATGAGCATTTTATTCGTGAAGGCTCTAATATTTATATTGAAGTACCTGTATTCTTTACCCAAGCCGTACTAGGAGAGACCATCACCATTCCATCGCTTGATGGTGAGCTAGAGCTTGACCTTAAGATTGGAACCAAAGATAAAGAGCAGTTTGTATTTAATAACGAAGGGGTGGTTGATGTACACTCAGGTCAGAAAGGACGGCTCATTGCACAGATAAAAGTGGTCTATCCTAAAAAGTTAAAAGATAACCAGAAAGAGCTTCTACAGAAACTTCAAGAGAGCTTTGGTGTCGAGAGTAAACCCCACACCAGCAGTTTTGAAAACACCTTTAGTCGCGTTAAGGGGTGGTTTAAGAAGTAAGCTTTTTAGAAAACTAGGAATCGGAAGGCTCTGCCTCCGTTATTCGGGTGTAAACACGCCGATTCCGAAAATGCAAATTGCATAGTAGGAACCGATGGCTTCAGCCCAATGCCAATGAATTAAGAAAAAAAGTTACGCAACCAACTGATGTAAAATTATCTTACCAACACTCGGTTCAATGTTACCCGTTGCTCTGTTGGCATCATAGACCACCACATAAATTTCATCTTGACTCTGTAGATAGTTTTTCTCTCCAAACTCTGCATATGCTGTCGCACCAATAGAGATAATCGCTTGAGTTGGATACCCACACGCCTTAAGATGTTCGGCAATATCTTCGAGTGGTCCAAAGTCTTTTTGTTGGTTCATCTTCTCTATCAACCAATCTTTTAACTTGGTATAGAAATAACTGTATCCAAGTAGTGGAGCATCAACACCATAAGGGTACAGCACTCCCTCTCTTTTAACAAAAGAGCAAAGATGGTAACTGTCCATTACCCCACCCTCTTCAAATTTATCTATTTTAACCCACTGCTCTGCCATCCCTTTAGAGTAAGGAGACCAGCTCTTTTTCTCTGAAATCTTCTTGGCTCCCTCTTTACGAATGGTACAGTCATTAAACGCCGTAAACTGCTTGGCAACCAACTCGATTACCTCTTGATTCTTGTCATAAACAATATCAAACAGTAGAACAACTTCGGGTTCAACTTGTGCATTGGCTTCATAGGTTGGTAACTCTAGTCTGTCGCTACTAATAGGGTAAAGCCCCAAGAAACTTTGATTCTGTGGAAGATAAAAAGGAAATATCCCTTTTGGGGCTCCCTCCTCTTTGGTTACAACATCTTTAAAATCTTCGAGTTCACCTGCTTGTTCCAAATGGTGTGCAAAGTTACCTGCAACACCCAATCCGATTATTTCACTAAAATTCATCTCTTCTCCTTTAATATATAAGTCGTATAATAATATCAGGTATAATTTAAAGAAATAGTTAGAAGTTCATAATTCACTAAGAAATATTTAGTTAAAATAAAACTTAACTAAATTAGTTATTTTTTGATACTAAAAAGGAGTGCTCAATCATGACACATAAATTTTCTCTCACCATTAAACTACTGTCACTCTCTCTACTTATCTCTTCTGGAAATGCTGTTGAAGTCAATATAAAAGAGGGACTTCCTTTTGTTGATGTTGATATTAATGGAGAATCGGTAAGAATTGAAAGAATTCAAGACACCAACCATAAACTTAAAAACTCATACACAAAAACATCAAGACCTGCACCTCCTTTTACCATTCAACCTTTCCAACCCATTAAAGGGATAGAGACCATTACCGAGCTGGATGTAATTGATTTTATCTCTCATGAAATGAGTGAAAATACAGGATTGTTGGTTGATGCAAGAATGCCAAAATGGCATAAGATTGGAACCATTCCAGGTGCAACAAATATCCCCTTCTCTATTCTTTCTACCAAAGGTGAAAATCCTTATATTTCTCAAATATTTGAACTCTTTGGTGCCAGTAACAACAATGGGAAATGGGATTTTTCTGATGCACAGACCATACTAATATTTGACAATGGTCCATGGTGTCAACAGGGTGTTCGTGCCATGAAAAACCTTCTCCATTTAGGCTATCCATCTTCAAAAATAAAGTATTATAGAGGTGGTATGCAGTATTGGCAGATATTGGGTCTAACCACCATCATACCACAAGGATAGGAAACAACACATGAAACTATTTATTAAATTATTGATGCTGGTATTACTCTTATCGTCATCACTTTTTGCCCTTTCAAACAAAGATTTGGTTATCTCTATTAACCTTGCAGGAAAACAGAGAATGCTTTCACAAAAAATGACCAAAGAGTCTTTTTTAATCCGTTCAGATATAGATAAAGAAGAGAACATTAAAAAGTTGACAAAAAGCAGTCAACTTTTTGATAAAACACTCAAAGGATTAATGCAAGGAGAAGCATCGTTACAATTGGTTGCCATTAAAGATGAAGCAATTCAAGCACAACTTCAAGAGATTCAAAAACTTTGGATACCTTTTAACAAAGAGATTCAAGCCGTTATAACAGGCAAAGCCACCAAGAGTAGCTACAGCTTGTTAGAAGCGAATAATATCCCTCTTTTAAAAGCAATGAACAAAGCAGTTAGACTCTATACCTCACAAAACAAAGGTCATAAAAGTTTAACCATTGTTAACGACATCAACCTTGCAGGAAAACAGAGAATGTTAACCCAAAAGATGGGAAAAGATTTACTTTTTATCAGCAATAAATTAAAAACTAAATATTATCAAGAGGATTTTAAAAAGTTACAAAAACTCTTTACAAAAACGCTCCAAGGACTTTTTGAAGGTAGTGAAATACTCAAACTAACAGGAACCCAACTTCCTAAAATTACCAAACAGCTTAAAATAGTTGAACAACTTTGGAAAGAGCATCAGCCCACACTCAATCTTGCTCTTAAAAATCAAGAGATTAAAAAAGCCATCACAGGTCTTGATGATATTTTGGTCGAAATGAACAAGGGTGTTATTCTCTATACCAAATCGCTAAACCGTCAAAAACAGCGTCTGCAACTCTCTTCTATTATTAGTAATTTTATGAATAAAAGTGGTATTCTAAAAAAGAGAGTGAATCTTTCAGGAAAACAGAGAATGCTTACCCAACGAATGACGAAACTAGCACTACTTATGAGACTTGATATAGACAAAAAAGCCAACAGAGAGAAACTGATTCAATTTTCAGACCTTTACAATCAAACACTTTTAGCTTTTAAAGGTGGAGATAAAGCTTTAGGGTGTATTCCTTCAAATAACATCAGGGTTAAAAAACAGATTGCAGTGGTAGAGAAAGAGTGGGAACCCTTCTATAAACATGTTAAAAATATTATTGATGGCAAAGATAAAGAGGGAAAATCATTGGAGTATATGATTACTAAAAATGAACATCTTCTTAAAATATCTAATGAGTTGGTTAAGAAATTTGAATCCTCGAATAGAGCAAGTAACTATTTGGACAAAGCTCGACTACATATTGTTAACATTGCAGGACGACAGAGAATGTTGACCCAAAAAATGACCAAAGAGAAACTTCTTATCTCTGAAGGAAAAAGTGAATATGGTGAGAAAATAGAGAAAACAATTAAACTTTTTGATGATTCACTCATCGCATTGATTAACGGTGATGCTACACAAAACATTGTTAAGCCAACCAACAAAGAGATTAAAAAGCAACTCAATATTGTTGCAGAGATGTGGAAAAAATTAAAACCACTCTACCAAAAACCTAAAGTAAGTAAAAAAGAGTTAACCCTTATCATTGAACAGAATCCTATCCTCTTAAAAGAGATGAATAAAGCTGTTAAAATGAGTGAAACAAGTGTTGAATATTAATGTGCTATAATAAACTTAGCTTTAATAGGAAGGAGAAAAAATGTTAGACAAGGACCAGTATAATCAGGATGAATACAATGATTATTATGCTCAAGCTACAGAGGGTGCTGAGATTAAGAGTAGTCGAGAAGAGGGAGGCGGTGGAAAGAAAGTCGTTATCATACTTCTACTTCTTATTCTAATTGGGGCATTGGGATATTTTGGATGGACAAGTATGAATTCAGATAGTACACCTGAAAATGAAAAAAGTATTGAGACCGTAGAAACCACAAGCGAAATCACAAAAGAGGTCACCTCTGAACCTGTAACAAGTCAAAATCAGGTGGCTCAACAGGTGGCTCAAAATATAGTTTCAGAAAGAAGTTCAACAAAAGAGATGGATCCAGAAGATATTGCCAATATTGTTCAAATGGTTATGAGTCAACTCAACCAAAAAAATCAACAGTCAGATCAAACAGAAACTTCTACGACCAAGAGTGAAGATCAAGAGAAAGATTCTCAACTTATGGAATCTCTCTCTAGTGCCGAAGTAGATAGTATTTCATCGGAAACTATTGATTCAAGCAGTATCTCTACGGATGATAACAATAAACAAGCCAGTAAAAGCAGTGAAGACAACACCTACAACAAAATCGTTGTTAAAAGTGATAATAATGGAATAGATGAACTAAGCAAACTCTCTAATGAAATTTCTGATGTTATTGGATTAGAAGATGAATCATCCTCTAAAGATTCTACTGCATCAGGATATACCCAATCAATCAGCAAAGAGGTAGAAAACAGACAAAAAGAGATGAGATACATCATTGTTAAAAAAGGTGACACCTTAGGAACCATTGCTAAAAGAGCCTATGGAAATGTTATGGATTATAAAAAAATATACAAAGCCAATCCAGACCTTCTTCGACGACCAGATAGAATCTATATTGGTCAGAAACTTAGAGTTCCATAAACAACCTTATGTCTAACAGATAAAAACTCCTCTTTTTATCTGTTATTCTATTTGCATCATCTAAAGATTGGGGGATTAAACCCAATTGAAATTAAACAGTAAAATAAAAAAGGCAAACCATGAAATATACATTCATTTTAGCTCTATTGGCATCCACCTTATTGGCAAAAGATGTTACTGTAAAAATTACAAATGACATCCCCTTTATAGTGACCAAAGACTCTGGTCAACAGATAAAAGTAGAGAGGATTCAAGACACCAATAACCGTTTAACCGATGACTATACCAAAACATCAAGAGCCTGTCCACCTTTTTGTATTCAGCCCACCAAAGTTGATGCAGATATTAAGAACATTGAAGAAGTTGAGGTGATTGCATTTATGAAAAATCAAGTTGAAAACAATACAGGAATTATTATTGATGCTCGACTTAAAAGTTGGTATGAGCTTGAATCTATTCCTT
>DCAF01000012.1:14366-15192 GCA_002311915.1 Sulfurovum sp. UBA1140 | reverse complement strand
GGAATGAGAGTTAAAAATGATGGTTCATGGGATTTCTCTAAAGCCAAAGAGTTGGCAATTTTTTGTAATGGTGTTTGGTGTGAACAGAGCAAACACTTTATTAATGCCATGATTAAACACAACTATCCAAAAGAGAAACTTGCCTACTATCGAAGTGGATTTCAAGGATGGAAACTGCTAGGGTTGACCACCATTATTAGAAAAGAGATTAAAAAATAACAGCAAAAGAAGAATTATGAAACAGATACTTATATTGGCTCTACTCACACTCGTACTATTTTCAGAAGATGTTACTGTAAAAATTACAAATGACATCCCCTTTATAGTGACCAAAGACTCTGGTCAACAGATAAAAGTAGAGAGGATTCAAGACACCAATAACCGTTTAACCGATGACTATACCAAAACATCAAGAGCCTGTCCACCTTTTTGTATTCAGCCCACCAAAGTTGATGCAGATATTAAGAACATTGAAGAGGTCGAGATAATTTCATTTATGGAGAACCAAGTTGAAAATAATACGGGAGTGATTATTGATGCTCGACTTAAAAGTTGGTATGAGCTTGAATCTATTCCTTCGGCTATCAACATCCCTTTTCCTGTTCTAGAAAATGCCTCAAAAGCAAAAGCTGAAAAGATATTTAAGATATTGGGAATGAAGATTAAAAATGATGGTTCATGGGATTTCTCTAAAGCCAAAGAGTTGGCAATTTTTGATAATGGTCTTTGGTGTGAGCAAGGAAAACGTTTTATTAATGGATTAATAAAACATAACTATCCCAAGAATAAACTTTTACACTACCGAAGTGGATTTCAAGGTTGGAAA
>DCAF01000012.1:0-14265 GCA_002311915.1 Sulfurovum sp. UBA1140 | reverse complement strand
CCACGAAGATAGAGTCGGTCAACACTATAGTGTTGACCACTCTCTAATCTTCTAGCCCCATGAATATACTCTACCCCAAAAAGAACTCTTTTTATTGGATTATAGTGTAAACTTAAATGGGTCGAGTATGCTAATTTGTCTAGCTCTTCTACTCCTAGAATATTGTTTGTCCAAATTTGTCCTCTAGCCATAGAGAGACGTAACTTATTATTTATAAAATGTTCATATCCCCAATCTATTCCCCATGAACTTTGTGCTTTTAAATCACCATTTTCACTTATCACAGCATCAGGAAAAAAACTGGTTCCCATATAACGACCAATCCCTTTACCGCCCACCATACCAAATGTCAAATTGTTATAACTATAGATGTAAAGCTTTGTACCAAAATTTAATCCATAAGCATATGTTCTATCGGTAATTAAAGCCATTGGTTCTTGGTCAATACGAATTTCTCGTGCTAAAAACGAAAGTGAACCCTCACCCTAATCGGTATCATAATATTGATATTTCACAATCATATCAGGAACTTTATCATCATTTACAGCAATTTTTTGACCCAAAGATGTCATGATAACTGATTCTGGTTGTTCAAAAGAAAAAGAGAGAGTCCCCCGTCCTAAATCTTTACCTATAAGCAATAAGGGCTTGACGCATAAAAACATTATCCACAGGTGCTTGTAGTGTTGATGGTGTTCCAACCCCAACAAAAGAACTGTTGGTCTGACCTATTGTCCATCCATTATACATAAAATAGGCATGACGTAACCGAATATTATAAGAGTTACTATTTTTTTCATTACCATCACTTCCCCAAAAATCAACCTCTAACAGAGTCATCAAGGCTATACCTTCATCATATTTGGTTCGTGTTTTCATCCAAAACTTACTATCTCTTGCGGTTAAGCTCAATTCTGCATTCTCACCTTTAGAATCAATAGGAATACTCCCTGCACTAAAAAACTGATCACTACTATTACTGCCTCCTACTTTACCACTGGCATTATGAAGATAAATCGTATCCATTGATAGCTTACCCCCTACCAACAGCGTTGTATCTACAGAACGAAGCTGGACAATACCTTTATGTCTCTTTTTATATTTCTCTAAAACTTCCAGACGATTTTCAAAATCTATAAGATATAAAGATAAATTTTAATCTGCCTCAATAGATAAAGATAGACCAAGAGATAAAGCAACTACTTTAGCGTAAAATATCATGACATTGATTACAGATACCTACAATATAATCCAATGTCGGAGCTATCTCTTCTGTTCGATAATCAAGTACAATTTTTCTAAGATCTTTTGCTTTATACTCTAAAGCTCTTGCCAAGGTATGATACTCTCTCTTCTCGTCAGTATCAAATTCACTCTGACGAAGACTCTGTAATCGCTTACTATTATCAACCAAATCATCAAGAATAATCACCATATCTTTGGTATAGGCTATACGTTTCTTATCACGTTCGAGTTCACTAGGAAAGTTTTCAAAAATAAGATTTTCAAAGTTACGCATAATGGTCTCAAACTCTTGACTCTGCTTAATATGATCCGAAGTTTTTGATGGAAGAAACTCAGGAGAGTTGCTTTTTACTGATTCAATATTAGAGCTACACCCCGTAATAAAAAGTGTAAAAAAAAGTGTGCTAAGTAAAGATATTTTTTTCATAAAGTCCTCTATTGTTTTTATATTATATAGTGTAGCAAATAGTATATTATAATTTAATAATTATTATAAAAAAGATATTAATTGGAAATTTAAGAGTGGTGCACCAGAGAAGATTTGAACTTCCACGCCCTAAGGCACGAGCCCCTCAAGCCCGCGTGTCTACCGTTCCACCACTGGTGCATTTTGATAACTTAAAAGGCTTATCGGAACCCTATTTTATGAGGTAGGGTGGAATTATACCACCCTAAGCTTATCTGGTCTTTAAACTAGAACCTATCCAAGGAATGGGTTAGCATAAAGAGCAATAAGAGCAATAACTAGTGTATAAATTACCTGTGCTTCAATCATAGCAAGAGCAATAAACATGGTAGTCATTAATTTACCACCAAGACCTGGGTTACGTGCAGTACCAGCAATAGTTGCAGCAGCAGTGTGACCCATACCAATAGCTCCACCAAGAGCAGCAAGACCAAGACCAACACCAGCAGCAACTACTGAGTATGCTTTAATCATAGATTCACCATCTGCTTCAGCAGCAAACGCAACAGCACCAAGTGCTAAGAAAAGTAAGAAAAACTTTTTCATTTTAATATCCTTAAGTTAATGGGCTTTAAGTCCCCTTCGACTGTGTTCCAAAGTCTGTTCGGATAGCGTAAACATACATAAAGTGTATGCCAACAGTCACATAAATGCAAACCATTTCCCTACTTATCACTTCGTAATAACGACGCGATTATAACCAATGTTAGATTTTAAAAATATTAAAACAGATAAGCTGGAGTACAAAGTTCTACTTTTTTACCTTTTTGTTCCAAAACAATCACATCAATCGCATCACCAATACTGTATCGGTCTCCTAGATTATTAACCCGTTCTTTGGCTACTTTAGAGATATGAAGCAGTGCATCATAACCATCTGGCATCTCTATAAAAATACCAAACTCAACAATTTTCTTTATTTTTCCAGCATACTGCTTGTTAATCTCATACACCATCTGCTTTTTAACAGGTGCTGAAGTAATGGTATCAATAAATGCTTTAGCACCCTCGACACCCTCTTTTGAATCACCTGTTACTTTAACACAGTTGCTATCACGGTCAATATCTATACTCACTCCGTACTTTTCGATAATCTCACGAATAACAGCCCCACCTTTTCCAATAATTGCTGGAATATGCGTTGAATCTACCTCAAAATCAACAGAACTTGGCAGTGCTGTACTTGGCTTTAGGTTATCCAATGCCTCTTCCATAATATTAAGAATATGCAATCGTCCCTCTTTGGCTTGATAAAGTGCATCTTTTAAAACTGACGCTTCAATTCCACCCAACTTGATGTCCATCTGCATGGCAGTCACCCCATCGGCTGTACCTGTAACTTTAAAGTCCATATCACCATCGTGGTCTTCAAGTCCCATAATATCACTTAACACAGCATATTTTTCACCATCAGTTACCAGACCCATGGCAATACCTGCTACCAATTTTTCAGTCTCAACTTCGGCTGCTTTAAGTGCCAATGAACCACCACAAACGGTCGCCATAGAAGAAGAACCATTCGATTCTAAAATTTCAGACACCAATCTAATTATGCCATCTCGATGTAAATCTAAGGTTGGCTCTAAGCCCCGTTTTGCAAGATTACCATGCCCCAACTCTCTTCGTCCTGGGGCTCTGGCTGGTTTGGCTTCACCCACTGAAAATCCAGGGAAATTGTAATGCACCATAAATGTCTCATAGAGTGAATTCTTAGAACCAATTAGCTCATAAGCTTGAGATGATTTACTGTCACCTAGTGTTGCAGTAACCAAAGCTTGTGTCTGTCCACGAGTAAAAAGGCAAGAGCCATGAACCGATGGCAAAATATTGGTCTCGATATCAATGGGACGAACTTCGTTTAATGCCCGTCCATCAGCCCGTATATTTTTATCTAAAATTAGTGAACGTACAATGGTTTTTTTATAGGCTTCCAACATTTTAGAAACCAAACCTTTATCTGCCTCTTCACCATTTTTTGCTTCAAGGTCATCCATAATTCTCTGTCGAACGGCTTTGAGTTCCTGACTTCGTTCACTCTTTGCCATTGATTGAACTGCTTTTTCAACTGCCTCTTTATAATTATTAGTAATAAAATCATAAAGCTCAGTATCCTCTTTATCTTCGGCAAGAGCTAAAGGAATCTCCTCTTTTTTGGCTACCTTAAACTCAGCCTCATAGATATTGGTTGCTTCTAAAATTGCTCCTTGTGCAATATCTAAAAGCTCTAAAAGCTCATCTTCTTCTAGCTCGTTAACCTGCTGAATATACTCATTCTGCGAAGCATTAACACACATCTCTATCATCAAAACATCCGAACCACTACCCACCACTAGTAAATCTAAAGTAGAGTCTTTTTGTTCAATAAGTGTTGGATTAATCAGAACCTCATCTTCTATCTTTCCCAAACGTACGGCAGATACCAATTGATTTAATGGCACATCCGATGTATAAAGAGCAGCAGAAGCTGCGTGCATTGCAGCCACTTGCATATCTATTTTAGGGTCAGCACTTAAAACAGTAATGGTCAGAACCACAGGATAATGAAATCCTTTAGGAAAGAGTGGACGCAATGATCGGTCAACAATTCTTGAAGTCAGTGTCTCAAAATCACTGGGTTTGGTCTCTCTTTTAATAAAGCCCCCTGGAATCTTGGCTGCAGCATACGCTTTCTCGATATACTGTACAGTTAATGGTAAAAAATCCTCATCAACAGGTTTCGGATCAATTGCAATCGCTGCTAATAAAACAGCATCTCCTGCATAATAGAGTACCGATCCACTTGCCTGTTTGGCCACTTTATTAAAACGGTATCTCTCTGTTAGATTATTACAACTAATCTCTATATTTTGTTCATTCATCACTTATTTTTCCTTTATTTTTTCATTATTCATCATTATTTTATCTATCTCTTCAAAACTAAAACTCTCCAGATACTCATAATAATACTCTATCGAAATATAGTCATCTATCTTATGAGGACAGAAGAGGTTATCTGATACTTTTAGTAGATTTTCATATACAATATTATCTAAAATAGGTACGGCAATAAAAACATTTTTAGCCCCTAATGAGATAGCTGCTTTAATCGCAGTCATCATGGTCAAACCCGTCTCGATACACTCATCCACCAAGACCACATATTTTCCCTCTAATCCATCAAGAATATTACCACTACGATACTTATCAATATAAGTTAGAATCTCCTCGGTATACCTACGCTGTGCTTCACCATAAATATAATCTTTAGATATATCAAAAGAGTCAATCAATGCCTTATGCATTACAATCTCTTCTGTCTCTCCTACCATTGCAATTGCCAATTCTGGATTAATCGGAGAGAGGATAGATTCGGTTAAAATCAAATCCATTCTACATCCCAAAGCTTTTGCCACTCTGTCTGCAAAGTAGACACCTCCTTCGCTGACCCCCAACACGACCGTCTCTTCAGGTTTTAAAATCTCTTTGGGCAACATATCAATAAGCACACTACTTGCCTCTTCTCTGTCTCGATAAAGGGGTACAATTTCTACTATTTTAGGCATCTATAACTCACTTACTACTGTGCGGCTGAAGCTGCTGAACCCAATAGATTTTTTAAATCATTGTCTACAAAGCTCACCCCAAGACCAATAGAGACACTATTGGCTTTACTATTAAGATAATTGTTGGCACTCAAATAAGCATTAATATGTTTAAAGAACTGATAACGTACCGTGGTTGTTAAGTTAGGATTACTTCCTCGAACGTCATTTACTGCATTAAAATCATAAAGATTCGTACTTAATTTTAGTGTATCGTTCCATGCAAAATAATCAAAGCCAAAGCCACCCTGCCCCTCTATAATTCCTACCCGAAACAACATCTCGTCAAATCGTTTACCATACTGTGCTGATATTAAGAAATCTCCACTCTCATGCTTCTGCGTTCCTGCATACCCTTTTTCAAAGTTATCATCCAATTGAAAACTAGGTCCCGAGGTCATTCCTAGCATATAGTAACGTGTGGCATCGGGTTTTAGTGTTAAATTCATATAAGATTTTGAATACCCATCTGCATCATAAACCTCATCACTTCTCATCTCTACATACAGTTCACTCTTAACCATACTATCAAGATACTTATCTATTTTTTCCATGGTCTCTGTTCCTTCACTAAAGAAACCATCCACCGAGGTTAACGCCTTATTTAAACCACTATCTTTATCTTCGATGGTCTTATTTAAGTTATCCTCTAGTTGTGTAAATCTATCTAAAACAGGTGGAAGCTTTTTATCTAACGTTGCTCCAATACTCTCAAGATAGCTGGTGATACTGTTAATTTTTGCCATAATTGCTGGTAAATCTTGGTTAATATTACTGGCAACTTTTGTAAATTCCCTAGAGGTCTTGGTAAAATCTTGAGAAGTTTTAGCAATCTCTCTGCTCATTATTGAAAAGTCTTTGGTGACCAAAGAGATCTCCTCGCTCATGGTAGAAAACTTCAAAAGAGTATCATTGGCATTGGTAAGAATCTCATGAATTGTTTGATTGTCTTCACGACTTATCGAAGATAAAAGAGAGGTAAACTCTCGTATATTTTTTAAGGTCTCTTGTAAATCTTCTTTACCTCCTGCATTAAAAATATCTCTTAAATCTTTAACCAAATATTTAATCTCTTGAAATGCCTCATCAGCAGCAGTAGAAGCATCTGCAATGCTTGACTGTCTTGTCTGTTTAAGTAAAACCATATGAGGTCGCAACTCTTTCTCTGACTCACCTGGCTTTATATCTAAAAATTTCCCCCCCAAAAGAGAGTCTTGAGAGAGGGTAACAATAGAGTCTCTAGGAATAGAAACCCCTTCATGAATAAGAAGATGTACCACAACATTGTTATTTTCTAAAATAATATCTTCAACATACCCAATATTGACACCTTTAAGTTTAACTTTTGCTTTTGCTTTTAGTCCTGCACCATCGTCAATTTTTACCATAATGGGGTAGCTTTTAGTAAATAAGTTATCAAAGCTACTCAATTGTGACAACAAGCCAAAAAGAAAGAAAAGTGATACCGTTATAAAAAGACCGACTTTTGCCTCTATTTTCATCTATTTTTTACCTTGTGAAGAGAAATTTTCTTCTATATTTTGTTGTATTCCACCCAAGGGATTGAGGTTAAGTTCAAGATAGAGTGATGTATTTCTAAAAGAGTTATCAACATTAGGAATAATCTCTTGTCCAACACTGACTTTGGCACTCCAACACTTCTGCTTATGTGCCCAACCCAACTCCCATTGATGATTAAAGTTCTGTTCTATATCATAATCAAAACGAGCAAACCAATAGTTTTTCTCATTATAGTGATGTCTAAATTCACTATTTATAAAATCCGTTCGTTGGTTGTTCAATAAAAAATCATGATTATAAAAATGTGTTAACATTATATCATAGTTGCTCTGATTATATCTGAGGCTTGAAGTAAGAGAACGAATTTGCTTCTCGTTCCATGCATAAATCAAATTACTATAAACTCCTAAACCACTCTTTTCATACCCCATCTCATTTTGAAAATCTCCTTTAGACTCAACACGCTGAGGGTAAGAACTGTAGCCAAAACGATGAAACAGATTCATATCTAAATTGTTACTATAATAGTATTGATTCAACCCAAAAGAGAGCTGTTCTTCTTGTGTTTGCGTTACAAAAAGTTCTCTTTGCTCTTCATTTAAGTCTCTATATTTTGGTGTTGATTCACGCTCAATACTTGGTCGTATATAGGTTACAGAAGGGTGCAACGTATGTATAGAATCTGTGTACTTTTTGGTTAAATCACTAGAGAGTTCTATCGTATGATAGTTTCGATAATAGTAATAGTCCCCTTTATCTTCTGTTAAATTTCTAAAATCAACCTGACTCAGATAGATATTTTCGGAAATTGAGACATCCAAGTAGTCATTAAAAAATGTATTATAATAGGCAACTGGCAAATCAATCTGTGTCTGATATGCCCGACTTCCATCAACACGTGTATAGTTTTGAAGTTTGGCATCAACCGTATAAAAAAGCTTATCAATGGGCAGTTTACTCATATGATGATGGTAATGTAATGAGGGAAACTCTTGAAGTGTTTCACGATTATTTGCTCTGCTGGTATCAATATAATAACGACCATACAGAGCAAAATACTCTTTTTCATTATAAACAAAAGCATTCAAACGCGATTCAATCAGATTAGAACTAATTAAAGAAGAGGCACTCTCTTTTTGAAGATTTAGATACTCTCTATCATTCAGATGTGTGCCATTAAAATACAACCCACTTCTGTAGCCACGTGCTTTTAAATCTTCATCTTGTAAGAAGTCTGTTGAGTTATAAAAAAGTTCCACTCCCCAATGGTCTTGATTCATCTTCTGATGACGCACATAATCCATACTGTTTCTAAAAAGTCCTGCTCGAACAACCCCTTCGGAGTGATTTGAGTCTACAAAACGTGTGGTCACATGAAGCCCTGCCCCACGTTTGGTACGAATCTGAGGATTAAACTCCATATCCCACTCCTCGGAAGATAGATAAAAAATAGGCTGTTCATAAACAAAACCATCGGTATCAGAAAGATTAAATTGGGGAATAAGAAGCCCTGTTTTCCGTTCGCTAATGGTGGGAAAGGCTAAATAAGGGAAATAAAAAACGGTGGTATCATAAAATTGTAAAGTAGCATCTTCCATGGTGATAAACTTTTTATCATCTCGATAATGAGCCTCTTTAAATGATATTGTCCAGTCAGGATTGGCACTGTTGCAACTTGAGATTCGGGTATTAAAAAGTTTATAATCATTACGCTCTTTTAACGCACCAAGTGACTCTATCCAGAGGTCATCATCCCCTGTCAAAAAAAGTTTTTTAAACTCTACCGCTTTATTTTGTGTATTAATAATCAATCTATTGGTAGCCACCCGTTTATCATCCAAACCAATCATCTCAACATCCCCTTCTAAAGTAAGAAGAGAGCTGTTTTTATCATAGTTTGCCCTATCTGATTTAATCATCGTGCCATCATACAAAATAACCACATCACCCGTTGCACTAAAACTCTCGGGGGTGGCTAAAACATCTTTGGCAAATACCTCAATCATCTCTTTTGAAAAAACCAACGTAGAGAGTATCAAAAAGAGAAGAGAAAAACTACGCATTCACCACTACACATCTACCACAACGGTTTTTGACAACTTATCATGAAGTGTCTGAACCATGGGATTAAAATATGCCATTATGTAACCCAAATAAAATATACTCTCACTCACAACCCTAAAACCTGCACGTAAAAAAGCGACTCCAAAGGTTGGGGTATATCCTGTATCCATCTCAATAACTCTGATTTTCATCATCATCTTTCCAATGGTCATACCATTTTGCCAAACAAAGAATGTGTGGTAAATCACCCGTAAAAAGACAAATGTTAAAAAATTACTCTCTAAAAAAAGAATAAGATTTGTAGGGTCTTTAAAGGCAGAGAGTTCATTGTAAAAAATCACCAGTAAAAAAACCGATACCACAATATCATCAATAAAAAAAGCAGAGAGTCTCTTCCTTGTTGTAGCTATTTGATAATTATCCTCTTCTTGTTCATGCATGTTCACTCCTATAGTGCTTGATAAGCGATGTCTGTACGACACTGTTTACCAATAAAATGCACTTGTCCCACCAGTAAATAGGCTCTCTCTTGTGCCTCTGCAATACTGTCACCAACTCCTACACATACCAATACCCTACCACCTGTGGCATAGAGTTTGCCATCTTCTCCACGGCTTACCCCTGCAAACGATATGTGTGCATGTTCATTAAGCTCTTCATGAACAATATCATCAATAATAATTTCAGTAGGAGTTGAACTCTTGTACGGATAATCTTTACTTGCCATCACCACACCCACGACATACTTATCATAAAACTCAATATTAATATTTTTAAGATCACCCGTTGCTGCCTTATAAAAAAGTTCCGAAGCAGGTGATTTAAGCAGTGGCATCAACTCTTCACACTCAGGGTCACCAAAACGTACATTGTATTCTAAGATAATTGGCTCATCATTCACCACCATTACCCCAATAAAAAGTACCCCTTTAAACGGCATCCCTTCCGATTTCATCCCTTCTAAGGTAGGAACAATCACACGTTCATCTAGTTTTCTATAAATCTCATCATTAACCAGTGGGGTAGGAGCATAAGCACCCATTCCCCCTGTATTTGGTCCAAGGTCATCATTTAGTAACTTTTTATGATCTTGTGCAGCAGGTAACACCACATAATCTTCACCATCACAAATGGCAAAAACAGAAAGCTCATACCCATCTAAAAACTCTTCAACCACAATAGAGGTACCTGCATCACCAAAAGAGTTCCCTGAGAGCATCTCTCCTGAAGCCTTTTTAGCCTCATCTCTACTCTGAGCAATAATTACCCCTTTACCACCACACAAACCATCGGCTTTAACCACAATGGGTGCTTCTAGGGTGTTGATAAATTGATATGCCACTTCTAGTGAATCGGTCTCGACATATTTTGCAGTAGGAACATTATGACGGGCTAAAAAGTTTTTCATAAATATTTTTGAACCCTCTAACTGAGCAGCCGCTGCACTTGGACCAAAAATGGTTAATCCTCTTGCTTCAAAATAATCAACAATACCCTCTACTAATGGAGCTTCGGGTCCAACAATGGTTAAATCAACACCATTGGTTTCACAAAAATCAGCCAATGTATCAAAATCACTCATGGCTATATTTTCACCCAACTCATCTGTTGCTCCATTACCTGGTGCAAAATACAACTGACCAACACTCTCATCTCTTTTAAGTGCCATACCAATAGAGTATTCACGACCCCCTGCACCAATTATCAATATATTCATCTACAACTCTCCAGCATTAAAATAATTAAAAATAGGCAATACAATTACATATTATTAAATATTTTTAAACAGTGCAGTGTGACTGGGATAATGTAAGCCCCCGAGAGGTCGTTCTGTATAGAACCGGCCCTAAAAAGCCAACGGTGCAGGAGAGAGAGACTGTTTGGGGACAATTTCTTGTGGGATTAAGCCACTCAAACGAAACCATCCACTCCCCAATCTACTACATGTCCTACGAAAGATAATGTTGGACCACATATTACAGTAGTCGAACCACTCAGGTTAATCGAATTATACCAAATTTATAACGAAAAGTCACTATTCTTTTCTATTTCTTTCGATTTTTTTATACATGAGTCAATTAACGCTTCATCTGCTATCAAATATAGGCACTCTTTTGGCAAATGTTTTTTTGTTGCTTCACCTATCAATACTGCCCGATAACTTGCATCCCAAGAAAAATTTTTAAAAAAGCAATGAATGGTCGAAGGAGAGGTAAAAATAATAACAGCACCTTTTTTAGGTTGCTCTTCTATTTTATAAGTTTTACAGGAAGTTTCATAGATTATCTGCTCTTGTAATTCAATCCCCTCTTGAGATAAATATGCCCGACTATCAAACGAAATCTCTTTTGGACGAAGATAGAGAAGCTTTTTATCAAAAAAATAGCTTTTTATATCTTTTGCCAACACTTCGCCATAAAAATATTTTGGATGATAAATAACCTCTCCTCCTAACGCCTCTATCTTCTTTTTGGTAGCACCCCCTATCGCAATAGATGGGTAGTTTTTCCACCGTTTATCAATTTCATCTGCACTTACCACGGCTTGTTTAGAGGTAAACAGTAAAGTATCACATCTGCTAAAATCAATAGCGTCTGCCACCAGCTTAAATGAAATCATGGGCAGAGAGAATGTTCCCTCTTTAACCAAAGGAGATAATAGATAAATCATCTCTCCTGATGACCATCTACATTCATATTGTTTATCTCTTCATCATCATAGGGGTCATAATGGGGGGTAATAATCCAAACTTTTCGCTCATCTAACCGCATAATTCGCTCCTCTATCTGGTCAGAGATACGATGGGCTTCAAGCAGTGTCATATCAGGTTCTAATACCAAGTGAAACTCAACATAGTTATTACTACCATCGGTTCGTGTTTTTAACCAATGATGACTGTTTACCAGTGGATGTTCATCGATTTTACTCTCAATTTGATTAACAACTTCTGCATCTAATGCATGATCAAGTAGCATATAAATCCCCTCTTTAATAATCCCATACGCCGAGTAGATAATATAGATACCAATACCAAAACCAAAGATAGCATCCACCATATCCCACCCTGTTAACGAAACAATCACCAATGAAAAAAGAATCACTCCATTGGTCAAAAGGTCTGTTTTATAGTGTAAGGCATCCGACTTAATTACAATATTATCGGTTTGCTTTGCTACCCTCATAAGGTACTCTACCAGTAAAAAAGTAACCCCTATTGAGAAAATCATTACCATAATGGCTGGATTAACCAGCGTTGTCTCCCCCCCATTAACAGCTTTTTTAATCGCTTCATAAATAATATAGAATCCAGAGAGGGTAATCACCGTACCCTCAATCACCGCTGCAATCGCTTGAACTTTTCCTTTACCATATTGAAATCTATCGGTGGCTTTCTCTTCTGATTTTTTAATCGCAAAGAAATTAAAGACCGAAATAATCATATCTAACAGTGAATCAATTGCCGATGCCAAAACAGCCACCGAACCCGATGCAACACCAATCATAAACTTTACCAACACCAACAACAGTGCAACTGAACTCGCTACAATGGTAGCTCTTTTTTGTGGGGACATATTTTTCCTTTTTTTCTAAATTAAATTACTTAACAAAATGTACCATCTTAAACTTATCACCCATAATAGTAGGGGCAATCAAAGTTTTCACTTTATCAGCCTCTCTTAGATATTTTGATTGAGTTGTCTGCTTGGCAAACTGTTCTAATATATCAATAAGTCCAAAGCGTATTAAAGCCCTTGCCTGTGTCTCATATTTATTTAGTTTAAAACCAGCCCCTACAAATGCTTCTATCACATGACCAAAGTTTACATCGTAAGTAATGTCAGCCTTTTGAAAGACCTCTTCTAATATTAACTCCTCATCAAACAGAGGAAAAGTCTCATGTTTTTTATAAACACGAACAGAAAAATCATTCCGTACAAACTCTTCACCATAATCAAAACTTACAAAATCACAAGCCTTAATACCCTTTGCCATGTGCAACGCAAACGCTTCGTAACCTACAGCCACTTCACCTTTTACTTGTCTATATTTAGAGGCAATATCAAGTAAATTTTTATCTGCCTCTCTCCATTCAACCACACTCTCTGTTACAAAAGCTTGTTCACCATCTTTAATAAGTTCACAAGGAAAAGCATCAAATATTTCATTAGCAACCACAAAAGCGTAATCCACTTCAACCTCATCAATATCATTAAAATGGGTAATTTGAATATCGGTTCCAAATCGCTCTTCTATATATTTCAACTGCTCTTTTTGCACCTCTGGTTGTCGCTCAACAATACCAAATTTTAAGCTTTTTACCAAAGTCGGATCAAGCGTATAGAGCCACTGTATCATATCACAAATTAGATAACCTTTATGAGCCCCTATCTCTATAAGCCAACCCTCTTTTTTAAAACTGTTCTCTTCTATTAATTTATAAAAATGGTTGGCAACACTTGCTCCAAAAAAAGAACTGGTACTAACTGCCGTGTAAAAGTCCCCTGTTTTACCTATTGCTTTAAAATCTTTATAATACCCCTGCTCTCCGTAGAGCCACTCATTCATATATTTACTAAATTGCATTAAGCACCTTTATTTGTAATTTTAACTCTAACATATCTTTTTCTATCTCTGCTTTGAGTTCTTCTTGTGTAGGTAGACTGAATATTTCACCACCGTGTTATCTTTCTCTGTACATAAAATTATCCCAATAGTAGGATTATCATCACTGCTCTTCTCCAAATCATCAAACATCAGAACATACATATCCATCTGCCCCACATCTTGATGAGTCAACTTCCCTCGTTTCAAATCTATCAGCACAAAACATTTCAAAATATAGTTATAAAAAACCAAATCAATATAAAAATCACTATGTTCTGTCTTGATTCTCTTCTGACGGGCAACAAAAGCAAAACCTCGCCCCAATTCTAGTAAAAATGCTTGTATCTTCTCTATCAAAGCAGACTCTAACTCACTCTCATAAAAAGAGTTATTCTGCTTCAAATCCAAAAATTCCAATACATAAGGGTCTTTTATAATATCTTTTGAAGTTAAGAGTAAACCTTTTGTCTTCTCTTTAGCTTCAAGTGCCACACCCTGCTTATCACGACTAGACAAAAGTCTCTCATAATAGTGCGTTCCTATTTGTCGTTCTAACGCTTAAACACTCCAATGAGACTTAACAGCCTCTTCCATATACCAAGCCCTAGCACTCTCATCTTTTAGACGAATAATAAGCTTATAATGACTCCAACTCAATTCTCTCCACAGTGTAGAGAGAATTGGAAAACTATTATAAAACTGTCGCATATTCCACAAACTCTGCTTGGAAAATCCTTTACCAAAATCTTCACTCAACTGTTTCAACACCATAGCCAAAAAAAG
>DCAF01000073.1 GCA_002311915.1 Sulfurovum sp. UBA1140 | reverse complement strand
TTTGATAATAGTATAGTCAGGTTGTCCAAAATTAAAACGTAACCATTCAGTACCCAAAAAGATAAAATTAACACAGAGTTAACTTATCATGGTTATCATGTCATATAAAATAAAAAGGCTAATAAAAAATGAAAAAACAGATTATAATAGTAACAACTTTAGCACTTGCCCTTAGTGGTAATGCTGTGGCAGATTCAAATCTTAAGAAAAGTAGTGAAAATATTCAAAAAATAGAAAAAATAGCAGGAGAGAAAAGCCCCTACTATCGTAGCCAAAAAGAGTCTTTTCCAAAAGATTACTTCTTGGTAAATCAAAACCTTCCATTTTTAGTAGGTATTGCACTTTTTCATCCAAATAGTGATACCCTAAAGCTTGATAAAAAACAGCTTGAAGTAATTATAAAAAGTAAAAATACGACCGTTCCAGTAGCCATGAAGATGGCAAAACAGATTAAAACAATGGAGTTAGAACTTGCAAAAGCTACTGTAGAAGAGAAAAAAGATCCTAAAGGGTTAAATGAATTGGTAGAAAAAATCTCTAAAGCTCGTACCGATTTAACCAAAGCTCACTTAAAATGTATTCATAATATTCAAACGATTTTATCTGATGAGCAGTATACAACGCTACTTAAACTCGCCTCTACTCCAGCCAAGCCAAAAGTTGCCACAACACAGAGTAAAGGTGAAATACTTTTTACCCAAAAATGTTCAAGCTGTCACTCAACATCCCGTCCAAAAGATATGTCAACGGTTGTTGCACCAGCACTTATGGGTGTAATGCGTCATATTAAAATGAGCTATCCAGACAAAGAGAAAGCTGTTGAATTTATTAAAGATTATACTGTTAATCCATCTGAAGAGAAAGCCATTTGTATGAAAAAGAAACTTGAAAGATTTGGTCTTATGCCTTCGCAAAAAGGCAATGTAACCCAAGAGGAGCTAGAAGTTATTGCAAACTGGATGTTTGACAATTTTCCTCCTAAAGACTTCAAAGGAATGGGTCACGGTAATAGAAAAAATTAAGAAGATTTAGAACTCTCAAAAAAGAGTCTCTTCTCTTTGGGGCAAATTTCATCTTTTACTTTAAAAAAGTCTACTTTTGAGACTATTTTATACTTAGCTTCATAAGGGAACTCCAAAGAGTTTGCATGTAACAAAAGCCGTGTTGCTCCTGTGTTTACAAACCTCTCTTCAGGGGTGATTTTCCCCTCTAGGTAGTTGTCAGAAGATTCAAAATTGGTTCCATAAATAGGGTCACCCAGTATAGGGTGTTTCACGTGAAACAGATGAATGCGTATCTGATGGGTACGCCCTGTAATTGGGGAACACTCGACCAGTGTGGTGTCCAATTCTTTATCGTAAAACAGTGGTACAAAATAGGTCTTTGCATCTTTACCATTTTCTGAAATTTCAACTTTATGTTTGTTGGTTGAGTAGTCACTGCGTATGGCAATCGCTTTGTCAACGCTAAAGGGCTTCTCTAATTTCCCAATAACCCATGCTAAATATTTTTTTCGGATGGTTTTTCGTTCAAACGACCCTTTTAAAAATCGTTCAGCTTGTTTGTGTCTACTCGCAAGTAACAATCCCGAGGTCTCCATGTCTATTCTGTGGGTTCCATTGGCATTTTGCCCAGAGTGGCTACGCACTTCATCAAGCATTGAGTATTCTGTTGCCATGGTATTTGGGTGAACCAAAACTCCCGAGGGTTTATCAAACACTAAAAAATTTTTAGAAATAAAGAGTGGTTGAAGCCCCCTACTTTTAGGTTCAAAGTAGACAATTTCAATATCTCCTTGAATAATAACGGCTTGGTTATAGATAGATTCACCCCCCACAAGTAGGCGACCTTTGGCAATTAGTCGTTGTGCTTCCCCTTGGGTGTAGTTGAATTGACGGATAATAAAAAGAAAAGCTTTGATGGGTTTTTCTACATGGAAAGGACGTTTAACGAATGGCATATTTTTACCTCTTTATAACTCTAATTGGATAGAATTCTATCATAAAAATCTGATACTTTTCTCAAAGGAATTCATAATATGATAGAACGATACTCAAGACCAGAAATGCTAGAAAAATGGACGCAACAAGCAAGATATGATGCATGGCTCGAAGTTGAAAAAGCAGCTGTAAAAGCATGGAATAGATTGGGGCTTATTCCTGATGATGATTGTGAGAAGATTGTTAAGAATGCTACTTTTTCAGTAGAAAGAATTGAAGAGATAGAAGCCATTACCAGACATGACTTAATTGCATTTACTACCTCTGTGAGTGAAAGTTTGGGAGATGAATCAAGATGGTTTCACTATGGTATGACTTCATCTGACGCAGTAGATACAGGTGTGGCACTTCAAATGAAAGCTTCATTGAAAATCATTATTTCTGATACTGAGATGCTTATGGAGTCTATTAAAAAAAGAGCGTTAGAGCATAAAATGACACTGATGGTAGGACGTTCACATGGTATTCATGGAGAACCAATTACTTTTGGTTTAACTTTGTGCGTGTGGTATGATGAGATGGCGAGACATCTTAAAAACTTACATGAGACGATGGAAGTTATTTCTGTGGGTCAAATCTCTGGTGCGATGGGTAACTTCGCTCACGCTCCACTTGAACTTGAAGAGTATGCCATGGAAGAGTTAGGATTAAAATCTGAACCATGTTCAAACCAAGTGGTTCATAGAGACAGATATGCAAGATTGGCAACCACCTTGGCACTTATGGCTTCTTCGGTAGAAAAGTTTGCCGTGCAAGTGAGACACTTACAAAGAACTGAAGTTTATGAAGCTGAAGAGTTTTTTGCCAAAGGTCAAAAAGGTTCATCGGCAATGCCACATAAAAGAAACCCAATTTTGACAGAGAACATAACAGGTCTTGCTCGTATTATTAGAACGTGTGTAACTCCTGCTATGGAGAACGTTGCTTTATGGCACGAGAGAGATATTAGCCACTCGTCTACAGAGCGTTTTTGGTTACCAGATGCGTTTATTACCACCAACTTTATGATGCACAGAATAAACAACGTCATCGCCAACTTAACGGTAATGCCAAAGAACATGATGAAGAACTTGAACCTCACAGGTGGGCTTGTTTTCTCTCAAAGAGTATTACTAGAACTTCCTATCGCAGGGGTCAGCCGTGAAGATGCTTATAGAATAGTTCAAAGAAATGCCATGAAAGTTTGGGAAGAGATTCAAGAAGGTAAATCTACAATCAACAATAAAGGTGAATCATTGTATCTTCAATATCTATTGGCAGATGATGAGTTACGAGCGTCGTTAAGTGAAGAGCAGATTAGAGAATGCTTTAACTTTGAATACTACACTAAAAATATAGATAAAATATTCGCTAGAGTATTTAAATAATTTTATAGTAAGTCCTCTTACACTATAAATATTAAGCACCCTAAAGCTATTTTAGAGGTGCTAAAAAGTAATTTAAAAGAATCATAATATTTAACATTACCAATATTAGAACAAATCAAGGAGATTATATGATAAGAGTTGTTAAACGAGATGGCAGAGTAGAAATATTGGACATCAGTAAAATTCAGAAGTATACCAGTGGCTCTGTCGAGGGATTAACGGGTGTAAGTCAAAGTGAATTAGAAGTAGATGCCAACCTACATTTTCGAGACATGATAAGTTCTAAAGATATTCAAGAGACACTGATAAAAACAGCCGTTGATAAGATAGATATTGACCGACCCAACTGGACATTTGTCGCCTCTAGGCTTTTTTTATATGACCTCTACCATCGTGTTAGCCAATTTACAGGGTACAAACACCTACGGGACTATTTCGAGCGAGGTGAAATCGAAGGGCGTATTCTGTTGGGGCTTAAAGAGAAGTATGACCTTGATGACTTAAACTACTATCTTAGACCTGAACGAGATTTACAATTTACCTATCTTGGAATTAAAACACTTTACGACAGATACCTGCTTAAAGATAGCGAAGGAAAACCTATTGAGTTACCCCAACACCTCTTTATGGGGGTAGCGATGTTTTTGGCTCAAAATGAACCTGATTGCCAAGCTTGGGCAAAAAAGTTTTATGATATTTTGAGTAAATTTGAAGTAATGGCTGCCACACCAACACTGAGTAATGCACGTACACCACGACACCAGCTCAGCAGCTGTTATATTGGATCCACAAGCGATAACATCGAAGGTATTTTTGATGTTTATAAAGAGATGGCTCTGCTCTCTAAATTTGGTGGTGGAATTGGTTGGGACTGGTCACAAGTACGTGGTATGGGGTCTTTTATTGATGACCACAAACATGCTGCTGGTGGAATTGTTCCATTCTTAAAAATTACCAACGATGTTGCCATTGCTGTTGACCAACTGGGTACGAGACGGGGGGCAATTGCTGTCTATATTGAACCTTGGCACCTTGATATAAGGGATTTTTTAGATTTAAAGAAAAATTCGGGTGAAGAGCGACGACGCGCACATGACCTTTTTCCTGCGTTGTGGCTCAATGACCTCTTTATGCAACGGGTTCAAGAGGACAGTACATGGACACTCTTTGACCCTTATGAAGTAAGAGAGCTAACTGATATTTATGGCAAAGAGTTTGAAACTAGATATATTGAACTTGAAAACTCTAGTGATACCATCACCCGAGAGGTTATCTCTGCAAAAGGGTTATGGAAAGAGATATTAAGAAGTTACTTTGAAACAGGAAACCCCTTCTTAACCTTTAAAGATACTGCCAACAGAACCAACCCCAATAAACATAGTGGAATGATTCGGAGTAGTAATTTATGTGTTACAGGTGATACAAAAATATTAACCAAAAAATATGGATATGTACCTATTCAGAAAGTATCGGGAAAGTCTCTAGAGTGTTGGAATGGAGAAGAGTGGAGTAAGACAGAGATTTTTCAAACATCTACCTCTCAAAAAGTAATTAAAGTAGAACTCTCTTCTCAACAGACCATAGAAGCGACACCTTATCACAAATGGGTTGTAATAGTGGAAGATGAAAGAGGTAAAAAAGTCTCTGAAGTTATTAAGCGAACTCATGAACTTGAAAAAGGGGATAAACTTGCTAAATTTGATTTAGAACCTATTCCTCATGGTATAAAAATTCTAAAATATGCTTATGAAAATGGATTTTATACAGCAGATGGAACAAAAGTAAAAAATAATACGATTATTGGTGCAAAAATCTATCTGTATGATGAAAAAAGAGCATTATTAAACTTCTTTGGAGGCTATAAAGATAAACATACGCAAGATAGAAGAGTTAGTCTTAATTATGAGCATAAAGTTCTTAAAAAGAAATTTTTTATTCCTAACAATAAATATAGTGTACAGAGTCGATTAGATTGGTTAGCAGGATATATTGATGGAGATGGTGTATTAGCAGATAATGAATCATCACAATCTATTCAGATAGCTTCTACAAATAGAGAGTTCCTCCTTGATTTAAAATTGATGCTTCAAGAGTTAGGTATACATAGTAACATCTCTCACTTTAAAGATGAAGGCTACAGAGTCATGCCAAGAAATGATGGCAGTGGAAAATCTAAAGAGTATTGGTGTAAAGCACAAAGTCAATTAAATATTTCAGGTAAAGCTATTAACAGATTATTGGAATTAGGTTATAGAGGACATCGAGTAACACCAAATAAAAAAGATTACAATCGTTCAGCAATTAGGTATGTTAAAGTTGTAAATGTTATAGATGAAGAGGTTTCAAAACCTACCTATTGTGGAAATGAACCTAAACGAAATAGAATGATGTTTGATGGGGTAATCACAATGCAATGTACGGAGATATTCCAAAACACTGCCCCAAATAATTACAAAATACGCTTAACTTTTAATGACGGTTCGGTAGCCATTTATGAAGAAGAGGAGATGATAAAAGTGGACAATGGCATGACGAAACCTGCCAAAAAAATAACTGCTTTAGATTCACTCAATGGTAAACAGATATGGATGGTAGATAAAGAGCAGAGCGATGGAGACACAGCTGTTTGTAATCTAGCATCTATTAACCTTTCAAAAATTAACAGCACCGAAGATATTGCCCGAGTGGTTCCCATTGCTATTAGAATGCTTGATAACGTGATTGACCTAAATTTCTATCCTTTGGCAAAGGCTAAAAAGACCAACGAAAAAACACGTGCCATTGGTCTAGGAGTTATGGGTGAAGCCCAAATGTTGGCAGAGTCTAAAATTATTTGGGGTTCTAATGAACACTTTTATAAGATAGATGAGGTGATGGAGTCGGTCTCTTATTATGCCATTAAATCATCGAGTGATTTGGCAATTGAAAAGGGTAAGTACCCTACCTATGAGGGGTCTGAATGGAGTAAAGGGTTATTTCCTATTGATAAAGCCAATAGCGAGGCGTGTAAATTGGTCGATAGGGGGGGACTTTTTGGATATACCCATGATTGGGTGGAGCTTAAAGAGACGGTAAAAATAAATGGAATGCGTAATGGTTACTTAATGGCTGTGGCTCCAACAAGCTCTATCTCTATTTTAACAGGAACAACTCAAGCAATAGAGCCTGTTTATAAACGAAAATGGTTTGAAGAGAACCTCTCAGGGCTAATTCCCGTCGTTGTTCCTAAGCTCTCTCCAGATACATGGGAATACTATATACCAAGTTATGATTTAAATCAGAATGTATTGGTTAAAGCAGGTGCAATTCGTCAAAAATGGATAGACCAAGGGCAATCATTAAATATCTTTTTATCACTAGATAAAGCCAGTGGAAAGTACCTTAATGAGATTTATATGAATGCTTGGAAATATGGATTAAAATCAACCTACTATCTACGAAGTCAATCGCCTGAAGCATCTAACGATATTGAAGATAGAAGTCAAGAGTGTGTAGGGTGTCAATAACGACCTAGAATAAACGAGGTGGTTTTAAGATTATGGCTTATCTCTATGCGATGATATGCTAAAATTTCATTAATAAAAGAAACAAGGGTAATAAAATGATTTTTATTGATGATGTAAGAGCCAATGAAGTAATGGACAGTCGGGGTAACCCTACTGTTCAAGCAACAGTTAGTCTGAGTGATGGAACCATCGCTTCTGCTATTGTTCCAAGTGGGGCAAGTACAGGTAAACGAGAAGCTTTAGAGCTTCGTGATGGTGGTGGACGCTACATAGGTAAAGGTGTCTTAATGGCATGTGAGAATGTCAACGATAAAATTGCTGATTCTCTATTGGGTATTTCACCATATAACCAAGCCGAAGTTGATTTAATCATGAAAACACTTGATGGTACAGAAAACTACTCTGAACTAGGAGCCAATGCTGTGCTTGGTGTCTCGATGGCTGTGGCTCGTGCGGCAGCAAAAAGCCTTAATATGCCACTCTACCGATACCTTGGTGGTGCCAATGCTGTAACCATTCCTGTTCCAATGATTAACATTATTAATGGTGGAGAACATGCCAACAATTCGGTTGACTTCCAAGAGTATATGATTATGCCAATTGGATTTGCTACCTTCTCAGATGGTCTTCAAGCAGCAGCTGAAATTTATCAGCACCTTAAAAAAGTAATTGATGAGATGGGTGAGAGTACAGCAGTGGGTGACGAAGGTGGGTTTGCACCCAACTTAAAAAGTAACGAAGAGCCACTTCAAGTTATTATGAAAGCCATTGATATGGCAGGATACAAAGCAGGTGAAGAGATAGCATTAGCCCTTGATGTTGCTGCTTCTGAACTGACCGATGACGAAGGAAACTATGTTCTAAAATCTGAAAATAGAGTCTTAAGCAGTGATGAGATGGTTGATTATTATGCTGATCTTTGTGAATCTTATCCTATTGTCTCAATCGAAGATGGTTTAGACGAAGATGATTGGGAGGGATGGAAAACACTTACCGACAGATTGGGAGATAAAGTACAACTTGTAGGTGATGACCTTTTTGTCACCAATGTTTCTATCTTAGCAGAGGGAATTGAAAAAGGCGTAGCCAACTCAATTTTAATTAAACCCAACCAAATTGGTTCAGTATCTGAAACCATGCAGACCATTAGATTGGCTCAACGAAGTGGATACCGTTGTGTAATGTCTCACCGTTCAGGAGAGAGTGAAGATACCTTTATTGCTGACTTTGCCGTAGCACTCAATACAGGTGAGATTAAAACAGGTTCAACTGCAAGAAGTGATAGAATTGCAAAATACAACCGTCTGTTAGAAATCGAGCGAGAACTGGCTCAATTTGAGTACCTTGGTGCTTCAATTTTTGAATAGAGAAAGATGACATTTTTAGAAGATATAGAACCTAGCATCAAAAAACTAGAGGAGCTTATTGGGCTTTCTCTTAAAATATTTTTAACCACTGCTATGGTGGTTATCTTTATGGGGGTCTATATTGCCAACCTAATTTATGGCGACAACTCACTCCATATGCTTCAAAATCTCCAAAGAGAAAAAGGCATGATTCAATATGAAATTGGCAGACTCAAACAAGAGAATGCCAAACTACATAAACAGTATCTTGAGTGGACAGATGCTAGAGAGGGTGTTTTTTAGCCATATACTATGTGATTTCCATGGTTAGCTCTTTCACGTTATAAAAAGTGGTCTCTTTCATCCATGTTGGCACAAAGTTACAAATGGGTTCACCTGATGTTCCAAACGTTTTTTTGGTAACGTTAAGAAAACCTGCAAACCACGGAGTCAGAGGGCTTCGCCTCCGTGGTTTGGGTGTTAACGCTCTGATTCCGACCCTCTTCGCTCTTTTCTTCGGTTGAAACCGTTAATTGCTCAATCTTTTTTAGTAACCACTCACCTACCTAAATTGTCAGCAATCCTAAGCATACCAACCAAAGCCCCACTATTGACAAATATAACAAAAAAATAGTAAAGTATCAAAAAAATATAAAAGAATTAAAAATGTTCCTAAAAACTATTGACAACTCAATTAGCTTTAAAAATAATTTGTTAAAATTATCACAAATCGATATAAAAGACATGGTAGATTCAGCTATCTTTTCACGAGGAAAAAGCTATTATAAAGATGGCTTGGTGTTGGATTTGAAACAAGAGAAAGAGAATGAGATGAGGGCTAGAGTAAAAGGGAGTTATGCCTACTCGTATATGGTCAAAATCTATAAAGAGGGAAATGGCTTAAAGGGATATTGTGACTGCCCTCATGATGGTATTTGTAAACACATTATAGCCATGCTATTAACCATTAAAAATGCTAAAGAGTTCCCCGAATCAATTGTTTTGACTCATGGAGATAGAGTGATAACACATTTAGAGAGTTTCTCTAAAAGAAAACTTATTAACTTGGTCATGGAGTTTGCACCTGAAAATTTTAAAAAAGAGATTATCTTAAAAGATACTCCCATCGAAGAGTTTAATATTCGTATTAATGAAATTGCAAGTTCAATTAAACTTGATATGAGTGATGAAGAGTTGCTGTATAGCCCTGAAAAATTTCAAGAAAAAATCTCTGAATATATGGAAAATTTGAAAGTATTTGTCAATCGAAATCCTGATGAAGTTCTTGAAATTGTTATTGATTTGGCTGATGAAATTGATGCAAAACAAGAGGAGGGATATCTTTGGATTGACCATTATCATAGTGAAGAGTATTTTGATTTTGATATTTTATCAACAGAGATAATGGCTCTAATTGAGAAGATTGAAGATAAGAAAAAGCAGATTGAGATTTTTGTAAAGTTCACAGAGTCATCTGCTAATTCCTCTTATATGAGTGTTAACTATTCTGATTTGGAACTAGAAGACAAAACCCCTCTTTTAGCATATTTTGATAAAAATAGTAGCTTAAAACTCTATCATTACCTTGCAGAGTTGCTCTCTTTTGAAGAGAAAGAGAAGTTTTTATTGGAATATGAGTCAAATTATATCTATAGTGATTTACTTGACCTATATAAGGTTTATAACAAAAAAGAGAGAGCTATTGACTATTTAGAAGAGTTATTAGCCGAAAAGTTTCAATTGGAATATGTTCAAAAACTTCTTGAACTTACAGATATTTCAACCCAAAGATTAAGAGTCTTTATTCTTTTAACCATTGAGGATAGAAGAAGTGGAGGATTTGATTTTATCTATGAGAATATCAAAAAAGTTGAGAAAAAAGAGGAGTTAGAAAAACTTTGGGAAGAGAAAAGAATCTATGACTATTATACCTATCTTGAAAAAGAGCAGAGAGTAGAAGAGATGTATCTTCTATTAAAAAAGCTACCCAATAAACGAGAAGCGTTTTTGAAAAAATATAAAGAGAGATACAAAAAAGAGGCAATAGAGCTATTTCAACAAGAGATTAAAAAGAATTTGAAAACGACAGGTAATGAGTATTATAAAAAAATTGCAGAGTATCTATCTCATCTAAAACCTTTGATAGAAGCAGATGAGTTTGATACAATGGTTCATAATTTTAAGAGTGAGTATAAACGAAGACGGAATTTTGTGGCTATTTTAGAGAAAAAATTTGGCTATTTAAAAATCAACATTGGGTCGGAGAGATAAAAAATTACTCTGCTGTTCCTGATATATCTTTTTTACTTCTATTTTTAGATAAAATAATCAGTAACTACTCAACAATAATTAAAACCTCTTTCATAATATGAGCCTTTTTAAATAGCTCCTCTTTTAAAGAGACAACCGATTGACAATCTTTTTTAGCAAATCTTACAAATAGCGTAACCACAACACGGTCACCTTTTTTAAATTCAAACCCTTTATAACTAAGGGTCTTGCTCTCTTTCATCTCTAAGTTATTCATCTCACTACTATAAGAGTCTCTAGGGATAATTACTTTTTTACCATTTTTATCTTTGTACCTATACTCAAAAAAAGCCTCTTTGTCTTCGTTTGGCTCTTTTTTATAATTTTTCCAAATCTCTTTACCTTCTCTCAAAATTTTAACTTCAAGATACTTAACCCTTGCAGGTTGGACGATAAGTGGATGCCCCATCTTATTGGTTAATTTTACTTCAATAGTATCGGTCGTGGTCGAGATGTTAATATCTACACCAGTTTTTCTAAACTCTTTGTCATAAATCCCCAAAAACTTGTGACTGGCGTGTCGTCCTCTGGCTCTTTTGTCCATCTTTTCAGCTCCACCTTCAATCTCTGGCATGTGGCACTCTATACACTTGATACTCTCTTGTTGCTCTCCCATTCCTCTAAAAATAGTAACATTATTATCATTGACCTCATGAGAGTGACACCCCATACAGACTTTTTTACCATAAACAGGGTTCTTACTTGATGAGTGTTTGTCACTATCATCAGGTCTATCTAGTCGTCCATAGAGGGTTGGTTTAAAAATTTCAGCTTGTCGTGCTTTGATATTGATATTTTTCTCATGAGCTGTTTTCACATAAGCGATGGTATGGCAAAAGAAACAACTTATGGCATCGGTATGTGTTTTATTACTTTTATTGGGTCGTGCATCACCATTTATAAGTGCTTCGATATTGTCTGCCATTGGCATATGACAGGTAGCACAATCATATTTTTTGGTACTAACTCTATCAGCAATACCTCTATGAAGCTCATCATTAAAATAGCCCTTAGAGTGTGCAGAGCCTTGATACTCTTCATAAATTTTTTCATGACACTCGTTACAAGAGTGGTTGTCTAAATATTTGTTTTTAGCATAAGTTAATTGAGAAAAAAGTAAAAGAA
>DCAF01000068.1 GCA_002311915.1 Sulfurovum sp. UBA1140 | reverse complement strand
AAGCATAGTTTTTATATTTTATAAAAATAAAAATTAAATAATATTTTTTAAGTTAAAATAAAGAAATTAGAAGCTAATATAACAGATATAGATAGCAGTTTCTTTGAATATTTCATATTTATTGCCCAATCTTATACTATTATCTGACCATATAAAACAAGGAATACAAAAATGAAAACACTATCAACATTTATTATCTTTTTACTACTTCAATCATCATCGTCGTTTGCAACTCAAGCTCGTCACTATTTGCAAAGTAGATGGATTGCTCACTTTTAGTCAAAAAAACCTTGGGTGGGAGTTTCCTAAGGTTCTACTTAATCGCTTACTCTACACTAAAATAAGCTCTTTTTAAAGGTGTGAACTCAACCAACTCTTTCTCTTTTTCTAATCCAAGCTTTTTTGCAGAAACACTGTTAATTATACGATACCCCAATATTACTTCAAGCTCATCACCACTTTTTAATACGGTATCAAAGGCAACCATACGTTTTTCATTGGCCTTTATCATGGTGTCTTTAATTACTTGATTGGCAAGCCAAGGCATTGAAGGTTTACCATTGTGTCCTATGGTTCTAACAAAGGTATGGATTTTAAGTTCCTCTTTTTTTCCATCTCTTTTTAGTACCGTTTTTAGCTCTACCACACGCAGTGGATGGCTAAGAAGTGCATGAGGGGTGTCGTTATGCACCGTAAGTTCAAATCCATTGGTTGATTGTTTAAATGCTAAATTAATATGTTTACTTAACATCTGTGGGGCATTTCTTACACCAGCAAAACTGTGAAAAGCATGTGTTTTAGTCTTTTTAATGCTGGTTGAACTTCCTTGAATTTGAGGCATATGGCAGGTGATACAGTTGCTCTCGTCACTTTTAGCTCCCTCTATTTCGGTACGGCAGACATCAAAATCGTGGCTGTTCTGTTTATGAGAGTGACATCCCATACACATCTTACCTGTATAGTAGCCTTTATTAGTATAATCAATATTATGATAAGGGGAACCTGTGGTCTCTTTAATCATGCCCAGCCATGAACTTTTTTCTTGGTATATAACCTTTTTATCTTCGCTCCCTTTCTCGGCAGAGTAGAGGGTCTTAGGTTTACTCTCATAGATATTTTTATTGGCAGTGCTGTGGTTCTCTATGCTTGTAATACTATGGCAAGAGACACAGGTGATACCCTCATGAACCGTATTGTTAGGGGTATGACATTCGGCACATTTTTTATAGTTGCCTTTGGCTTTAGCAGGGTGAAGATTCCACATGGCACTGTGTACCTTGTCCTCTTTAATCGAGGACTTTTTATGAAAAGAGTTTTGAAACTCAGTATAAATGGTGGGGTGACACCCCTTACAAGTGGTTGCATTTTCGGTAGCAAGAAGTTGTGATGACAACAGTAGAGTCAGCATTATGAGTAGACGCATTTTTAAATCTCCTTTTTTAATAGGATAAATATTATCTGACTTAAAGTATAATGAGATTGATTTATATCAAGTTTATAATTGAAACCGATTTAAGCAATAATATTAAACATTTTCCAACTTGTTTCACATCAAGAACTAAAATATTAAAGAGTGTTATTATCATAAAAAAACATGAAGGATAATCCATGAAAAAGACAATAATTTTTTTATCGGTTGGTGCAGTTATTTCAACCTCCTCTTTGGCATTGGCAGAGAGTGGTAAAGAGGTTTTTGAGACCTACTGTTGGGGATGTCACCATCAAACAGCTGTTGCTTTTGGACCCCCTTTTGAAGAGATTGCAACCAATCGAAATGCCGATGAAATTCGAGCCATGATTACCACACCCAAGACAGTCTCTCAGGTTTTTGGATACCGACGTAATGCGATGCCTGCTTTCAAACTTAACGAGGCAAATTTAACGGCAATAACCACCTATATCTTATCCTATAAGTTAAAAGTAGATACCAATGGTACGCATCAAGTTGTTCAAGACCCTTATTCAAACATTGCATCAATTGAGACCAAAGAGGGTGGTAAATAATGTTTAGACTCTCGAATCTGCTTAAAACTGTTACCGAGGGGAAACCTGCACGTTCATTAAATGGAAGCATTGCCATTTGGAATTTTACCAATCGTTGTAACCTCTCTTGTCTGCACTGCTACTCTAAAGCTGATTTGGATGCTGTAGATACCTTAAGCACTCAAAAAATAATGGAGACACTGCCCAAACTCAAAGCCAATGGAGTGAAATTTTTAATTTTTTCAGGTGGTGAACCCTTGACCCGTAAAGATATTTATGAGATTGCAGGGCGATGTAAAGAGTTGGGGATTGTTACCTATCTTTCAACCAATGGACTCTATGTTAAAAAGAGCAATGCCCAAAAAATACTTGATACCTTTAACTATATTGGAATAAGCATTGATGGTAGCGAAAAGGTACACGATGCTTTTCGTGGATTAAAGGGGTCGTTTGTAGAGTCAATGAAAGCTGTCGATTTACTCAACAGTTATGGCAAAACCAAAGTAGGAATTCGTTTTACCATTACCAAAGATACTTATAAAGATTTGGCATTTATTTTTGATCTTGCCGAAAAACATAATATCCCTAAAGTTTATATCTCTCATTTGGTTTATAGTGGACGAGGTCTTGATAATTTAGAGATGGACTTAAGTAAAGAGCAACGAATTACTGCCGTGAACTATATTTTAGATAAGGCTTTTGAGTATCATGAGAGCAAACAAGATATAGAGATTGTTACAGGGAATATGGAGATGGATGCTATTTTATTTTATGATAGATTCATTATAAAATATCCACAACACGCCACAGAGATGAAAGAGCGACTGATCACATGGGGCGGGAACTCAGCAGGGCGAAAACTGCTCAATATTGATGCCGAAGGAAATGTTAAGCCTGATCCTTTCTTTCCTAGTATTATAGGCAATATTTTTAACCAAGACTTTTCAGATATTTGGACAGAAAAACCTACCGAGATGTTACAAAAATTACGGGTGCATCCTAGAACTTTATCAGGAAAATGTGCATCGTGCCGATATTTAGAGATTTGTAATGGGGGTTCACGAAGCAGAGCCTATGCCATTTATGGAGATATGTGGGCAGAAGACCCATCGTGTTATTTAACCGAAGAAAAAACAAGAGGAGTGTAACGTATGAAAAAAATGATAATAGGGTTGCTGAGCAGTCTCAGCATAGCCACCACACTGTTTGCAGGAACACCAAGTGCAAGTGAAAAAATCTTTGTAGTAGAGCGAGAGAGTGAATCTATCGCCATTATCAATAAGGGGTTAACCAAATCTCGTATGGAAAATATGCACAATATGAACCATGGAATTATTAAATTTGATGGCAAAGATGGCTACCTTATTAGCCGTGATGGTTATGTGGTACATTTTGACCCCGAAAGTGAAAAAGTATTACAAGAGTATAAAACTTCTAAGAGTGCCATTGGATTTGTTATTGGTAAAAACTATGTGGCAGTGGCAAACTATGATGATAAATCGGTTGATATTTTAACACGAGATTTAAAACCTATTGATAAAATTAAAACAGGTTCTAAAAATGTGGGTATTAAAATCTATAAAGATATGATTATCTTTGCCCAAATGGACAGCGATAAAGTCACCATACTGAAAGATGAAAACGCAGGAAAAGATACCCCAAAGTTTAAAGTTTTTAAAGAGTTTAAAGTTGGAGCCATGCCATTTGATGCTATGATTAAAGAGAACACCTATATTGTGGGTTTCTTTTTAAGTAAATCTTTTGGGGTAATTGACCTAGATAAAATGGAATTTTCAGAGATAGCCGTCACGGCAAAAAACAACAAACCTGTTTTAAAAGTTCCCCATTTTGGTTTTTGGTCACTTAGCGAAGATAAAATTTTTATTCCTGCTGTAGGAGACAATGCCGTAATGGTCTATGATGGCAATTTTAAATTTATTAAAAATATCAAGATGCAAGGCTTACCTGTATTTACCGCACTCAGTCCCGATAAAAAGTATCTGGCCGTCACCTTTTCAGGAAAAGATTTTCCTACCATTCAAATAGTCGATACCAAAACACTAAAAATTATTAAAACCTTTACATTTACAGGAAAAGTGTTGCATGTACGTTGGTCCAATATTGATGAGTATCTGTATGTTTCAGTCAATGATAGCAATCAGGTTAATGTTATCAATACCAACGAGTGGTTTTTGGAACGAGAGATTTTTCAGCTAAAAGCCCCATCGGGTATCTTTATTTATGAACAAAAGGAGAAGTAATGGGAAAAGTCTACTTAACAGGAGCAGGACCGGGGGATATTGAACTGTTAACCGTCAAAGCGTTGCGTGTGGTTCAAGAGGCAGATGTGATTATTTATGACCGTTTAGCCAATCCTGACATCTTAAAAGAGGCAAAAGATGGATGTGAATTTGTTTATGTGGGTAAAGAAGATTCTCAACATACCCTTCCCCAAGAGGAGATAAACGAAGTTATTTATCAAAATGCGTTAAAGTATGACAATGTGGTACGACTTAAAGGAGGAGACCCTTTTGTATTTGGACGAGGTGGAGAAGAGGGCATCTATCTGTATGAGCGAAATATTAAATTTGAGTTTATCCCTGGAATTACCTCGGCGATTGCTGTACCTGAATATGCAGGAATTCCTGTAACACATCGGGGGATTACCGTCTCGTTTAGGGTAGTAACAGGGCATGAGAGTAAAAATAAAGAGCATTCACAAATCACATGGGAGAACTTTAAAAGTGATGATACCATCATCTTTTTAATGGGTCTGCATCGCTTAAAACACATCAGTAAAAAGCTCATGGATATTGGAAAATCTAAAGATTACCCTGTGGCAGTAATTAGTCGTGGTACGACCAAAGATGAACAGACCGTTATTGGAACGTTAGAGAACATCTGGGAGAAAGCAAAAGATCTGCCAACCCCTGCACTCATTATTGTGGGAAAGGTGGTAAATTTACGAGAGCAACTCAATTGGTTCCAAAAAGAATAGTTTTACGCTATACCTATTGATACTCCACCCCATAAATGAGGTGGATTCTTAGTCCAAGCCATCCTGTGACTTATAAACCAAGTAACTTCTCTTTA
>DCAF01000038.1:1555-19048 GCA_002311915.1 Sulfurovum sp. UBA1140 | reverse complement strand
TATATAGTTTTTTCTTGTCGGTAAATGGCTCTATTGATACCATCAAAAGCCTTTTACTTAAAACTGTTCAACCCATTGAATTGATTATCGAAAATAGTGGTGAAGTTATCGCCGTGGCAACGGCTATACAAGCTCTATTGGGACAACCTAATAGTTGAAGAAAAAGGCAAATTTGTTTGGCGAAGTTCCTTCATAGTTGAGATGGGGAAAGATGTTTTAGGGTGTAAGTGATGTGTGGTACTAGAGCCTTCCTATACCGAATATTTACCACGGCTTAGTCTCTCGTATATACCCCTCATTTATCAAATCATAAGCCGTCGAGGACATTTCTCGTTTAGAAGAGGTGGCATCACTTGACTTTACAACTTGAACCGTAGAGGTTTTACTCTTTTTAGAGCCTTCTCCTCCACTGCCTCCTGCCTCTTTATCCTCTTTTGAGCTTGGCTTCTCTTTGGACTCTACACTGTTACTCGAACTGTTTGAGGCTTCTGGTGAACTGGGATTGGTAAAGCCTATTTTTGAGTTGTATTGATGCTTTAGAAACATTATCCTTGTTAAATTATGCAGTGTATCGTTGTCTTCTCCCAACTGTAGGGCTTTGATGTAGTAGTTTTTGGCTTTGTCATAATAAGTAAGTTTTGCTTCACAATTTCCCAACTCATAAAGGAGTTGCTGTTTGATTTTTGGCTGGGTAGTTCTAATGGTTTTTAAGATATTTTTTGCTTTCTTATAAGCTTCTTGTTTGTAATACGTATGTGCTAAAACAAGTTGTGACTCCAACGAATTTACCTCTATGTTTGATAATGATTTGAGCGTTTGATTGTACTCTTGGTTATGGTAGCTTTGATAGGCACAATTTAGGTGATAGCCATCTAAAAAACTAGCTTGGGTTTCAATACCCAGTAGAGCCAAGAGTGCCACCACTTTGAGTAAAAATCTGGTAGCCGATAAAAAAAGTAATATCAGAGCCAAAAGTGTGGGGATAAAATAGAGTTCAAAATAATCATGACTCTGATGTTTTAAAAGCTTTTTATCTTGATGCTCTATCCATGATTCTATTTGATAAACCATATCTTGTGGGGTCGTAAATGCCAACAACGCTCCACCACTCTGATTGGCTAATTGGGCTAACCCACTGTTAATTTTCGAGACCACAATATGCCCCTTCTTATCTTGCAGTAGACTGTTCTCTTTGGTTGTAATAGATGAGCCTTTTTCTGTTGCCATGGCAATGGCTAAGATTTTAATGTGGTGTGTTTGAGCAAAGAGTATTAACGCTTTGTCAATAAGCTCATCACCTCCATCAGAAAACAGAATTACTGTTTTTTCAGCGTCAGGAAAGTGTGCCACCTTCTCTAAAAGTTTTTGAAGGTTAGTTCCTTTGGTCAAAATATACTCTTGCTTAATGGTATCAAGTGCCACTTTGACCAATTCATGGTCAGTGGTCAGTGGTGAGAGAAGTAGAGGGTTAATGGTAAATCCAATAAGAGCGATTTGGTCAGTTTTATTTTGAGTCAAAAAGGTTTTAATCGTCTCTCTACTTGCCTCTGCTCGACTGGGTTTTATATCTTTGGCATTCATAGAAGCAGAAAGGTCAAGAGCAATAGTGAGTGAATGGCTTAGAATAGATTGCTCGGTTGGTGTTTGTGGGACAGCAGGTCTGGCGATGGCAATAACAAGTAATGATAGAGTCAACCAACGCATATTTTGTTGTAGGCTCTGCCTATTTTGTTTTAGCCAATAGGTGGCAAAAGGGAGCAGTAGCCACAAAAACCAGCTGTTTAGAAATGTCATTGTCTCTCCTCGTGACGTAAAATCAAAATGAAGAGTCCAAGTATCGCCAAAAACAGAGGATAGGTAAAAAGCAACTCTTTATTAAGATACTGTTTAGAGCGAATGGGACTGGGTTCAAGTTTATTAATATGATTGTATACCTCTTTAAGTTCAGCACTGCTCTTTGCTGAAAAACTTTGGGCGTTACTATCGATTGCAATACTTTTTAACAGTGCTTTATCAAACGCTTCTCCTATTCCAATGGTATATATCTTAATGCCCTTCTTTTTTGCCAAGGTTACAGCTTGTCGTGGTGAGCTTTTTCCTGCATTGTGATTTCCATCGGTTAAAAGTATTAAAACTTTTGATTTAGCAACTCCAGCATTTAAAGTGTTTACTCCTTGTATTAAGGCATCACCTATGGCTGTACTGGTTCCTGCAATGCCTACATTACTCATCAGTCCAAACATCTCATTTAGTGCTTTTAAATCATAAGTTAGGGGTGAGGCAGTAAACGCAAAAGTTCCAAATACCACCAAGCCCACATTATCATCAGCTCTATTTTTAATAAATGCTTGTGCTAAAGATACTGAAATATCATATTTACTTTGGCTACCATCACTTTTGTTAAATCCTCGCTCTCCCATGGAGCCACTGGTATCTAAAATTAACACCAAATCTCTTCCTTTTTTTTGTGTAACAACTTGGTTATCATAATAGTAAGGAGAGGCTAGAGCGAAGACCAAAAGGGTGTAGATTATCATAATCCATAGGGTGGTGTTGTCCCAATCCAAGGTTCTTTGGGGTAACCACTCTGGCTTAGAAAAGTAAAGTCTCTTGGCTTTTATTTTACACCATATAAAACAGGGAAGTAGCATCAACAATAATAAGGTATAAGGATAACCTAGGCTAAAATTCATCTGTTTATTTTATCTAAAAAAAATAAAATTGTAACAAAATTTTGAAGCTTGGCTTTAGAAAACTTTTAGTTTCTAAACGACCTTTACACAAAAATTAGATAAAATCATCGTAATTTTAATAATAGGTTATATATAAATGCTAAAGATGATATTTGGTTCAAAAAATGACAGGATTGTCAAAGGTTATTTAAAAAGAGCAAAAAAAATAAATGTACTAGAGAAACAGTATGAAGAGCTTTCAGATGATGAGCTAAAAGAGGCATTTAATAAACTCAAAGCTTCTGTTATTGCAGAAGAGAAGAGTTTAGATGATGTACTTAATGACTCATTTGCCATTACCCGAGAAGCCAGTAAACGGGTTCTAGGTATGCGTCACTTTGATGTTCAATTGGTTGGTGGTATGGTTCTGCATGACAACTCTATTGCAGAGATGAAAACAGGTGAGGGTAAAACACTGGTAGCAACCCTTACTGTCGTGCTTAATGCGATGCAGGGAAAAGGGGTACATATTGTAACGGTCAATGATTACCTAGCACAAAGAGATGCCGATGAGATGGGTGTACTCTATAACTTCTTAGGCTACTCGGTTGGCTGTCTGACCGATAATATTCCTGATGAGATGACTAAAAAAGCTCAGTATGATGCAGACATTACTTATGGAACGAATAATGAGTATGGGTTCGATTATCTGCGAGATAACATGAAAACCCGTTCCGAAGAGAAGGTTCAACGAGGACATGCTTTTGCGATTATTGATGAGGTTGACTCTATTTTAATTGATGAAGCCAGAACTCCATTAATTATCTCTGGACCTATTCAACGAGATGTGGTTCACTATGATCAAGCTAATGAGATTTCTCAAAAGATGGAAAAGGGTGAAAAACTAGAGACCAAAGCAGGAGAACCTGAAGAGACCACAGGTGATTTTTATGTTGATGAAAAAAACCGACAGGTAGTAATGACTGAAGATGGACTAGAGAAGGCTCAAGTTCTTTTTGAGGTAGAAAATCTTTATGATTTAGAACATGCCACACTTGCTCACCATCTTGACCAAGCGATGAAAGCCCACTATATTTTTGTTAAAGATATTGATTATGTATCACAAAATGGTGAAATTATCATTGTTGATGAGTTTACAGGAAGACTCTCTGAGGGGCGAAGATTCTCTGAAGGGTTGCACCAAGCGATTGAAGCTAAAGAGGGTGTCGAAATAAAAGAGGAGTCTCAAACACTCGCAGAGATTACCTATCAAAATTATTTCCGTGCGTATGGAAAGTTATCAGGAATGACAGGTACGGCTCAGACAGAAGCAACCGAGTTTTCAGAAATTTATGGACTCGAAGTTATCTCAATTCCTACCAACCTTCCACTGATTCGAGATGATAGAAATGACCTTATTTATAATACAGAACGAGAAAAGCTCGATGCCGTTGCTAGAAAAGTTAAAGAGCTTCATGAAGCAGGACAACCTGTACTTATTGGTACGGCTTCGATTGAAAAGTCTGAATTGGTTCATGAGCGACTTAAAAAGGCTAAAATTCCACACAACACACTGAATGCTAAAAATCACCTACATGAGGCAACCATTATTGCTGAAGCGGGTAAAAAAGGTGCAGTTACGGTTGCTACCAACATGGCAGGGCGTGGGGTTGATATTAAACTTACCAACGAGATTAAAAAGCTTGGTGGGCTTTATATTTTAGGAACCGAACGACACGAGAGTAGACGAATTGATAATCAACTTCGGGGTCGTTCAGGTCGTCAAGGTGATCCAGGGGCTTCACAGTTTTATCTAAGTTTAGATGACAATCTTCTGCGTATCTTTGGTGGAGAGAAAATTCGTAATATTATGAATAAATTGGGTGTTGAAGAGGGTGAGTATATTGATTCTAGAATTGTAACCCGTTCAGTAGAGAAGGCACAGACCAAAGTAGAGAACATGCACTATGAGTCACGAAAACATATCTTAGAGTATGATGATATTGCTAATGAGCAGAGAAAAGCCATCTATAAATTTAGAAATCAACTGCTTGATCCCGAATATGATATTGACTCTAAAATTAGAGAAAATCGTGTGGAGTATGTTCATTACATTATGAGCGAATGTGAGATGTACGATGGGGCAGCAACAGAAGATTATGATATTGCTAAACTAACTCAACTACTACGTGATAAAGTAAATATGGAGACAGAAGTTACACTCTTTGAAGGCAAAGAGTATGAAGAGATTCAAAGCATGTTACTGGATATTTTAACCCAAAGCTTCGAGACCAAAATGGAACCACTGACAGACGAACAGCGAAGTGAAGTTCAACGGGTACTCTATTTGCAAGTGCTTGATCCTCAATGGCGAGATCATCTTTATGAGATGGATGTGCTTAAAACAGGTATTGGTCTAAGAGGCTACAATCAAAAAGACCCACTTACTGAATATAAAAAAGACAGTTATAATCTCTTTATACAACTGATTGAACGTATTAAACATGAAGCGATTCAAGTGCTTGAATTGGTACAATTTAACTTTGAATCACCTGAAGAAGAGCAGAGAAAAATGGATGCGATTCGTGATGAGCTTCAATCTGATTTAGATAAAGCCGTCACCAATGAAACCGAAATGGTAGAGGCTGACTTTGAAGAGGGTGATATACTTGCTAATAAACCGTTACGAGCAGAAAAAAAGCCAAAAAGAAATGACCCTTGTCCTTGTGGAAGTGGTCAAAAATATAAGCAGTGTTGTGGTCAAAGTGGACCTAAAAAAGGACTTCTTGCGTAATGGCAATGAAAACTAACCGAGCTTTTATTAATAAAATAATTAGACATTACCTTAAGTACGATAAAGATAATCCTTTTATCTTTATCTCTTCTCTACTTGCCTTTTTAGGTATTGCCGCGGGTGTGATGGTTCTAATGCTTGCCATGGGCATTATGCATGGTACACAAGAGGAGTTTAAAAAACGACTCTTTGTTATGAACTACCCCCTTACTCTTATTCCTATGGCATATGGAACCATTAATGATGGTCTTATCAACGAGTTGAAAAAAGAGTTTCCCAATATTGTACTTAGCCCCTATTACACCACACAAGTCATTAGTAAAAGTGGTTCTAATGTCAACGGTTCTATTCTTTATGGCGTTGATTTTACTCAAGAGGCTAAAATTAATGAGGTCTTTGCAATAGCCTTAGATACATCTCTATCAATAAAGAGTAAATATAAGGTGATTACAGGTGCTACACTTGCTAGTGAAATGGGCGTAATGAAGAGTCAAAAACTGACCCTCTACTTCTCGGAACAACAAGCGATAGGTTTTGGAACCATGCCTTTGCAGAAACGATTCATTATTGATAGCACCTTTAACTCTGGGCTTAAAGCTTATGATAAAGCGATTATGTACACCACCCACGAGGCGTTTCAAAAGATTTTAAAACGTCAAAAGAGTGTTTATGATGGGGTACATATCTACTCTGCCGATGCCATGAGTGATATTCATAAAATCAAAGAGTTCTTAGCCAACAATGGTCTGGCACAAAGTATTATTATTGAAGGGTGGTGGGAGCAAAATGTTAGCTTTTTTGGAGCGATGGAGATGGAAAAAAAGACACTCTTTTTAGTGTTACTGCTTATTATTTTGGTTGCTTCATTAAATATTATCTCTTCACTACTTATGACGGTAATGAGCAGACGCAGTGAAATTGCTCTAATGAGAACGCTTGGTGCGACCAAAAAAGAGATAAAAACCATCTTCTTTAATTTGGGGGTAATTATTGGGATTAGTGGAATTATTGCAGGTACGATTCTTGGATTTTTTGGCATGTGGATATTAACCACTTTTCCTATTATCTCTTTAGCAGAAGATGTTTATGGTTTTTCTAATCTACCCATAGATTTAACCCAACTCGATTTTATCTCTATTATTACAGGAACGTTTATTATTGTGATTGTATCTTCATTATACCCTGCAAGTAAAGCCTCTTCTACTGATCCACTAACGGTACTTAGAAACGAATAGATATTGATGCCTCTTTAACGAGGCATCATTTTTAGATACTCCATCGCTTCATCTTTGGTAACAATTTTTCCTTCTAACTGTAATGTATAGACTTCATCTAATATTCCTTTAAATGCTTTAGAAGGTTTCAATCCCAACATAATTAAATCACGACCTTGAACGAATGCTTTAGGTGGTAGATTATAAACTTCTAATCTTTTGGCTTTGGCTAATAACCAATCTCCTGCTTTATAGGTTCCCAAAAGTGATGCCTTGGTGGTACGTCCTAAGAAATCTGCTCGTGCCACGGTGACCAACTCTTCAATATTTACTTTAGTCGAAAGTCTGCGTATGGTACTATCTTTAGCTTGACCTCTAAAATAGATAGAGGGTGCTAAATGATGTTCTATCAAAGGTAAAATAGAAGCGATAAAATCATGATTATTGGTTAAACGATAAAGAAACTTTTTGGTTGGTTCAATTCCTGCTAGTTCATGACCAATGGCAGATATTTTATCGGGGCTTATCTGTGTGTGGGTTGCTTTACCAAAATCATGACACAAAATCGCCAACATCATTTTTAGGTCATGTTTCTCATCGCCTTTTTTTAATTGCACCATCTTATCTACTGCCATGAGTGTGTGTATCCAAACATCTCCCTCAGGATGCCATATTTGACTTTGGGGAACACCGACAAGGGCTTCTAACTCTGGATAATATTTTAAAACTCCTAAAGATTTCATTAGTTCAAAACCAATAGAGGGTTTGGGGGATTTTAATAACAGTTTGGTAAACTCAATATAGATTCGTTCCGATGCCAACTCTTCTAACTGACCCTCTTTCACCATGGTTTGACAGAGCAGATGCGTTTTTTCTGCTAATCTATAACCAAATCTAGCACAAAACTGTATGGCTCGATAGACTCGTAGGGGGTCTTCTATAAAAGTGGTATCGTTAATATGTCGTAAAGTACCTCTATCTATATCGGCTTTTCCATTATGAGGGTCAATAAATAGCCCTTGTTCTATATCATACCCCATTGCATTAATGGTAAAGTCACGTCGCAGACTTGCCTCTTTAAAGCTCATTAATCCATTACATGTTACCTTAAATCCACGATGTCCACTGCCCGTTTTCTGTTCGGTTCGAGGAAATGAAAAATCATACTCCTCCCCTTCATAAATAAATTTTAAAACTCCAAAGCTTTTGCCGACGAGGTTGACCGAACCAAATTCACTTAAGAGTGATTCTAACGCTTCAAGGTTCTTTAATCCATAGACTTCAATATCATAATCTTTAATGGGCAGTTTTAAAAAGTGGTCACGAACACTCCCCCCCACCACAATGACTTTGACATTTTGTGTGGCTAAACGTTTAGAGATATTTTTAAGAATTGGTGGAATGAACATATTTTATCTCTCCATCAATAAACGTTTTTAAAACAGTGAACTCCTTATCAAAAAGAACCAAATCGGCACAGAATCCTACTTTAAGTTCCCCTTTATCCTTTAAACCCAATCGTTGGGCAGGAACTTTAGTCACCATTTCTATTAGTTCAGGTAATGCAATCTCACAATGGTGATAAAAGTTTTTTAATGCCTTATTCATTGTTAATACACTTCCTGCTAAAGTACCATCAGCCAATCGTGCTTCTCCATCTTTTACGCGTACTCTCTGTCCACCTAAATTGTACTCACCACACCTCATACATCCTGCTCTCATGGCATCGGTGATGAGTATCAATCTATCTTTTTTAAGTTTGTAAAGTAGATTAAAAAAAGAGGGGTGAATATGGATTAAATCGGCAATAATATCACAACTTGCCTCACCCTCTAACACTGCCCCAACAATACCTGGTTCTCGGTGATGCAGAGGGTTCATGGCATTAAACAGATGCGTTGCATGGGAAATCCCCCTTTTAAAGCTCTCTTGCGTCTGCTCATACGTGGCATCGCTATGACCAATGCTCAGTAAAATATGAGGGTGATACTTTTGTAAAAATAGAAGCACTGCTTTGGCTCCTTCTACTTCGGGGGCTAGGGTTATCATTTTAATAATATCCATATAGGGTTCAAGTAGCTCTTGGTTTGGCTTTTGAATATACTCTGCATTTTGAGCCCCTTGTTTAATAGGATTAATAAAAGGACCCTCTAAATGCACCCCTAAAATCTTAGCCCCCTCTAGGTTGTCTTTATTCAGTTGAACACACGCCAATGCCAACTCTATATCACTCTTTGCCATGGTCATGGTGGTGGCTAAAAAAGAGGTGGTTCCTGTTTGTAACAGCGTATTAGAGATGGTTTGTAACGCTTCAGATGTGGCATCCATGACATCAGCCCCACCTGAACCATGAATATGAATATCAATAAATCCTGAGCTAAGATAAGCCCCTTTAGCATCAATTACCTCTAGCTCCAAAGGCAACTCTTTAGAGATACTTATAATATGACGATTAAAAAGGATATTGTGATTGTGGATAATCTGACCGTTGGTAATAATTTTTGCATTTATGATTACTTTTTTCATGAAAAGATTATAGCTGTTTGTTACTTTTTTAAATATTAGAATAGGGTATTACTCTTCTCTGCTTTTTCATTTAAATAGTTTTCAAATCGCTCAATAGATAAATCACAGTAATCTTTATTTATTTCAATACCGATATAGATTCTATGATTTCCATGCGATGCAATGCCTGTTGTTCCTGAACCTGAAAAAGGGTCAAGAACAATGTTATATTTATGAGAAGAGACTTTAATAACCCTATCAATAACACTCAATGGATATTGAGCAGGATGAGAAGTTCGCTCCTTTGAACTTCTATTTTTTCCACTGGTCACTTTTGGAAAATCCCATACATCTGTTGGATTTTTGCCCAGTGGATTACACCTTAGTTTTCCATTCTTTTTTTGATTGGGATATTTGACATTTTTATCTCGTACTGCATCTAAATTAAAAATATAATCTTTTTGGTTTTTAATATAAAAGAGAAACTTTTCATTTCTTGGAGCAAAAAACTTCTTTGCTGTAACACCTGCACCATATTTCCATACAATCTCTTGCATTAAATAAAAATCAGTTTTGTCCCATAATAAATAAGAAATTGGAACAGCCTTTCCTTTACCTTTGATGGTTAAATATCCAACATTTAACCAGAATGAACCATTGTCATTGGTTACATGATAAATTAAATCAATCCACGTTTTACACCATGCTATATAATCTTCTGTATCCATATTTTTCTCATACTCTTTACCAATATTATAAGGTGGAGAGGTGACCGTAAGGTCTACTTTAAAATAATTATCTGATAATTTTTTTAGAATATCATCATTATCTGCATGATATAAAATATATCCACTATTGGCATAATAGGGTTCACCTATTTTATTTTTCAATATTTCTAAAGTTTTATTATATTCATCTAAAAATTCTCTATTATCTAAATCAGAAAAGTTATTTAACAATTCAATTGGTGCTACGGTTGTAGGCTTGTGTTCAAACAGTGAGGTCATAAATAATAACTCCTTGGAGTTTTTATTATTATATCAAATAGATTTTTAATTCTTGATGAATTTATGCTACTTATAGTCTGTAGACTTAAAGTCATCATTTAAGTAAACTTCACCAATGAAAAACTATAAACTAATTTTAGGTAACAATATTAAAATAGTAAGAAATGAGCAAAAAATATCTCAAGAAAAACTTGCAGAAATTTCATCTTTACATCGAACATATATTGGTTCGGTAGAGAGAGGAGAACGCAATATTAGTTTAGAAAATATGATTATTATTGCCAAAGCACTTGATGTGAAACTATGTAGACTATTAGAAGGAGTTGAATAATGAAAGAGTCACCTTATAAAAATAAACCACAAATGGAATGGTTATCTATTACAGAAAAGTTAATAGAAGAATATCCTCTCTCTATCAATGAAATTTTAGAGATTTCACTATTGGTATGGGATAGATTATGGACAACAAAAGTAGGAGATAGTATTGAACTTAAAGAGGTTGAATTACCAGCAACGGTTATAGGATATTTTTTTCAAAAATTATTTGCACATGAACTCTCTACTCGTTATCCAACGCAATGGATAGGTGAACAAAATAAGAATGATAAAGATTTAGTCAACCTTCAAGAAGAATTTTTTAGTACCGAAATGAAATCCTCAGGGCAACTGGGATATAAAATTTTTGGTAATAGAAGTTATAATCAACAACTACTTACACAAGAAAATAGTGGAAAAGATAAGTCAGGTTATTATATTACTATAAATTTTTATAAACAGGTGTTAACACGTATAAGTATTGGATGGATAGACCAAGAGGATTGGTATTCTCAAAACTCACAAACAGGACAAGCTTCAACTTTAAAAGCAGAAACCTATCAATATAAATTAATGAGAGTTGATGGAGAGTATCAACTTAAAAGTCCTATACAGCTTCTTGCTGGAGTTGGTGAAAAAAAAGCAAAAGAGTTACAGAATAAACAGATATGTACATTTGAAGATATACTTAATTATTCAGGTAAAGATAAAAATATTATAAAAATCAGAACCAGTAACCAAGAGTTATTAGATTCATTAATAAGGAAACTCTCATGATACAAACCAGCTTCGGCTATTTAACCCTTCTCTTCTTTATTACATCCACTATTCTTTATATTACTGCTCAATCTAAAGCCAAACTATTTAACTATCTTCCTGCCATTGTTATTATCTACTTTTTAGTAATGGTACTCTCTAGTTTAGAGGTTTGGACAAAAACCGATGAGATAAACAGTACCTACAAGGCGTTTAAATCCAATCTTCTTCCTGCGATGATATTTTTGATGCTTCTACAAGCTGATATTCGTAATATCTTTAAATTGGGGAAAAAGGTTATTTTGACCTTTTTTCTTGCCTCTTTTAGTATCTCTTTGGGGTTTATTATCACCTTTACCCTGCTTCATAGCTATTTTGATGCCGATGCGTGGGGAACTTTTGGGGCATTGAGTGGCTCTTGGATGGGGGGAACGGGGAATATGATTGCCATTCAATCGGCACTAAATATACCCGATAGTGCCATGGGGAATGTACTGCTTATTGACTCTATTGACTATGCCATATGGGTCATGATACTGCTTACGCTTGTCCCTTTTGCAAATAGATTTAACCAGTGGTCAGGGGCATCTAATGCCTTGTTAGAACAGATAGACAAAACAACAGATCAAGAGAAAGAGTCAACCGCATTAAGTTTTGAAACCCTATTTTTGGTGCTTTCACTCTCGTTGGTTGTTTCGTTTTTAACACAGGGTATAGCAAGTTACTTTCCCCACTCTGACTTTTTTTCTGCCACCACATGGACGGTAATTTTGGCAACCATTTTAGGAGTGTTGGGTTCTTTTACCCCTTTACATAATATGAAAAGCAGTGCAGTAATGGGCAATCTATTTTTATACATTATTGTTGCCCTTATTGCCTCTCGTGCCAACTTTGGAGAACTGACACAAGCCCCCCTCTATATTGTTTCAGGTTTTATGATTATTGCCATTCATGCAACCATTATGGTTCTGTTTGCTAAACTATTTAAAATAGATCTTTTTGCATTGGGTGTTGCTTCGTTAGCCAATATTGGTGGGGTTGCTTCGGCTCCTATCTTGGCAGGGGCGTACCATAAAGCACTTATACCGATTGGTGTTTTAATGGCAATGATTGGATATATTATTGGAACATTTACAGGTTTGGGTGTTACTAAAGTATTAAAACTTATTGGAGGATAAAACCAAATTTTTCCTTAGAACTTAGTCACTATTGATAACGATTATGGTATTATTCCATCAATAAAATCACCTTGGAGCATAGTAATATGAATTTTGGAAACCTTTTTTCTAGTATGATGGGTAATAGTAATAATGCTGAAAATGAACAGAGTAATTGGATAAAATGTCCAAAGTGTTTGGCTTTAATGTATTATAAAGAAGTTGACTCAAAATGTAATGTCTGCCCAAAATGTAACAATCATTTTAGAATTAATGCCAAAAAAAGAGAAGAGTTTTTATGTGATGCAGGAAGTTTTGTTGAGTATGATTCTAATTTGGCTCCTATTGATCCATTAAAATTTATAGATAAAAAATCTTATAAGAAACGCCTAGAGGAAGCCAAAGCCAAAACAGGAAAAACATCTTCGGTAGTGAGTGGATCATGTAGCATTAATGGAATAAAAGCTGAAATTATTATTTTTGACTTTTCGTTTATGGGGGGAAGTTTAGGTTCAGTCGAGGGCGAAAAAATTGTTCGGGGTATTAACCGAGCGATTAAGAAGAAATGTGGATTTATTATTGTCTCGGCAAGTGGTGGAGCAAGAATGCAAGAGAGTACCTTCTCTTTACTTCAAATGAGCAAAACATCTGCTGCACTCAATCGTCTACATCTTCAGGGCTTACCGTTTATTTCACTTTTAACCGACCCAACCATGGGAGGTGTTTCCGCCTCTTTTGCAATGCTTGGAGATATTATTATTGCTGAACCAGGTGCATTAATAGGCTTTGCAGGACAGCGTGTTATTAAGCAGACGGTGGGTGTTGATTTACCAGAAGGGTTCCAACGTTCGGAGTTTTTGCTTGAACATGGACTGATTGATATGATTGTCGATAGAAATGACATGAAAGAGACCATTGCAGGACTACTTAAGCTCTTTTTAGAGGATAACCCAAGGGTGGTAGTTACCAACCCACCAACCTCTTAATGCCTATGATATACGCCCTCTTAGATAAAGAAGCCCTTCTAAAAAAGGGGCTATCTCTTCAACAACTTGCAGAAAAAATTGAATCCCTCCATATTCCCATTGCTCAATACCGTCATAAATCAGGTTCCCTTCAAGAGAAACAGCAGGATTTACAACTGATTAAAAAATATTTCAGAGGTACTCTTATTGTCAATGACAGTATTGAACTGATAGAATTTTGTGATGGACTCCATGTGGGGCAAGAGGATATTCGAGCTTTTAATGACAATTTAGAAACAGCTGTTAGCATTATCAGGGCAACCATTGGTAAAAAACTTTTGGGTCTCTCTACTCATAATTTACTAGAAATTACAGAAGCCAATGATTTAGATTTAGATTATATTGGTTTGGGTGCTTACCGAGGAACTTCTACTAAAGCAGAAGCTAAAGTTTTAGGAGAAGAGGCTCTTGTTTTGGCAAAAAGTTCCAAGCATCCTGTCGGTCTTATTGGTGGTGTAAAGCTGAGTGACCAATTTGAGAAACAGATTACCTATCGAGTGATAGGAAGTGACCTTTATGAAGATTAATATTTATATTATTGATAAAAAATCCAAAGACCAACTCTATGCTCCGTTGATAGAACACTATAAAAAAATAGCCAAACCCTTTGCCAAAGTAGAGATTTTTGAAATATTTACCAAAGAGATTAGCAAAGCTCATGAAATCTCCACAGATGCTTCACAAAAATCGTATACCCTTGCACTCAACAAGCATCTGTCAAGTGGATTTAATATCGCTCTTAATCCAAACAGCAAAGAGGTAAATAGCTATGAATTTTCAAATTTGTTTAAGGATAGAGGGGTTGTGAACCTCTTCATTGGCGGAGCTTTCGGGTTTGAGAGGGATTTTTTAACCAAATGTAATACGTCCATCTCTTTGGGTAAAATAACGATGTCACACAAGTTGACAAAAGTGGTACTGATGGAACAGATATTTAGAGGATTAACTATTTTAAATAACCATCCTTATCATAAATAAATTAGGAGATATATTATGTTAAATCAAGAAAAAATAGACTTTTTTAAAACGGCATTAGAGGCAAGACAACAACAGATTAAAAAAAATTTAGATATGACAACTCAAGAGATGGATGGTCTGGCAAATAATGAACTAAAAGATGAAGGAGATCACGCTTCTATGTCATTGGGACGTGCAGTAGATAATGCTATTTTAAATCAACAAGCACAAGAATTAGCAGAAATTGAACTAGCTTTAGATAAAATTAGCGGTAATCTTTATGGTGTTTGTGAAATGTGTGAAGAGGAGATAAATATTGAACGACTTAAAGTCAAAATATTTGCTCGTTATTGCATTACCTGTAGAGAGGTTATTGAAAAAGAACATAACTAAAAAAGAGGAGTCTTTATGCGTTTAGGTTTATATATTGTAGCGTCGATAGTTTTAATGGCAATGGTGGGGGTATTTATTTATACTTTTAATCCCAATGAGTACAGTCATAATTTTTTTGGAATGTACATTACCCTACCAGTCGCTATTTGGATTATTATGCCCATGTTTGTTTTGATGGTAGCATCGTTGATACACATGATGTTTTATGGAACAAAAAACTTTTTTAAGTTCAAACGGTGGGAAAAAGATAGCAACAGTCTGAATAATGCCCTTTATTGGTCACTTTTGAATGAACCTAAACCACACAGATACAATCTTCCTAAGCTCAAAGAGACCGCCTCTTTATTACAGGTATCTAGTATTAAAGTCAATGGTACAGTTGATGGTGTTTCAGAAAAACTGCAAAGTGCCTTAAATATCATCTCTGAAATAGACAAAGGAGAGTGTGTTGACTTTAAAGAGAAAAAGTTAGCCCATATTTTATCTTCTAAGAACCCGTTGGTCATTAAAAATCATATGAACTATTTAAATAAAGATGAAAAGTTCCCTGAAGAGGTTTTACAATTTAAAGACAAATACTCGCAAGAGGTATTTGATAAAGCACTTAATATTTTTGTAGAAAAAGCCACCTTCTTAAAAGCTCGAAGATATACCAAAACATTTAATCGAGAGAGCTTTATGAGACTTGTGGGTCGTGTTACACGTGATGATAATTTGGGCTTAACTCAACCCATTTTGAATGAATTTATCAACGATTTACACCCTGCACTTAAATGTAGTGATTTTTTACTTATTGCAAATATTACCAAAAAACAGTTCTCTCCTGATGAGAACTTAAAACTTTTTAAGAGCTATAATAAAGAGTATAAAAAAGCACAAACTGCTTATCTTTATCTTCTTTTTGATTATGAAATGATAGAGAAAGCAGGTGAGTATCTTAATGAGCATGATGCCGATGAGTTTATACGATTTAGAGCCTTGTATGACCTTAAAAAAGAGCATACTAAGTATAAAATTACAGACCTTATGAACATTAAACACATCTGTAATGACGATTAATTTTAATCAACCCCTTTTTGCCCTTGCCCCTTTGGCAGGGTTTACTGACCTCCCTTTTCGTAGCGTTGTTAAAAAATTTGGAGCCGACTTAACCGTTAGTGAGATGATAAGCTCTAACGCTTTGGCTTTTAACAGTAAAAAAACTTTTGAGATGCTAGAAAAAAATCCCCTTGAAACTCCTTATAGCATACAAATAGCAGGTTCTGACCAAGCAGTTATACAAAAAGCAGTTGAACTCTTAAACGAAAGAGAGGGCATTGATATTATTGACCTTAACTGTGGTTGTCCTGCCCCTAAAGTGGTCAACAATCTACAAGGTAGTTCACTTTTAACCGATTTACCTCGAATGGCACAGACGATTAGAACCATTAAGAAATACTCTAATAAAGAGTACACCTCTGTTAAAATTCGTTTAGGATTTGATAGTAAAAATCATATTGAAATTGCTAAAATATGTGAAGATAATGGTGCTGATTTTATTGCGGTACATGGTCGAACCAAAAGTGGAAAATATAAAGCTCCTGTTGATTATGATGCGATTAAAGAGATTAAAAAAGCCATCTCTATTCCTGTGATTGCCAATGGAGATATTGATTCACCCCAAAAAGCTAAATGGGTTTTAGAACACACCGAAGCGAATGGCATTATGATAGGACGTGGTGCAGTAGGCAGACCATGGATATTTCAACTAATGAAAGCCTATATTTATGGAACGGGAACAGCTGAGGTCTCTTCTGCTCTGATACAAGAGGTTGTTTTAGAACATTTTGACCAGATGATTGCCCATTATGGTGATTTTGGAGCCATTGTTTTTAGAAAACATCTACATACTTACTCTAAAGCAGGATACCAAGGGGCTTCTAAATTTAGAGACTTGGTCAACAGAGTCGAAGAGGTCAATGAAATGAGAGAATTAACCAAAACTTTTTTTTCCCAAGAAGAAAATAGTTAATGCTGTTTAACTCTTAACTATTTTGAGAAGTGCTGATAATCTTTAACACTTCTCCAATCTCCCCCCCAAGAGAAACCATACCGTTTAAATATCTTTGTTGCCTCATCATTTTTTAACAATACAGCTCTATCTTCAAAAGAATCATTTTTATGTACCCGTTTACGGTACTTTAACGATGCTTTATGAGAAATATACCCTTTTCGTGAAATATAGGGGTTCTCGATAGGGTTTATATCTATCGCTTTACCATAAGCATGTTTTGACCACTTTTTAGAACCCGTTGCAGAACGACAATTAAATGCAGAGGTATTATCTGCTTCGATTGATTGCCAATCGTTACCTTTAAAGTCGCTCACCAATTTCATTTGATTAATAGGATAATCTATCTCATAAAGTTCTTTCATAAGATTCACCACATCATCAGCAATATCTTGATGTACTATTAACTCTCCAATGCGATTTTCTCCTTGAAAAGTCATATAGGTTAATCGAAGATAGCGTAAATTTACAGTATTAACAGGACAACCCTTACGCCAAGAGTTACCCTTTATCATTTTTGTTTTTAATTTTGGAGCAATCTTATAGATAGAAGCTTGAAATTCAGCAAAAAGTGGAACCAGTAGTATGGGTATTAATAATAGTATTTTCATTATCTATCTCCAGGGATACCTCGTCCATAATCTATGA
>DCAF01000038.1:0-1329 GCA_002311915.1 Sulfurovum sp. UBA1140 | reverse complement strand
GGTGTTTTCCCCCGAAAACACCGTCAAAACTTCATGATACAATTAGATAGCTTAATCGTATCATTTTGATATTTTTTAGGAGAAGAAACTAAATCCTCCCTCCTGCCTGAACACCCCAAGTGGTTCTCCATCGAGTCTTCACCATACTAAGTCCTGCAAGTGCTATAAGAACAACGACTGCAAAGATTAAGAATCCTGCTGTGTATCCGTCAAAAGTACCTTTTGACCAACCAAGTGTTTTGATAAGTAATGTACCACCAATTCCCCCTGCTGCTCCTACAAGTCCTGTCATTATTCCGATATCTTTACCGAATCTCTGTGGTACAAGTTGGAAAACAGCTCCGTTTGCCATACCAAGATTTGCCATGATAAGGAAAAGAACAAAGATAGCCAAGAAGAACGGTAAGTCAATCAATGCTGTAACACTCACAAGTAGTGCAACCATACCATAGAAGAAGTAAAGTGCTTTGATTCCACCAATTTTATCGGCAATATTTCCACCCATCGGTCTTAGAACTGCTCCTGCAAAGATACACAATGCTCCAAAATACCCTGCGATAACCTTGACATTTGATTCATCTAAAACATCCAATCCAAAGGCTCCCATATCTACCTGATAAGTACTCATAAGGTAAACTTTCATGTACCCTGCAAACCCTACGAACCCACCAAATGAGATAGCATAGAAGAGTGAGAACCACCATGTGTCTTTGTCTTTCATGAGTTTACCGTAATCCTTTAACTTCTTAGGACGAGCTGTATAGACTGATGATGGTGCATCTTTAGCCAAGAACGCATAAGCTATAAAAGTAATAATCGCCATAATAGCACCTACCAAGAATACAGTTTCCCAACCCCAAAGCTCTGCAATTTTAGGAGCAAAAATAAAGTCAATAACAACACCAATGTTACCAGCCCCTGCGATTCCAAGAACGATTCCTTGAAGCTTTGGTGGATACCACTGACCAGCTTGTGGAAGTGCTACGGCAAATGAAGCTCCTGCAAAACCAAGACCAAGTGCTACGATAAGAAGTTGGTTATAAGTAATGGTATTACCTAAAAAGTAAGCTGTTAAAAGAGCAGCAATAACAATCAGCTGTGATCCCAGTGCCGTCTTCTTTGGTCCAAATTTATCAACCCCAAAGCCCAAAATAATTCGTAACAATGCCCCTGATAAAATCGGAAGTGAAAGAAGCGTCGCTTTTTCCCCTGCTGTCATAAGGTGACCTGTAAGTGCCAACGCCTCACCTATCTCTGTACTGAGTGGACCCAACATTGTCCAAACCATAAAACTCATATCGAAATACAAAAAAGCCATGAACAAGGTCA
>DCAF01000044.1:8177-20387 GCA_002311915.1 Sulfurovum sp. UBA1140 | reverse complement strand
ATTTATTCTTGAAGACTATTACAGGGTCGCCTGACTATAACTATTTTTTATAATTAGTTATAGTTACAGCCACCTAACTTAGGAATCTTCAGACAACAAATCTACCCATCTTATAAGTTAATCGAGGCAAAGAAGAAAATCCAATCAATAAAAAGAGCAATCCCAACCCCAAAGGATAGTAGAAATACTCCTCTCGGTTATGAATTACTATTTCTCCTTTATTTTTGCCTTGATGTTTAGATTTAATCCTCTTTACCAATTTATAAATATCACCATTCCCACTACTAGCTACCACAAAAGCACCTCCACTTTTCCTAGCAATTTCTCCTAAGGTATCATTTCTTTGAGTGATTATAATTTTCCCCTTATTATAAATCGGTTTGCCATCAGAACCCAATACAGGAGACCCCTCTTTACTTCCTACCAATACCACATAGAGTATAATCCCTTCAGATTGAATCTTTTTTGAAAACTCTAGCATATCTTTTGGTTCACCACCATCTGAAAAAACAATTAGAATTTTAGGATGCTTTTGTGCCAACAACTCCGAAGCAAAACTGCTCAATGCTCTAAAATCGGTAGAAGCCATATTAATATACTCATCGCTTATCCCCTTGATTATCTGTGTAAGAGTTGCTTTATCTGCCGAGAATGGAGCCATCATAAAAGAGACATGAGCAAAAGCCATTAACCCAAGTTCATCGGTTGGCATGGCATCAAACAGGGTGGTTATCTTCTTTTTAGCAAACTCCAAACGGTTAGGATAAACATCGGTAGAACGCATAGAACCTGAAATATCTAGTGCCACCACGGCACTCAACCCCTCTAACTCTATAATTTTATCTCCATGATCAACCACAGGTCTTGCCATGGCAACTATCATAAAAAAAATAGCCAAAATCATTATAAGATTTCGCCATACCAAGGGCAGTGCATCATCCCCCACACTTAAACGTTCTAAAACTTTTTTATCAAAAATCTGTAAAAATTCATCTTTATGGGTCAAGATTAAAAAGGTAAATATCGCCAAAGGGGCAACCATAAACCAAAAAAACGGAAGGTTAACAAAACTCATGAACGACCCTGCATATTTCTAAGGTAGATAAACAATAAAAAAGAGAGTATGGCTATAAAAAGTGGATAGATATACAAAAGGCTCTCTTGAATATAGCGTTTATCTTCGATATGACTCGCCTCTAAAATATCTATCTTGGCATATATCTCACTTAACATCTGAGCATTACTTGCCCCAAAAGCTTGACCATTCCCTGCTCTTGCCAATGCCTTAAGATAGGCTCCATCATAATCTCGACTGCTACCAATTCCTATAGTATAAAGCCTAACCGAACTTTTTTGAATCAAACTTTGAATTTCAGACAAAGGGACTTTACTCATATTGTCCATTCCATCGGTTAGTAAAATAGCCACTTTAGATTTGGCATTAGAGTGTGATAACAGATTATAAGTTTGAGCCAACGCATCATTAATTGCCGTACGCTTTCCTGCCACTCCCATTTTTTGCATAATAATAATCTGTTGTAAAAACTTCTTCTCGAAAGTCAAAGGAGAGGCAACAAAAGCCACATCGGCAAAGGTAACCAGACCAATACGGTCATCTTCTCGACTCGCAACAAAATCACTTGCTACCTCTTGCACCACTTCAAACTTATTTTTCTGCATATCTTTGGCATCAAAACGTGCCTGTTTCATCGACTCACTGCTGTCAATAATCAATACAATATCTCGTCCATCTCGCTTAGAACTGCTGTACTCTTTGGTCATCATCGGTGAAGCCAATGCCACCACTGCCATTACAATCCCCAACCACTTTAAAAGTACCATCAACACACTCTGTTTCTGACTCCCCATCAAGAGTCTATTCAGATGAGGGAAATAGATACTTCGACCTTTCATTTTACAAAACCTTGCACAGAATATAAACAGTAAAATCAGGCTAAAAAGCCACGGAAATTCAAAACTAAATTGATTCATCAATCACATGCACCAACAGATTATACTGTTTTAACGTCTCACTGTTTACAGCAGGAACCTCTTTTTTATACTTATACTGTTCTAACATCGGAAGAAGCTGATTATATATCTCTTCAATCCGTTGATCTAAACAGAGTTTTCGCCCCAAATAGGTTATATCATAAGCACTCTGTTTAGTATCCTCCCAGTTTACCCCTTTTAAGCGTTCAAAATAGACCTTTTGTATGTTTACTTTTCGATTAAACCAAAATTTTCTTAGTAAAAAAAATAGTAGTCCAAACAGGAAAAGTCCAACAAAAATTAAAAATCCAATATAAAGATAATAGCTAGAATCAGAGATTTCTAGTAGGGGTTTGATGTCTCTTAGTGTTTCATTGTTCATATCTCAGACTCTAACTCATTTAACTTAAGAATAATCTCTTCAAGCTCTCGTTTTTGATACTCCACCCCATAAATGAGGTGGAGTATCAAAATCCTAATTATCAAAAAACTAAAATTCACCTACGTCCCCCAAACAACCGAGCCAATTTTATAAATGGCTCTTCATCGGTATATATTTTTACAAAACGTATCCCATTTCTTTTGAAATGAGCCATTAAAGTCTTATCATTGGTAGCTAAAGCTTTTTCATACTCTTCTAAGACTTTGCTGTCAATATTCCCCTCAAAACTTTGATGGCTCTCCATATCTAATACCCTTAGATAACCCAACTCAGTAGGCTTCTCTTCAAATCTGTCTCGAACTATTATTGCCACCACATCATGCTTTTTACTTAGTAGATTAAAGTTAATATCCCCCACAAAATCGGCAATTACAAACAGGAGTGATTTTCGTTTAACTCGTGTGAAAAGCATGTCAGCAAAAGCTTGATAGTTACTCTGTTTTCCCAAAACATCAAAACCATCTATTTTAGTTATGGCATCTTGAACGGCAAAAAACTTTTTATTGGGTCGTGTTGTTGAGTAGAGTTGATCTGCAAAAATAACTGAAGAAAAAAGATCACCATTCTTAACGGCTGAAAAACCAATGGTGGCTACCAGTTCACTCATTACATCACGCTTCTGTTTTACCGTACCAAAATAGCTTTCTCCCCCCATCATAACTGCCGTTACCACATTAAGTTCTCGCTCTTCACGGTAGATTTTAACATAAGGTTTACCCAGTTTTGCCGTGGTTTTCCAATCAATTTTACGTATATCATCGCCATACACATACTCACGTAGTTCAGTAAATTCAAACCCTTCACCTTGAAATAGAGAAGCGTTATTTCCTAACATCTCTCCAAAGAGTTGTTTTTTGGTTTTTAATAAAATTCTCTTTATAGTTTGACTGCTCATAGTAATTTAAGCCTTTCTATTAAGGTATATCCACAGCCGTTAAGACTCTATCTATAATTAAATCTGATGAAACTCCGTCGGCTTCGGCTTCATAGGTTAAGACTATTCTGTGCCTTAAAATCTCTTTTGCCACATAAGCGACCTCGATAGGAGAGACATAATCTCGCCCTTTCAAATAGGCAACTGCACGAGAGGCTTTATACATATCAATACTCGCCCGTGGACTCGCCCCAAACTGAATATAAGGTGCGACAATTTCCATTCCATACTCCTTTGGATTTCGGGTTGCAAAGACCAGTTCTATAATGTACTTTTCGACCTCTTCATCTATATGTACTTCCATTGCCTTTTTACGAATATTCTCTAAATCCATGAGCGTTGCTACTTGTTCTATCTTTCCAAAGCCATTATTTGCAACCCGTCTAGCAATCTCTAGCTCCTCCTCTTTGGTGTTGTAGCCTACCACTATTTTCATTAAAAATCTATCAAGTTGAGCTTCGGGTAACTCATACGCTCCCTCTTGCTCCACAGGATTTTGGGTTGCCATGACCAAAAAAGGAAGGTCTATCTTAAAGGTCTTATCACCAATGGTTACTTGTCGTTCTTGCATCACCTCAAGCAGTGCCGATTGTACTTTGGCTGGGGCTCGATTTATCTCATCAGCTAAAAGTAAATTGGTGAAAATAGGACCCTGCTTAATTTTAAAACTGTTGCTAGAGGGGTCGTATATCTCGGTACCAATAATATCGCTGGGCAAAAGGTCAGGAGTAAACTGAAGCCGTTTAAAATTAAGCCCCAAACTACTTGCCAAAGCATTAACTGCCGTTGTTTTTGCTAAACCAGGTACCCCCTCTAGTAAAATATGACCCCGTGTTAAAAGCCCTATCAAAAGCCCATCGATAAGCTTCTCTTGCCCCACAATTACTTTACCTATTTCGTCTCTAATATTCTGTACCACTTGATTCAATATAATCTCCTATATGCATGATATTTTACTCTATTGGCATTAATAAAGGGTTAATAAAATTTTACTTATCTATTTAAGAGTAATATTATCTATTATCTGATGTGGGATAGAATCCAGAATGGAAAAAATATTAAAGCCTTAATAAAAAACAGAACAAAATCAGGAGAATACTACTGGGTTGTCACTGATTTTGAGATAAAAAAAGAGAATACCCATCAAAAGGCAACCTATATTGCTTATCAATACGCTGCCTCACAAGGTGCCATTCGTTCCATCGAACCACTCTATACACACCTGCGACAACTTGAATCAACCCATGGTATTGAGGCTTCTCTTAATTATATTCAGAGTTTTTTAGAGGTGAGACATACCAATTACGATGATTTTATGAGCAGAGTAGTTAAACAAGATGATGGCATATTAAAAAAGTTTGTTAGTAGATTTAAAAAAATTATACATTTAAGATGAAATTTTAGAACTAGGAATCGGAAGGCTATGCCTCCGTTATTCGGGCGTAAACGCTCCGTTTCCAAGCCAATAGATTACAATGTTTCCCCTGCAAAAGGCAACAATGCACTAGCCCAAGTCAAACCACCACCAAAAGTATCCAGAAGCATTAACTCCCCCTTTTTTAGACGACCTGACTCATAAATATCATTAATTGCCATCGGAATGGATGCTGCTGAAGTATTCCCATACTTATGTACCGTTACCACCACTTGGTCTTCTCTCATTTTTAAGGCATCACCTACAGCTTTAATAATACGGTAATTTGCTTGATGGGGTATAAAGTGTGGAATATCCTCCGAATTTATAGCATTTTTTGCCAAAATATTTTTTACATCTTTGGTTAGTGTCTTAACTGCCAATTTAAAGGTCTCGTTCCCTTTCATCTGTACAAAGTTTAACCCCTCATCAATCACTTTTTGTGATACAGGATGAATACTTCCAGGAGCAGGAGTTACCAAAAAATCAGCATAAGAACCATCAGCACTGGCATGTACATCAATAAAGGCTTCACTCTTATCATTAGTAGCAGAAATTACCGCTGCACCTGCACCATCACCAAACAAGATACATGTGGATCGGTCGGTATAGTCAACAATTGAGCTAAACTTCTCAGCACCCACAATTAATACATGCTTTTTCATTCCCGATTCAACAAAGGCTTTTGCAATAGATAGAGCATAAACAAACCCACTACACGCAGCCGATATATCAAACGCTTGAACATTTTTAATACCCAACTTATCTGAAATAATACACGCCGTTGCAGGCATATTAAAATAATCAGGAGTCACCGTTGTACAGACAACCAAATCAATATCCGTAACCTCTAATCCTGCTCGTTCTATAGCAATTTTAGAAGCTTTTGTCGCCATGTCACTGGTAACTTCATTATCCCCTGCAATACGTCTCTCTTTGATACCTGTACGCTTTAAAATCCACTCGTTACTGGTCTCAACCATCTTCTCTAAATCTTCATTACTCAATACTTTAGAGGGGACATAGGCCCCAATAGAGTGAAATTTTGCGTACATTTTTTACCTTATGCGTTGTTTTTAAGCAGTAACTCTTCTATTGCAGAATTAACACCCGAATCGTTATAGGCGATTGCTTGGAAAATAGCATTTTTAATCGCTTTTGAATTACTTTTTCCATGCGATATAATAGCACAACCGTTCACTCCAAGTAAAGGGGCACCACCATATTCTGCATAATCTACCTTCTCTTTAAGTTTTTTAAACACTTTTTTCTTCATCATAAATGCCCCAATCTTTGCAGGTATTGATTTTCGGATTTGTGTTTTCATTAAATCAAAGACAGTCGAGACCACTCCTTCACTGGCTTTAAGAACAATATTCCCCGTATATCCATCACAAACGACGACATCAACAGAACCATTAAAGATATCACTCCCCTCAACGTTTCCTTTAAATCCAGGAACATCATGCATCAACTTAAATGCCTCTTTGGTCAAAGCATTTCCCTTACTCGCCTCTTCACCATTAGAGAGAAGCCCCACCGTTGGAATACGTAATCCCAAAAGCTTTTGTGCATAAACTTCACCCATAATGGCAAACTCATAAAGGTTTTTAGCCGTACAATCGGTTACTGCACCCACATCAAGAAGCAGTGTTTTTCCACTCATACCTTTATTGGGCATAATGGTGGCCAGTGCAGGTTTAGAGATATTTGGTAACCTACCAATACGTAAAGTTGCCAATGCCATGGTTGCCCCACTATGTCCTGCAGAGACCACAGCATCTGCTTTTTTATTACGAACCAATTCTACTGCTTGATAAATAGAGGACTCTTTACGTTTTAACGCTTTGGTAGCCGACTCACTCATCAAAATCACATCATTGGCTTCAACAATATCAACTTGTTCAAGATAATAAGGGGGGAGGAATTGTAGTATCTGTTCTTTATCACCTACAAGTATAGGAAAAAACTCTTTTTCATCCAGTGCTTGAATCACACCGTCAATAATAGGTTCGGGACCAAAGTCCCCACCCATTGCGTCTATGGCAATTCTAATCATAAGAACTGCTTGTTACGCTTTAGTTGTGTTGTACTCACCAGTAGTCATGTTCATATGGTGAGGCATTCTCCATGTACCATCTTCATCTTTTACAGGTCTTGGTAATGTTAACTTATAGTGTGTTCTTCCTTTTGCTGCTCGGGTTTTACTGTGTCGTCTCTTTGGTACTGCCATTTTTTAATCCTTCATACTATTAAAATTCTTTTTCGAATGCTTCATCATCGTTTTCACATTGTATACAATTGTGATAAGAGTTCTGAACCGATGCTATTTCACTTTGAATAATAAACTTCAAATCAATAACACCATCTATAAATTCGATTATATCTAAATCATCTTCAGTCTCTATAACTTCATCACTTAAAGTTAAAGCCAGTGGAGCTGTCATATTGTGCGTGAAACCATCTCCACATCTGTCACAAATAAGTTCAAGAGAACCATCAAGCTCACCTTCGAGTCTAACTCGATGATAACCACGTTTGGTCAAAGTACCTTTAAAAGAGATATTTTCAATATCCAATTCAAAAGGTTTAGGACTGTGACCTATTTTATCAAAAACTACTCTCATAGTCTAAAACCTTATACAATCTCTCTTTGAGCAAAGAAGAAGTTAATTTCAATGGTTGCGTTTTCAACTGAATCACTTCCATGAACAGCATTGGCATCAATACTCTGGGCAAAATCAGCTCTAATTGTACCCGCTTCTGCTTCTGCAGGATTTGTAGCACCCATGAGGTCTCTGTTTGTTTGCATTGCATCTTCGCCTTCAAGTACAGTCACAACAACTGGTCCTGAAACCATAAACTCTACAAGGTCTTTAAAGAAAGGTCTTTCGGCATGAACGGCATAAAATGCTTCGGCATCTGCTTGACTTAATTGTATTTTTTTAGTTGCTGCAATTTTAAGACCTGCTGTTTCAAATCTTGCAAGAATTTGTCCTACTACGTTTTTAGCTACTGCATCTGGTTTGATGATTGATAATGTTTGTTCCATTGATATTGCTCCATAAGCTTAGTGACCAAATGTCACTACAAAAGTTTTTTTAGAATGGAATACTATCTAATAAACAATGAAAAAATGCTTTTTTTTGAAAAAATTGAATGAAGTTAAATGTTTATGAGATTTTTAGAGCTTAAACCCGAATCAAAATGATTCAGGTTTAAAAGTATTGCATTAGTCTTCGATAATTGGTGTACCTTTGTCGCCTCTATCTTTAGAAGCAGGCATACCCTCAATTGGGTCTCCCCATACGATACACTCTTCGGTTGGACAGGCTTCAGCACAGGCTGGAACATCAAAGTGATCTACACACTCAACACATTTGTCTTCGTATACATAGTAAATCTCTTCACCTGTTGGGTTATCGTCTTCGTCCACAATTGCTTCTACTGGACATTCGTCAATACAAGCTGCACAGTTGATACAAGTATCTGTAATAATTACTGCCATATTTTCTCCTAGTTTTAAGTTACTCAAAACTATAGCAAAAGATAATTAAATACCTCTTTAATTATCCAATTTAGCTTCTATTTTTTAAGCTGAAAGTAGCGTTGTATCTCATCTACACGATTCGTCATTTCCCATCTAAAACCTTCATTTTCTCGACCAAAATGTCCATAAACAGCAGTTTTTTTATAGATGGGTTTTAATAAATCTAACTCTTTAATAATACCCGCAGGAGAGAGATCAAACAACTCTCTTACACACGCTTCTATCTTAGACTCCTCTATCTTGCTTCCACCATGGGCATCTACCATAATAGAGACAGGTTGAACCACTCCAATAGAATAAGCAATTTGAATGGTTATCTTATCACTCACCCCTGCAGCTACCAAATTTTTAGCCACATAACGCATGGCATACGCAGCCGATCTATCTACTTTAGTAGGATCTTTACCCGAAAATGCTCCACCACCATGGGGACAAGATCCACCATAAGTATCCACAATAATTTTTTGCCCCGTTAATCCTGCGTCACCCTGAGGCCCACCAATTACAAAACGTCCTGTTGGATTAATATGGTAAGTAATCTCATCATTTAAAAATTTTGAGGGTATCACCGCCTCAATCACTTCTGTAATAATCGCCTGACGCAGTATGGTTTGAGAAACATCATCATTATGCTGAGTAGAGACCACAATCGTATCAATCGCCACAGGTTTATTATCAACATATTTCACACTGACCTGAGCCTTCCCATCGGGTCTTAAAAAAGGTACCGTATTGTTTTTTCTTACTTCTGCCAGTTTTGCTGTAATTTTATGTGATAAAAGTATCGGTAAAGGCATCAATTCAGGAGTCTCAGAACAGGCATACCCAAACATTAAACCTTGGTCTCCTGCTCCGAGTTCACCCCCTACTTGGTCAACCCCTTGGTTAATATCTAGACTCTGCTCTCCAATACCATTCAGAATCCCTGCACTACGATAATCAAATCCAAAGGCTGCATCTGTATATCCAATTTCTCGAATAACCTCTCGGGCAATCTCCTGCATTGGGGCATAAGTCTCTGTTTTTAACTCACCTGCAATCACACAGAAACCATTACTCAACAGTGTTTCACATGCTACTCTAGCATTCGGGTCTCGCTCGATAATATAATCTAAAATAGCATCAGAAATCTGATCAGCCATCTTATCAGGATGCCCCTCGGTTACTGATTCACTGGTAAAAATATACTCTTTTGACATTTATTGTTCCTTGTGTAAATTGGTGTGATTTTAGCATAATTTTTTGATTATAATGATAAGCTTTTTTTTGAAAATGCAAAAAAACTTTTAGATTCTAAACTTCGTGATAAAATAGGGAAGATAAATGGAAGAAAACTCTTAGAAGAAAAATTTTCTGTTGTCAGTATAGCCAAACAAGTTACAAAAACCTACTAGAAGAAAACCTTCTAGTAGATTAATAAAAAACCTTAGTTTCTTTTTGTAATAATCTCTTTTGCTACATTACCTGGAACTTCAGAATAGTGATCAAATTCCATCGCGTAAGTTGCACGACCTTGAGTCATTGAACGTAAGTCTGTTGAGTAACCAAACATTTCAGCAAGAGGTACAAAAGCATCAACAATTTTTGATCCAGCTCTATCACTCATTCCACGAACGATTCCACGTCTTTTAGCAACATCACCAATAACATCTCCCATGTAATCTTCAGGAGTTTCAACTTCAACTTTCATCATAGGCTCTAAGATGAATGGATCAGCTTCTCTACAACCATCTCTGAATCCCATTGAACCAGCAAGTTTAAATGCCATCTCAGATGAATCAACATCATGGTAAGAACCATCATAAAGTGTTACTTTAATATCTTCAACAGGGTAACCCGCTTGAATACCACGTTGCATCGCCTCTTGAATACCTTTGTTAACTGGTTGGATAAACTCTTTTGGAACCACCCCACCTTTAATAGCATCAACAAACTCATAACCAAACCCTGGCTCTTGTGGCTCAAGTTTAAGATAAACATGACCAAATTGTCCACGTCCACCAGACTGCTTAGCATACTTGTACTCTTTCTTAACAGTAGTTCTAATGGTCTCACGGTAAGCAACCTGTGGAGCACCAACTTCTGCTTCAACATTAAACTCTCTTCTCATTCTATCAACAAGAATCTCTAGGTGAAGTTCACCCATTCCTGAAATAATAGTTTGACCAGACTCTTCATCAGTTGAAACACGGAAAGATGGATCTTCTGCTGCCAGTTTACCCAGTGCAATACCCATTTTCTCTTGGTCAGCTTTTGTTTTTGGCTCAACAGCTACCGAAATAACTGGATCTGGGAAATCCATTCTCTCAAGAACAACTTTATCAGAAGCATCACAAAGAGTATCACCTGTAGTTGTGTTTTTAAGACCGACAACAGCCCCAATCTCACCAGCGTAAATCTCTTTAATCTCTTCTCTTTTAATCGCGTGCATTTTCATAATTCTACCAACACGCTCTTTTTTATCTTTGGTTGAGTTATGAACATAAGAACCTGACTTTAAAGAACCACGGTAAACACGAATAAATGTCAACTGCCCAACAAATGGATCGGTCATAATCTTAAACGCCAATGCTGCAAATGGACCATCATCTGTAGATTCAACAATAACTTCTACCTCTTCATCATCCATCATCGTACCTTTGATGTCAGCCGATTCAACAGGTGATGGAAGGTAATCAACAACAGCGTCAAGTAGCGTCTGAACACCTTTGTTTTTAAAAGCAGTTCCCACGGTCATTGGAACGATGTGCATACCAAGGGTTGCAGCTTTGATTCCTGCTTTGATCTCCTCTTCAGAAATCTCTTCGCCTTCTAGGAATTTCTCCATAAGCTCTTCGTTACCATCAATTTCAGCAATACTTTCGATTAACTTTTCACGATACTCTTCAGCCAATTCCATCATATCTTCTGAAATCTCTTCTACATGGTAGTTAGAACCCATCTCAGCATCTTTATCCCAAACAATGGCTTTCATTTTTACAAGGTCAACAACACCTACAAAATCTTCTTCAGCACCAATTGGTAGTTGAATAGGAACAGGGTTACCTTTTAGTCTATCTTTAATTTGTCTCTCAACTTCATAAAAATCAGAACCAACTCTATCGTATTTGTTTACAAATACAATTGAAGGCACGCCATAACGGTTTCTCTGTCTCCAAACTGTCTCTGATTGTGGTTGAACCCCACCAACAGCACAGAATACTGAAACAGCACCATCAAGAACTCTCATAGAGCGTTCAACTTCAATAGTAAAGTCAACGTGACCTGGAGTATCTATAATGTTAATTTGTTTTTTGTTCCACTCACAAGTAGTTGCAGCAGAAGTAATGGTAATACCTCTCTCTTGCTCTTGCTCCATCCAGTCCATGGTGGCCGCTCCATCGTGAACTTCACCGATTTTATGCTCAACACCTGTATAGAAAAGAATTCTTTCTGTTGTTGTTGTTTTACCTGCATCAATGTGTGCAGCAATACCAATGTTTCTTACGTCTTCGAGTTTATGTGTTCTTGCCATACTATCCCCTTACCATCTATAGTGAGCAAATGCTTTATTCGCTTCAGCCATTCTGTATGTATCTTCTTTCTTTTTGAAAGCAGAACCTTTCTCAGTTGCCGCGTCCATAAATTCATTTGAAAGACGCTCAATCATGGTTCTTTCGTTTCTTTTTCTAGCAGAGTCAATTAACCATCTAATAGCAAGTGTTTGCTGTCTAACTGGTCGTACTTCGATAGGCACTTGGTAAGTTGCACCACCGACTCTTCTACTTTTTACTTCCATTACAGGTCTGACGTTATCCATTGCCTTGTTGAATACCTCAATACCCTTTTCACCAGATTTCTCTTCAATTCTTGTCAATGCAGCATACATAATTTTTTCT
>DCAF01000044.1:1033-8121 GCA_002311915.1 Sulfurovum sp. UBA1140 | reverse complement strand
AGCATACATAATTTTTTCTGCTGTTACTTTTTTACCATCTAACATTACGGCATTAATAAACTTTGTTAAAACTTTAGAACCATGTATTGGATCTGGCAATACTGGTCTAACGGGTGCTTTTCTTCTTCTCATATTATATTTTCCTTCAATCTAATATATCGATTTACTCAATCTGTCTCCCCTAAGGATACTGAGGCAAACTGGGTCTTCTTTTTATCTCTAATTTGGAAACGATGGCTTTAGCCTCGCTCACTGTTGATGTAACTAAAAGTTATATTTTTTAGTTTTTTGGTTTTTTAGTACCGTATTTAGAACGAGCAACTCTTCTACCGTTAACACCAGATGCATCCAATGCACCACGAACAATATGATACTTAACACCAGGTAAATCTTTGATTCTACCACCACGTACAAGTACGATTGAGTGCTCTTGAAGGTTATGCCCTTCTCCACCGATGTATGAAATAACTTCAAATCCACTTGTCAATCTAACTTTTGCAACTTTTCTTAAAGCTGAGTTAGGTTTTTTTGGAGTTGTTGTATAAACTCTTGTACATACCCCTCTTCTTTGAGGACAACTCATTAGTGCTGGTGATTTTGATTTCTTAATCACTTTTTTACGTTCTTTACGAACCAATTGGTTAATTGTAGGCAATACAATTCCTTTCTATCATTGAATTAAAATCTGGGCTAGAAAGCCCAAAAAAACGGTACCTGACCATTTTTTTGGGGTTTCCAAGGCTTAAAAATGGTGCATATTATATCCAAATAGACTTTGGAGCATATGATTTTAATAAATTAAGAATCTTATACTAAAATATTAAGTATGAAAATAGCACTTATTCAACAAAAATTCTACCAAAACAGAGAAAAAACCATTAAAAGAACGGTTAAAGCCATCAAAGAGGCCTCTAAACACAAGGCAAAACTAGTAATACTACAAGAGCTACACCAAAGCGAATATTTTTGCCAAAGTGAAGATACCAAATTTTTTGAGTATGCCTCTTCTTGGAAAGAGGATCTCACATTCTGGTCATCTGTCGCCAAAAAATATAGAGTTGTTTTGGTCACCTCTCTTTTTGAACGCAGAACAGCAGGTCTTTATCACAACACTGCTGTTGTTTTTGAAAAAGATGGCACCATTGCAGGAAAATACAGAAAAATGCACATCCCTGATGACCCTGGATTTTATGAAAAATTCTACTTTACCCCTGGTGATTTGGGCTTTGAACCAATACAGACTTCTGTAGGAAAACTTGGTGTACTTATCTGTTGGGATCAATGGTATCCTGAAGCTTCACGCATTATGACCCTAAAAGGAGCCGAGCTACTTATCTACCCTACTGCAATAGGATGGTTTAGAGAAGATAAAAAAAGAGAAAAAGCCCGACAACTTAAAAGCTGGATGACCATTCAACAATCTCATGCCATTGCCAATGGAGTACCTGTTGTCTCGTGTAACCGTGTTGGTTTTGAAAAAGACAGTTCAGAAGTCATCGAGGGTATAGAGTTTTGGGGGAACAGCTTTGTTTGTGACCCCCAAGGAGAGCTCATCGCCCATGCCAAACATCAAAAGCAAACCATACTTTATGCCAATATTAATAAAAAGCGTACCCAAGAAGTTCGTGATATTTGGCCATTTTTACGTGATAGACGAATTGACACATATGACGATTTGCTCAAACGCTATTGCGATTAAGAGGGGGGTTCTTTAAGTTATATTTATTATAATAAAAACAAAAAATAAAGATGAGGAGAGTCAATGTCAATGAAAATAACCCCAGTAAAAAAAGGTGAAGAGGTACACTTTACCAACCCTAGTGCCAAATTTTATGAAGCCATTGGTGGTGAAGAGGGTATGAGAAAACTCATGTACAGCTTTTATGATAAAATTTATGAGAGCGAAATATCCCATTTTTTTCCACAAGATGAAGAAGAATTCGAGAAGATAAAAGAGAGTAATACTAAATTCTTTATTGAAATCTGTGGTGGTCCCAAAATCTATAAAGAGGCAGAAGGAATGGAGCTGAATGAGTTTATGATTCGTATACATGATGACTTCTCTATTAACGAGAAAGCACGTGTTGAGTGGCTAGGAACCATCAGAGAGGCTCTCGAAGAAGTTGAGAATATTGACCAAGAGATTTTAGAAGACTTTTGGGAATATCTTGACAGCTTCTCTAAACTAGCGGTCAACTCTTTTGCTGATGGTAGTACCTATTTCGCAGCGTATACCCAAGCCACCGAAGATAAATAGACTTCGGATTTTTTTAGACTAAATTTTTCATCCTTCTTTATTTATCCCATTAATAAGTTTTTTTATAATTAACAAATGATAGAACAACTTCAATAATATAAAATATTAAATAATATTTTTTGTATTAAGATTTAAGATTTAAAAATAAAATTCAGCTCTAAATGATTGTTTTATAGGCTTTAAACAGAAAATTTATTCTATTTTCATACTTCTTAAAGTAGAATATAAAAGATTATAAATAATAAGGGATAAATATGCTCAAAGCAAATCTTACAAAACTATTATTGGTTACAACCGTACTAGCATTCACTGCTTGTGGAGGAGGTGGAAGTTCTACTCCTACAGAGAATAACGACACAGACATCAATGGAAACAACGGTTCTAATTTAGTCGATGCCGTCAATAAAGCACCCATCGTTCGTGCAGGAGATGATAAAAAAGTCCAAGTTAATATACTTACCACCCTTCAAGGTTATGCCAGAGATGACGATGGTACAATTAGCAGTTTTGAATGGAAAAAAGGGGATGAGGTTTTAGGAACCACCCACGTACTCTCATATATGCCAACAACCGTTGGAACAGAGATATTAACCTTAACCGTTACCGATGATGATGGTGCCACAGCCAGTGACACTGTGACGCTTGAAATTGTTAATGAGTCTGTGATTAACGAAGACAATATCTTACCGTAAAAAGTTAATAAATTCTACCCTTCTCAATATAGGTGTGTGGCATCTGTATATAGTTAAAGAGGGTAGAGTATTTTCCAACAGCAGGTCTAAATAGTTTAGAAAGATTTACACCAATACCCAAATATAAATGACGTTCTCTCTCTTCTACAGGCATTGTATCGTGATTAAAGTTTCGACTATAATAACCAACATGCAGTTCTAAATACTCCATAGGGGTATCTTTAAATAGCTCAAACCCCTCTGCTTTAATTGCCAAAAGGTGTTTCATTCGTTCATAATCGGTCGTAAAGTCGGTAACATTATCAGTCTTTAAAAAAGGGTTGTACTCTACACGAAAATCTACTTTGTTGGCTAAAGAGGGGTTGATATACCAAAGATAACCCGAAACTGCACCAAACGCATCGGCAATAAAATCTTGTTGTGAAAAACCATGTTCACTGTATCCATCCCCAATCTCTATCAAAATTCCTGAAAGCATTATAGAGGTGAGTGAGCCATAAAAACCTGCCTCTTTTTTGCTGTATCCCCACCCTTCATAAATAGGAGCCATGGTACGTGTTAATAGGTAATTGGTATAGAAGTGACCCAACTTGTCAGAACCTCCATTAGAAGTGCTCTTTTCAAACCACCCCTCATCATCCAAGTGATATGCCTCTTCTCCGTAACCCCACTGTGTAAATCCCCAGGTTAAAATACCCGAAGCAATAGCAACATTGGTCAGCGTCATCTTTTCTGTTTTAGAAAAAGAGTCGGCTTCATTGGCACAAAGTGAGGTATGCAAAAAAAATATTATAGTAAAAAGTAATCTTTTAGAGTATGTCATGCAGACTGTTTGCCTCTCTCATCCATTCATGTAGCTCATCCCAATTCTCCTCTTCTATCATGGTTTGACAGAGCAGTAACTCAGCATTAAAAGAGGCGATAGAGTCCAAAAGATTGCTTTTATTTTGTCTAAAAATATCTTCCCACATGTTGGGTGAACTCTTGGCAATACGGCTCATACTTCTAAACCCACCCCCTGCAAGGGCTAAAATACTCTCGGGGTCTTCTTGTTTCATAACCGATTTGGCAAGGGCATAACTGACGGCATGGGGCATATGAGATATAAAAGCTGCATGTCGATCATGCTCTTCTGCATCCATATAAACCACTTTGGCTTCAATGTCGTTAAAGAGTTGAATTGCAATATCTTTTTGTAATACACCACTACGTTCTTTGTTACAGACCACCATCACCTTATTACTATAAAGTGCCTCTATCGCAGCCGTGGGTCCAAACTTTTCGGTACCTGTCATGGGATGTGAGGTAACAAAATTTTTACGAATACTCAAAGGAATATTTTGAGATATTTTAGCTTTACTGCTTCCAAAATCTATAATAGTACAACGACTAGAGACATCTGTTAGCTCTTGTGCTGTAGCAATAATGGCATCTACAGGGATGGTTAAAACAATTACATCACACTTTTTTACTGCTTCAAGGCTCTCTGAAATCTCATCAACCAGATTTAAAAGTAGTGCCTCTTCTTGATGATCATGGTTATGATCATAACCAATAATATAATATTTTTTTGGTAATTTTTTAAGTGCTAACCCCAAAGAGCCACCCATTAAACCCAAACCAATAATTCCAATATTCATAGAATCCCCTTTATTTAGGTTTGAATTATACCACTTTTTTAGTGAAAAAAAGATACACTAATGACATTTGAATATGAACAAAGATAAACACCTAAGGAATTATTAATTTTATGAAGAAAATTCTACCATTATCCCTAACTCTAAGCTCCCTCCTCTTCTCTCAAACCATCACTTCTATCGAATATAAGGGTCTACTTCACCTCTCGGAAGATGTAGCAACAGAGATTTCAGGAGTTCATGTCGGAGATGAGTTTGACATTAATAAGATAGACAAGTCTCTTAAAAATTTTTACAAACAGGGATATTTTTCAGATATATATGTCTCTACCACAGCAAAAGGTGGATTGGTTTACAACTTTAAAGAGAAGTCGATTATCTCTAAATTGGTTATGAATGGCTACAGTTCAGACGAAGAACAAGAATCACTCTTTATTCAAATGGGTCTAAATAAAGGTGACACATATGATATTAAAAAGATAGAAAAAGCCAAAAAGAGACTGATTAAAAAAATTGAATCCGAGGGGTATTACGACACGGTTGTTGAAATTACCACCGAACCCAAAGTAGACAGTATTGCCTTAACATTCGAGGTCAATAAAGGGGAGAAGATCTACATTCAAAATATTAAATTTGCAGGGGCCAACCAGATTGGTATTGATGAACTAGAAGATGCTCTAGCCAATCAAGAAGAGGATATAATGGGATGGCTTCCTGGGCTAAACAATGGGGTTGCCCATATGGATCAACTGGACTATGATGCCTTTAGAGCCAAAGATGTTTATATGAAAAATGGCTACCTTGATGCCACCATTAGTGACCCTTTAATGCGGGTAGATAGTGGCTCTTACCTTGCTGATGTTACTTATCAAATTGATGAGGGTCAGCAGTATCGGGTAGACTCCATAGATATTAGAGGATTGGTTGACGGATTAGACCGTGATAAGATTAAAAATGAACTTAGCCTCTTAAAAGGAAAAATATTTAATATCGAAAAATTACGAAAAGATATGGCATACATTCAAGAAGAGGTTGCCAATCTGGGATATGCTTACGCCAAAGTGGCTCCTAATTTTAATAAAAATGAAGCCAACGGCTTGGTTGATATTCAATACTCCATTCGAGCAGGAAACAAAGTTACGATTAAAGATGTAATTATCTCGGGGAACTATGCCACCAAAGATAGAGTCATACGACGAGATATTTATCTAGCCCCTGGGGATATGTTCTCTTTAACCGATTTAAAAGATAGTAAAAAAGCGTTGGGAAGACGAGGTTATTTTGAAAAAATTGACATAGAGCAACAGCGTATAGACGAGACCCATATGAACCTATTGGTCAAAGTCAAAGAGACTGCCACAGGAAGTATTCAAGCAGGGGGTGGATATGGCTCATTCCAAGGGTTTATGGTCAATGCTTCTCTTTCTGATCGTAATATTATGGGTTCAGGTATCAATGCCAGTCTAGGATTTGACCTCTCTAAAATATCGGTGAACTACTCTTTATCTATCAAGAACCCTCGTATATGGGACAGTGAGTACAGTTTAGGAATGAATATTTATCAAAATGAGTATGTGTATGAGACCCAAGGATATGAGCGTAAAACCTTTGGTGGAGGGGTCAACATGGGGAAACAGCTTAACCGAAACCTTTATGGCTTTATAGCATACAGCTACAGCGAAAATAAAATTGATGTTAATGAAAGCTCTAATACTCTTGCCACCTACAGCAGTATTTGGAACAATGAAGATATTAACTATGCCAAAAGTACCATCTCGGTGGGACTCTCATATGACAGTACCGATGATTTCTTTGTTCCACGAGAAGGAATTATCTTAGGAGGTTCATTTGGATATTCAGGTATCGGTGGAGACGAAGAGTTCTTAAGCACTTCTGCCAAGTTTGGTCTCTATTATGGTCTTGAAGATTATATAGACTATGATTTAATCTTACGCTACAAACTCCGTGCCAGTATGCTTCATGACCTAGGACATATCTCTGGACCAGAAAAACTCTTCTTGGGTGGCGTATCAAGTGTTAGAGGGTATGAACCCTACAGTATCGCCCCTTCTGAATATCCACTAGATGAAGATGGCAATCCAACACGAAAATATATAGGGGGCATGAAAAGCTTGGTTAACACCGTTGAAGCCAGTATTCCTCTTTCGGTCTCGGCTAAAATGCGTTTGGCTTTCTTTTATGACCACGGTATGATTGGCGAAGATAGATTTGATGAGATTAAACGAAGTGGCTACGGTGCTTCTATAGAATGGTACTCACCAATGGGACCCATTAACCTAGTCTTCTCAAGAGCCTTAAATGCAGGTAACTTAGATAAAACATCAAACTTCGAGTTTACCATGGGACGTAAATTTTAAAATAGACCTCTTAAAATAAAGTTAGGTTCCAACCTAATTTTATTGATAAAAATATGGATTAGAACCTAAGTTTTTCCGACTTTTAATAGTTTAGTTGATATTAAACCCAAAAGCGAGTAAAAAA
>DCAF01000044.1:472-992 GCA_002311915.1 Sulfurovum sp. UBA1140 | reverse complement strand
AAAAAATCTGTATAATAAACTTCTTGCAAAACCAATAATTTATAGGATTTACATATATGACTAAACTAACCCTAGAAACCCTAGAGCGATGGCTTTGGGACTCTGCTGACTTGATGCGTGGTCACATTGACTCTGCTGACTTTAAAAACTATATTTTTGGGCTACTCTTTTTAAAACGAGCCAATGACCAGTTTAAAGAAGAGGCAAACATGGCTGTTGAAAATGAGGGCATTAGTTTAGAAGAAGCCTTAGAAGATGAAGATTATCATCAGTTCTTCATCCCTCATGATGCCTATTGGTCAGAGCTTTCTAAAAAAACAGAAAACATCGGTCAAGCTTTGGACAAAGCTTTTGCACTGATAGAAGAGAACAACTCTGCTTTAGAAGGTGTGATGACAGCTGTACATTTTGGCGACACCGAAAAACTTCCAGATGATTTGCTATCACGCTTACTGCAACACTTTAACAAATACTCTCTTGCTAATGCACATCTTGATAATCCTGATATTTTAGGTTCTGC
>DCAF01000044.1:0-282 GCA_002311915.1 Sulfurovum sp. UBA1140 | reverse complement strand
TAGATGCTAAACTTTACGGTCAAGAGAAGAACCTTGGAACTTGGGCTATTTGTAAGATTAATATGATTGTTCATAACTTCAAAGATAGTGATATAAGAAAGGGAGATACTCTCTCTTCTCCAAAGCACTTAGAACATAGTGAGCTTATGACTTATGACCGTGTAATTGCTAATCCACCGTTTTCATTAAAAAAGTGGTGGGCTCCTGCTGAGATAGATGTAAAGAGTGATGAAAAAGGTAAAGAGATAGCACCAAAATACAATAGTGTTGTATCTGATGAGT
>DCAF01000065.1:10428-10652 GCA_002311915.1 Sulfurovum sp. UBA1140 | reverse complement strand
AAATTTATCTCTTAGAACATCTAAGAGGAGTCTATCTCTAATATTACAAGCTGAGTTGAAATCTGCATTGTCCAAATGACCACACTTAATGCACTTAAACTTCTCTTGTGTTTTTCTATTTTTTCTACTAATGCAACCACAACTATTGCAAGTTTGGCTTGTATATTCAGGATGAACAAACGATATATTTAGTTGATGTCTATGAGCAATATTTATAATTCTAT
>DCAF01000065.1:0-10380 GCA_002311915.1 Sulfurovum sp. UBA1140 | reverse complement strand
TGAGAGATTCAAAAGTTTTATCAAAAAGTTTTATAAAGTATATCGAAAAGATACTTAATCAAAAAATTAGTAAAAATATAAAAGAACAATTTAAAATATTAGATGGAAAGCATTTCACTTAAAACTGGGAGGACTTCTCTATTTGGAGACAATTTCTTTACCCGCGTCTCTTAATCCGAACCGTCTTAGGAGCAAAGAGCTCTAAGGCTTTTGCCACCATGGGTTCATCTAAAATTGTGCGTTCGTCTTTCTCTTTGGCAGACTCTACACCACCATCACTTGGGGCAACACAAGAGCTTTTCATGGGGGCTTGTTCCTCTTGGGGTATGCCTAAAACCTCCTCTTCTATCATCGAGATAGGTTCATCTATTGATGAGGGTAACTCCTTGGGAATATTTTTAATTTTAGTGTCGATTCCAAAAATTTCTTGAACAAATAGACGAATAAAACCCCAACTATTTTTTAATAGGGTCTTATTGTTACCACTTGCCGAGGATTCCCATGTTAATAGATGCTCATTAAAAGAGTGATAGACAATGCACGTTTTAAAACACTCACCCAATTCATAGTTTCTGTCGTAGAGTTTGACCTGTAATGCTTTAAAAAGTTTAGCACCTTTATCAATAGGAGGTTCAATTTTGGGTGGTTCAACTTTTTTTACTGGAGTTTTGTCAAAATTCTGAATCGGAAGGCTTGGTTCTTCTTTTTGGGGTTGAACAGACTCTTCAGTTTTAGGTTGGGGTACTTCTTTGATGGGTTCAATAGTAGATGGTGTAGGGGTAATTTCTACACCACTTAACTCTTTTTCAAGGGTGCGTATCATTCCATCTATATCTTGTATCTGTAGTGCTTCCATCATTTTAAAGAGGCTAAGTGCGAGTACAAACTCTCCATCGGAACCGATACTAAGCAGTGTTTTTGATTCGGCTAGAACCCTAAAAAAGCGTTCGATAATAAGAGCAGAGAGCTTCTGTGAGCCACTTAAGAGTATCTCTTTAAGGTGCAACATCAGCTCATCTATGACCATTTCAGCTTCAAATTCACCCGCCATGGTAATAAACTCCAATAGAGCCTCTTCATCTTTTGCTAGAATGCTATCAATAAGGGCTTCGAGTAGTGAGGGTTCTATAATTCCTAACATTTTGGTTACTGTTGAGATGTCTATAAAGTTTCTTGAGTAGACAATCGCTTGGTCTAGTAGGGTTAGGGCATCACGGACACTTCCTGCTCCACTTCGTGCAATAATTTCAATTGCCTCTTTCTCGTAGCCTACTTGTTCAAGGTTTAAGATACGCTCTAGGTGTTTTTCGAGTGTGGGTTGGGCTATTTTTCTAAATCGAAAATGTTGTGTTCGGCTTAAAATGGTTGCAGGAAGTTTTAAGGGGTCGGTGGTGGCTAAGATAAACTTAACAAAACTAGGAGGCTCCTCTAGGGTTTTTAATAGGGCGTTGAATGCCTCTTTGGTTAACATGTGTACTTCGTCGATAATAAAAATTTTATATCTACCCGAAGCAGGTTTATATTTGGTATGCTCAATAAGCTCCCGTATGTCATCTATTTTACGATTAGAGGCTGCATCCATCTCGATAATATCCATATGTCGTGATTGAGATGCCATGATACAGTGATTACATAGACCACAAGGTTTCGAGGTGCTTCCCTTTTCACAGAGTAGTGCCTTGGCAAAGATTCTAGCTGTAGAGGTCTTGCCACTGCCTCGAAGACCCGAGAAGAGATAGGCATGAGAGAGTCGGTCACTATCAAGTGCCAAACTTAATGTTCGTGAGACTGCCTCTTGACCAATTAAATCATCAAATGTGGCGGGACGATATTTTCTTGCTAATGCTAATGACACCAAAAACTCCTTAGAACAATTATTAATATTGTAGTCAAATTTTACGATATAATTGTTTAAAAAATTCGCAGGAGTGTACAAATATGAGATGGGAAGATAGAGAAGAGAGTAGCAATGTAGAGGATAGACGAGGCAGTAGCAGTGGTGGAGGAGGGGGTCGTGGTATGCCTTCGATGAGTACCATTATGTTTCTATTACCGTTTATTAAAACCCTTTTAAAAACAAAGTTTGGATGGGCTATTATTGGTGTTGGGGCTGTTGTATATTTTTCAGGGTTTAATCCACTCTCGTCAGTAACAGGAGGAGGTGGTGCAAATAGCTCGATTAATGAAAAAGCTGACAATCAACAGGCAAGGTTTATATCCACGGTTCTACGTGACACTGAACTGGTATGGAGTGATATATTTAAGTCTCATGGTGCAACCTATCGGCTTCCTAAAATGGTACTTTATCGTGGTGCAACCCAAAGTGGTTGTGGTCATGCCTCTTCACAGATGGGACCTTTTTACTGTCCTGCTGATGAAAAAGTCTATTTAGATTTGGGCTTTTTTTATGAGTTGGCAAAAAAACATGGGGCTACAGGTGATTTTGCTCAAGCTTATGTATTGGCTCATGAGATAGGTCACCACATTCAAAATCTTGAAGGGACACTTAGTAAGGTTCAAAAGATGAAGCAACAAGCCATGGGACAAAAAGATGAGAATCAACTGCAAGTTCGTGTAGAGCTTCAAGCTGATTGTTACGCAGGGGTTTGGGCGCATCATGCCCATAAACGATTTAATATTTTAGAGCAGGGTGATGTAGAAGAGGCACTACGTGCAGCATCTGCTATTGGAGATGACACCTTACAAAAACAGGCTCAAGGGTATGTTGTTCCCGACTCTTTTACTCATGGTTCATCGGCACAACGTATTGAGTGGTTTAGAAAAGGGATTAAGAGTGGAGATATTGAGCGTTGTAATATAGGGATATAGTGTTTTTGTTTGGAAAGAGAGTATTTCTGCCCGAACAACGGAGGCAAAGCCTTCCGTCTCCAAGTTTTAAAAGATTGGTTAAATTTTAGATTTGGCGTAGTTCACCCATTGTAGAAAGTCACTGGCTCCAAAGAACCCTTTGGCAATCGCCAACTCTTCGATATCACTCTTCATGAAATAGACAGCAGGGACATGTTTAGGATTAATTCCATAAGCTTTTGCCTCTGGGTCTCCATGGTTAAGTTTAACCCATACAAAGTTACTAAGGGCTTTTTTGACCTCATTGCTTTTGAGTGTCTTCTGTTCCATTTTTCTTGACCATTTAGATTTTCTTGAACCCACAAAAATCATTATCTGTTTTCCTGTTTGTGATGCGTAGTCCATAGCAGAGGCGATGTCATACATCCAAATATCATTTTTATGTGGTTGCACATAGCTGGATTGTTGTGAGACAGGTTTAACGCTGCCCATGCCCAATTTTGCTTTGGTATCATCGACCCAAAGGTTAAAATCACTACTGGCTAAATAGCCTTGAACACTGTTGACAATTTTAAATTTTGGAGATACAAAATAGACCGTAGGTGTGTAGGTAGTAAGGGGTAAAAATTTTTGAGCTGAAGGGTCTGTTTTATCAACTTGGGTAAAAAGAAAACCTTCTAAATTCTTTTTGACACTGGGATTGTTAAGTGTCTCTTTTTTCATTTTGTCACAATATCGACAAGAGTCAGAGGTAACCAAGATCATAAGGGGTTTTTGTTCATTTTTTGCTTGAAGAAGAGATCTCTTTAACCCCCCCGACATTAATATGATAGGTAGACACAATACCCCCACGATTCCAATAACTTTTTTCATTTTATTTCCTTTCCCGATTAATTTCTATTAAATTCAAAACTTAACGTAATTCTAGTATCTTTATCTTAAATAAACTATAATAATTTTACATTTATTTCTTTATTTTATGTTAAACTAAACAAAATTTATGTAATATGTGAAGGAGATTTATAATCAAGGAGAAAGAGATGAAAATATCAACAAAATATTTTACATTAATTACATTGTTGGTGATGGGGCTTGGGAGTTATGCACAAGCAGAAGCACCTACATCGCTACCAACAAGCAAGAAACAAGATACAAAGAGTGAAGAGTTACCTCCTATGAAACTTGAAGTAGCAGAATCTTCTACTCAAAATCCAGAGCTCAAAAAAGGAAAAGGGTGTGCGGATGTTAAAGGTTTAAAAGAGGCAAAAGGTGAAACTTTTGTTGATTATCCTATTGCAAAAACAGTATCGTGTGAAGAGGTAGATTGTAAAGATTTAGAAGCCGCAAACCTATCTGATAATAATTATAGAGAGCTTCCAACAGCACCAACCGAAGTTGGATGTGAAGAGGAGTAGATACCTTATTTGGAATCGGAAGGCTTTGCCTCCGTTGTTCGGGCGTAAATGCTCCGTTTCCAAACCAATTTTGTAATGAATTTATTGAAATCCAAATCTTATTTTGGTTATAATCCCTTAAAAAAATAGGGCAAACAATTGAACTTTGAAACCTACCCATTTGAAAAACTTAACAACTTACTAGAAAACATTACCCCTAACGCTGACTTTGAACCATTAAGCTTGACCATGGGTGAACCTCAATTTTCTACTCCATCGTTTATACTTGATGAACTTAAGCGTTCGGCATCGCTTTTAAATAAGTATCCTAAAACATCGGGAGAGGCTGTTTTACGAGAAGGAATGTTAACCTATTTAGACAATCGTTTTGATTTAAAATTGGACAACAGTCAGATTATTCCTACTTTTGGTACACGTGAGGTACTCTTTAACTTTCCTCAATTTTTACTGCACGATATAGAGCATCCTGTCATGGCATTTCCTAACCCTTTTTATCAAATTTATGAGGGTGCATCTAAAGCGAGTCGTGCCAAAACCATTTATATGAATTTGACAGCCAAAAATAGTTTCCAACCCACTCTCAATGAAGAGGAGTTGTCTCAATGTGATTTTGTCATTATCAATACGCCCAATAATCCTACCTCTTCTGTAATGTTAATCGAGGAGCTTAAGCATTGGGTGAAATTGGCATTGAAATATGATTTTGTACTGCTTAATGATGAGTGTTATATTGACCTATATATTGATGCTCCACTGCCCTCATTGCTTAATGCAAGTATCGAAGTAGGCAATGGTGATTTCAAAAATATTTTGGTTATTAACTCTATCTCTAAACGCTCTTCTGCTCCTGGGTTACGCAGTGGATTTATTGCAGGGGATGCAGAGATACTTAAAGCGTATATGACTTACCGAACCTATGTGGGGTGTGCCTCTCCACTTCCACTTCAACACGCTTCGGCAGTGGCATGGAGTGACCAGAGCCATGTCGATGGATTTCGAGCCAACTATATTCAAAACTTTAAAATTGCCAAAGAGCTATTGGGAGTTGAACCACCACTAGCAACCTTTTACATCTGGTTAACCGTTACCGATGAGATAGAATTTACCCAAAATCTTTATAGAGACTATAATTTAAAGGTGATTCCTGGTTCATTTTTAGGGCGAGAGGGTCAAGGAGAGGGGTTTGTTCGGTTGGCACTTGTCTATGAAGAGAACAAAACCAAAGAGGCATTAGAACGAATTAAACAAGCACTAAAGGAGCTGTAACGATGCAAGAACACGATATAGATATAGAAGCATTAAAAAAAGATGAAAACTTCATTGCTGATATGAAAAAATATGAAGAGGAGATGTACAGTGAAAAGAGCATTGCCAAAGGATACCAACTTTTAGGTACGAAATTGGCAATTGAGGCATCAGAAGATGAGATTAATGAGATATTTACTTTTATTGTAGGTCAAGCCTTTGATGTATTGGCTGAAAATTTAACCATTCATAAAGGGTTTAGTATGAATGACCCTGAAGAGTTGTCTACTGCACGAGCCATCTATGAGCATGGTATTCAAAGATACAGTGAAAATGATATTAAGGGTGCGAAAGAGATTTTCTTGGTACTTCATCATACCATCGAAGATGATGAGCTTAAAGATGCCATGATGATTCACGCTTGTGCTGTTATGTCGGGGAATAGTTTTGATAAATTTATCGAAGACCTTGCCGATACCGATAATATTGACGAGAGTGACCCAACAGCATTTTTTATCAAAGAGTTTAAACAACCTACTGATATTTTGTTGACCATGTTCTCTAAATATGTAGCGTTGGGAAAAGCCGATTTGAAAGTTTTAGAAGCAGGTAAGTAACATGAAAATACATTTTATAGGAATCGGGGGTATTGGTCTCTCGGCATTGGCAAAATTTTTAGCCAATGATGGTCATCAAATTTCGGGTTCAGATATTAAACAGACAGAAATTACCGATGATTTGGCTTTGAATTTTGGGGCAAAAATTACCATTCCTCATCACGAAGATGCTGTAGAGGGGGTAGATAGGGTAATTTATTCAGCAGCAGTTCGCCCCAATAATTCTGAGTATCAACGAGCCAAAGTGTTGGGAATAGAACTGCTTTCTCGAAAAGAGTCACTTAAAAGTATTTTGGCTTATAAAGAGGTTTATGCGGTGGGGGGAGCACATGGTAAGAGTACCACTTCTGCTATCTTGGCATCTATTATTCCTAACTCTAATGCCCTTATTGGAGCCATTAGTAAAGAGTTTGGTTCAAACGTGCGTCATGCCAATAACAATCGAGTGGTTTTTGAAGCCGATGAGAGTGATGAGAGTTTCTTAAATACTAATCCCTATTTAGCGATTGTTACCAATGTTGAACCTGAACATATGGAATATTATGAGTATGACGAGAAGAGATTTTATAACGCCTATCGAAATTTTTTAGATCTTGCTAGAGTTCGTATTCTTAATGCCGAAGATGAGTTTCTGTCAACCTTAGATATTGATGCCATTCGCCTCTACCCTTCACGTGATATTACTAATGTGGAGTTTCTACTGGTCAATGGTGAACCTTATACCAAATTTAAACTCAAAACCTATGGTAATTTTGAGGTGTTTGGATTTGGCTATCATATTGCTCTTGATGCAGGGTTGGCAATTTTTGGAGCCTTGAAAATGGGGGGAGATGTTGACAATATTCGTCAGAATCTCTTAAACTACAAAGGCATTAAAAAACGTTTTGATATTGTCCAGAATTATGAAAATATTGTAGTTATAGATGATTATGGTCACCACCCCACCGAAATAAAAGCAACGATGGAGTCACTTAAAACCTATCAAAAGTTACGAGGTTTTAACAAGTTACAAGTAATCTGGCAACCTCATAAATATAGCCGAACCATTGATAATTTAAATGGTTTTATTGAGTGTTTTGAAGGGGTTGACGAGTTGGTAATTCTACCCATTTGGTCAGCAGGTGAACTTAAAGTAGACATTGATTTAAAAGGAGCCTTTAGCCGTTATAAACTGCATATGGCAGACAGCATAACCCGTCAAGATGGAGTGGTTCAAATTCTTAAAGATGGACACATAATTACCGAGTACCACGAAGGACTAATTACCGCCTTTGGAGCAGGGGATATTACGTATCAGATACGGGGTAAGGGGTTTTAGTAGTATGGGCGTTTCTGCCCATGAACAATATATATCCTATAAGTAGCTACTTTGGATGAAAGGGTGCATTATAGTTTAACACAACAGACCAATTTAAACCAATTAAGAGTTTGTATGAATGATAAACTTATATATACTGGTCAAAGGGCTGTTGTTATTTCAAAAAAATAACTTATTTATTCTCTCTTTTAAATCTTCGTAAACCCCTCAAATCGCTCTTTATAAATTTGAATATAGTTAGATTTAGCCTCTTTTAGTGCATCTTCTAACTCTTGGGTATCAACCAGATTACTTTTTACTTTTTGTTTCCAGATGATAATTCTTTTTCCAGTGGTAGTATGCACGGTTAGTTTAATCTTCTCGTCATCTTTAATTAACTCTATGTTGTCTTCTAATGAGGTTGTTGTGTTGGTCTCTAAGACCCTATTGTAAAATTTACCATCTTTATAGTGAAAGATTCCAAAATAGTTATCAGGACTTAATTTAGTTACTTTGGCTGAATAGTAAAAACCAAAATCATCACTGTCAAGCTTTTCAATAACAAGTGTCGAGGCAATAATCTCTTTGCTGATAGATCCATAACTGTAAACGCCTTGACTTAGAGAGTATTTTCCTGAAATATCAGGTGCACTGTTATATGTTTCGATGACTACGGGGGGCTTTGTCTCTTTGGTTACGATTTCTGTGGGAGAGGGTGTTCCACAAGCAGTAAGTAGTATAGCGATAAGTGTCGTGATTATAATCTTAAATGGCATAAGCGTTCCTAAAACTAAAAAATTTACAAAGTTTAGCATAAAAAAGATAACAAAGATTTAACAAGGTTATCTATTTTATACAAAAAAACTATATTTACATTAACAATCTTTTGGCTAAAATACGCCTTAATAAAAAATTAAGGAATAAACTATGACACCATCTGAACATGTACAAGAAGTATTAAATTATATTAAAGAGTGTAGTCCTGGACAAGACGAATTTTATCAAGCATCACATGAGGTAATGTTTTCACTATTACCACTACTTAATGAGGACTCTAGGTATTTAGATAATAATATTTTAGAGCGTATTGTGGTTCCTGAACGCAGTATCATTTTTCGTGTAAACTGGTTGGATGATAATGGAAAAGTTCAGACAAATCTTGGGTATAGAGTACAGTTTAGTTCAACCCTTGGACCCTATAAAGGTGGACTTCGTTTTCACCCCTCTGTTAATTTAGGAATTATTAAATTTTTGGGTTTTGAACAGATTTTTAAAAATGCCTTAACAGGGTTACAGATAGGTGGTGCTAAAGGGGGAAGTAATTTTGACCCTAAAGGTAAAAGTGATAATGAGATAATGAAATTTTGTCAATCTTTTATGTCAGAGCTTTATAAACATATTGGTAAACATACGGATGTTCCTGCGGGGGATATTGGTGTGGGTGTTAGAGAGATTGGTTATATGTTTGGTCAGTATAAAAAGCTTACAGGAGAGTTTGATGGAATTTTAACAGGAAAAGGGCTTAACTGGGGTGGGTCAAAAGTACGTAAAGAGGCAACAGGGTATGGATCGGTTTACTTCGCCGAGAACTTTTTAAATGCCAATGATATAACCATTAAAGATAAAATTTGTTCTGTTTCTGGTTCGGGTAATGTGGCAATTTATACCATTGAAAAACTTTATGATATGGGTGCATTACCTGTAACATGTTCTGATAGTCGAGGTACTATTTATCATAAAAAGGGGATTGATTTGCAAACCCTTAAGGCAGTGAAAGAGATTAATCAAGAGTCGCTAGAGGCATATGCTCAATTGCACAATGATTGTCAATATATTCCTGTCTCAAAATACCCTACTGGTGGTCATGCTGTTTGGCATGTGCCTTGTGATATTGCTTTTCCTTCTGCCACACAGAATGAGTTAAATTTAATAGATGCTCGAGAGTTATTCAAGAATGGTTGTCTTTTAGTGAATGAAGGAGCCAACATGCCAAGTACGCCTGAAGCGATAGAGTTTATAACTCAAAATGGTATTCTTTTTGCTCCTGGAAAAGCCTCGAATGCAGGGGGTGTGGCAACTTCACAGTTAGAGATGAGCCAAAATGCCAGTATGGCACAGTGGAGTTTTGAAGAGGTAGATATTAAATTACGCAGTATTATGAGAGATATTTTCTATACAGCATATAATACCTCTATAGAGTTTGAGTGTAAAGGCGATTTAATTACAGGTGCAAACATTGCAGGATTTAGAAAAGTAGCTGATTCTATGATTGAGCAGGGAGCTGTTTAATATATAAAAGAGAGGTGCTTCTTAGCACCCTCTCTTAATTTCCTATCCCTTTAAAAATAAGTTCAACCCTTTGGTTGATGGCTTTGTTCTGTTGATTAAAATTGTAACAATCGAAAAATTGTTGTCAGGACTAAGGTTCAAGCTACCTTTTTGTACTTTTTTCAAATTTAAAGTAAATCCCACAAAGGCTTGGATTTCGCTAATTTTGTATTGATGATTTCTCATACATTTTTAGCTCAAAGCATTCCATAATATACCTGAAATCTTTATCATTCGCAAAAAGAAGTAAATCGTTATTGATAGAGATAGCTGAGATTGGAATTTCAATATTTGAATGAAATTTTTTAATGCCAATATAACCCAAATCTACTTTGGCTTCTATCTCTTTAGGTATGGGCAATTGAGAGTTTTTAAACAGAGAAAAATCATGCTCTTTCCCATTCGTCGTATTTACACAAATTATATTTTGATTTTGGTCTATTACTACTTGTGTTTTTAGAGTATGTTGTTTTTTCTTCCCTGAATAGTGTCGTTTCTGCTTTTTTTTGGTCTCTGTATGGGACTTTCGGTTGCATCTATAAGTATAAACTCTATCTCTGTATCTTCTCCGTACAATGCTCTTTTACTTGGTAATGAAAACCTCCCTGTTTATATTTTAACATATTTTTAGTTTTGAAAGAACTCTAATATTAATCAATACAGTAGGAAT
>DCAF01000010.1:4165-12813 GCA_002311915.1 Sulfurovum sp. UBA1140 | reverse complement strand
ATTCTTTCTTTTTATTTCTCTCTTTTTTCACGATTTTAACACTTATTTTTATTAACTTTCTTATTTATTAATTTCCCATTTTTCTAAAATACGCTAAAATACTTTTAATTATTATATTAGGAAATTATAGTGTCAAAAAAAATTGCATCTGCAAGAATTTCAGAGAAAAGTTCTAAACTACTTCAAGAGTTAAACAACTCTTTACCATTTGATAAAGTATTGTATAGAGAAGATATAGAGGGTTCAAGAGCTCATGCTTATATGTTAAGTGAGCAGGAAATTATTTCAAAAAAAGATTATCAACAGATAGAAGATGGTTTAGTTGAGATATACAGAGAGATTGAGTTGGGAGAGTTTTTACTTGATGGTGATGATGAAGATATTCATATGGCTATTGAGGGACGACTTACGGATAAAATAGGTGATGCTGGTAAACGGCTACATACAGCTCGAAGTCGTAATGATCAAGTAGCTTTAGATTTTAGACTTTATGTTCAAAAAAATACTCAAAAGATAGGTGATTTACTTTTAAAAAATATCTCTACATTAATTAGGGTTGCTTCTAAAAATACACAAACTCTTCTTCCTGGGATGACCCATCTTCAACATGCTCAACCCATTAACTTTGGCTATCATATGATGGCGTATGCGTCTATGTTTAAAAGAGATTATGAACGTTTTTTAAGTTCATATGAACGAAATAACTACTCTCCTATAGGTTGTGCTGCTTTGGCTGGTACTCCTCATCCTATTAATCGTAAAACTACAGCCCAAAAGCTTGGCTTTAAAGCTCCTACTTTGAATTGTCTTGACACTGTAAGTGATAGAGATTTTGCATTAGAAATTTTATTTAATATCTCTACCATGATGATGCACATAAGCCGTTTGAGCGAAGAGCTTATTTTATGGTCTGCTTCGGAGTTCAAATTTATTCAACTCTCAGACAAACATGCAACAGGTTCGTCTATTATGCCCCAAAAGAAAAATCCAGATATTCCAGAGTTGTTAAGAGGAAAAACAGGGCGTGTTAATGGTAATTTAGTAGCTCTCTTAACTGTTATGAAAGGTCTGCCACTTGCGTATAATAAAGATATGCAAGAGGATAAAGAGGGTGTTTTTGATTCAGTCAAAACGGCTCTGCTTTCACTACAAGTGCTTAATGAGATGATGGATGAGATGAGCATTAATGTAGAAAATATGGAAAAAGCTTGTATGGTTGGTCATTTATCAGCAACAGATTTAGCAGATTATTTGGTGAAAGAGGTAGGAATTCCTTTTAGGGATGCATATCATATTACAGGAAATGTGGTAAATCTTGCAGAAGATAAGGGAGTTGATATTTCAGAACTTAGATTTGAAGAACTACAAAGTATTGATGAGAGAATAGGTAGAGATGTGGTTGCTTTATTGGATAACAGAGCTTCAATGAACGCACGGCAATCAGAGGGTGGAACCAGTACAATACGCACGCTAGAGCAGATAGAACAGCTGACTTGCTGGGTTGATAGCAAAAGATAAAAAGGAGAAAGATATGTTTGGATTTTTTAAACCGACTAAGCAGATAATAATGTCACCTGTTGATGGAGATTTGGTTCCCTTAGAGGAGGTACCCGATGAAGTTTTTTCACAAAAACTCTCTGGTGATGGTATGGCAATTGTGCCGTTAAGTGGAACCGTTGTGGCTCCTATAGATGGTGTGGTTAGTCGGATATTTCCAACAAATCATGCTTTTTTAATAACCAAAAGCAACGGTTTAGAGGTTATGGTACATATAGGGTTGGATACGGTTGAACTTAAAGGTCAAGGCTTTAAACGACTGGTAGAAGAGGGTACTAAGGTGCAGAGTGGTTGTCCCATTATTGCCGTTGATTTGCTCTATTTGGAGGAGCAAGGAAAAAATATTATAACACCTGTACTTATTAACTGTGATAAATCTATAGAGTTAGAAAAACATAAGATAGGTACCATTCGTGAAGGTGAATCTTTGATGGAAGTAAAGTTTCTATAAGGGTGAAAAATATTTTTAAGCTTTTAGTGGTTTTTTGTAGTGGACTTTTTGCCAATACCTTAGAATTTATACCCAGTAGTTATGCAAATTTAGAGTATCAAAACTCTAAACTGGTGGCAAAAATAGATGCTACAACAACCTACCCATTAATGGATGAGAGAGCAAAATATACGCTTAATATGGTACGGGGTAACCCCAAAGGTAATAGGGCAGGATTTCTGTTTACTTTTGTAGATGATAAAGGCAAGGCACAATTTACAGGAGGGCGTATTTTCTATGCTTTGGCAGATATTAGAGAAAAATATCCACGAGCAAAATGGAAAAGAGAAGCTTTTATTAATAAAGATGGTCAAGCTCATGTAAAGATATTGAAAAGACTTCAAGGAAGATATGATTTTATAGAGTGGGAAAAAAAAGGAAAAGGTCTACTTTTTTATCGGGTAACAGATAGCCAAGGAAATATTGTCTATGAAGGCAAACTTTTTTTTAAAAAAGCAGAGCAGTTTAGTGTGGATATGGGAACAATTATTGAAGGACCTTTTCTTAACAATATGAGTGAGAACTCGGTGATTGTCTCTTTCGAGACACTGGGCAGACAAAAAGGGGTGGTAGAGGTAGAAGGTATTGGAAAGTTTTATTCTAAAAAAGGGACAGATCATGAGATAAATGTAACAGGACTTCTATCCAATACTCAATACCGTTATAGCGTTCAAGCAGAGGGAGAACATCAAGAGTCTTATGCGTTTAAAACAGCTCCCAAAGCAGGGAGTAGAAAAGCTTTTACTTTTGCATTTACAAGTGACTCACGAAGTGGAATTTCTAGTGGAGAGCGGGATATAGCAGGAGTTAATGCCTATATGATGCGTCGAATTATGGCTTTGATTGCTGTAAAGGAGGTGGCGTTTTTACATTTTACAGGGGATATGATAGATGGTTATCATAATGCACCTCAAAGAGAAGCTTTGGAGTATGTAAACTGGAAACGGTCAACACTGCCTTTTGCTTCACGAATACCTATTTATACCTCTATGGGAAATCATGAAGCGTTGGTAGTTGCTTTTGAAAATGGAACAAAACGAGGATTAAGAATTGATAGGTTTCCTTACAAAACAGAGTCGGCAGAAGCTCTTTTTAGCAACGCCTTTGTTAATCCTCTTAATGGTCCAATCAGTGAAGATGGTGCTGTTTATGATCCCAATCCAAACCGTATAGATTTTCCTAGTTATAAAGAGAATGTTTACTACTATATCTATGATAATATCGCTCTGATTTCACTAAATTCTAACTATTGGTATGCTCCATCTGTAGGAAAAGGTAAAAATCTGTTGGGTGGTAATCCTCATGGATACTTAATGGATAATCAGATGAAATGGTTGAAGAAAACACTAAAGAAATTAGATAATGATACCAATATTGATTTTATTTTTGTAACCCAACATACCCCTGTTTTTCCTAATGGAGGACATGTTAAAGATGATATGTTTTATGGTGGGAAGAATAAGACCAGACCTTATATTGCTGATAAAGATGGTAAGTTACAACCTCATAAAAAAGGGATTATAGAACGACGAGATGAATATTGGAAGATGCTGATGGAGAGTCAAAAGGTGGTAGCAGTCTTAACAGGTGATGAGCATAACTATGCTCGATTAGAGGTTAAAAAAGGGATGCCTCTTTATGGTGAGTACAGACCAAAAAATCCGTTAGAGATAACACGTACCATCTATCAGATTCATAATGGAGCAGCAGGAGCTCCCTATTATGCTAAAGAGGATGCTCCATGGAATATGGATGTACAACGAGGAGAGAAGGCAGAGGGAGAGTATCTTAAAGCCTTTTCAACTGAAAATGCAGTGGTCTTTTTTCATATTGATGGTAAAAAACTTGAACTTGAGGTAATTAACCCTGACACGTTAGATAGGATTGAGTAGATGCGAAGGAGATTGAAATGTAGTCTGCTTGGGGTTTTACTGTTTCATGGGTGTCAAAGTGTCAAGCAGGAGCCAAACACTTTGAGGCTTTTTAAAGATAATGAGCAGAAGAACCATATTGGTAATATTGCACTCAGTGAAGCTTTAGCAAAAAAGAGACCTTTTGTGGCTCTTAAATTGCACAAAAAAGAGTAATCTCTTTATATCTCTTTGGATTTCTTATTACTAATCTCTGTTAAAAACTCTTCCATAGAGTATTTTTGTCGATACTCTGAACTCATAATATGAACCAGTATATCACCCATATCAATCACTACCCAATCGTCGCTCTCGTCTACATGTAAAAACTCTTCTCCTAGTGGTTTGAGTTCATCTTTTAGATGGGTTGCGAGTGAAGAGGAGTGTCTGCCTCCTAGTGAGTTGGCAAGTATTACTTGTTTCGCAATATAGTCAACTTTCTCGAGATTAAAAACTTCTATCTCTTCTGCTTTTTTGCTGTCTAGTTCTGTAACTATACGTTCTACTCTTTCGTTTATGTTCATTAGGTTTGGGTTCCTTGTAATATTTTTAAATCATCTTTTATGATTGTTTGTTTCTAATCTCTGTTGAGCTAATAGCTATGTTAACCTCTAAAAGTTTAAACTCTCTTAGGGGTGTTGTATCGACTTCATGTCCAATTCTTGTGGCGATAAGCCAGATAATCTGACGGTTTAAATGGTTAAAATTATACCATTTTTCAATAGAGGCTAGGTTATCTGCTCCAATGATTAAGTATTTAACACAATATTTTTGTTGAAAATGGCTTAATGTTGTGGCAGTAGTTGTGCTTTTACCCTGTTCTATCTCATAAGCATCAACCAAGACTTTTGGAAATTTTTCAAACATCTCTTTCGTCCATTGGAATCGTTGATGGGGTGTTGCAGAGGAACTTGTTTTAAATGGATTTAAAAAAGTAGGTACAACCACTAATTTATCAATATTTAACGTTTTTAGTGCTTCTTTAACAACACCATAGTGTCCAAAGTGTGGAGGGTCGAAACTACCCCCAAAAAGTGCAATGGTTTCTCGTTTGTCTTTAAACAACTAATAACCTCTATTTATGTAAGATATAAGGAATTTTAGCATATTAAACTAAGGGATGTATGAATGGCTGTAAAAGTTGCGATAAACGGACTGGGACGAATAGGTAGATGTGTGGCTCGAATCATTGCAGATAGAGATGATATTGAATTGGTGGCTGTTAATGCAAGTGGTGCAGAGAATATTATTGAGTATGGATTAAAGTATGATTCGGTACACGGTACAAGAAAAGATGTCTCTGTTAAAGATGGTTATGTTTATATTGGTGATACCAAAGCAAAACTTTTTGGAGAGCGTGAACCTGCCAAAATTGATTTTGTAGGGTGTGGAGCTGAAGTAGTTATTGAGTGTACAGGTGTATTTTTGACCAAAGAGTCGGTTCAACCTTATCTTGATAGTGGTATTGAAAAGGTTCTCTTTTCGGCTCCTGCCAAAGATGATACAGCAACTTTTGTTATTGGTGCGAATGAAGATGAGTATGCAGGTGAAGCAGTGGTTTCAAATGCCAGTTGTACCACCAATGGTTTAGCCCCTGTAGCCAAAGTTTTAGATGATGCTTTTGGAATTGAGTCGGGGTTAATGACCACCATTCATAGCTATACAGCATCTCAGCCTATATTGGATGGAAAGCATAAGAAAGACCCTAGAAAAGGTCGTTCAGGTGCCGTGAACTTGGTTCCAACAACCACAGGTGCTGCTAAAGCAATCGCCAAAGTGTTACCACAATTAAAAGGTAAACTTAACGGTCAAGCGATTCGTGTACCTACTCCTGATGTCTCTATTGTTGATTTAACGGTAAATCTTAGAAAAGATGTAACCCTTGATGAGGTGAAAGAGGCGTTTACAAAAGCCAGTGAAGGTTCACACAAAGGTATTCTTGGTATTGATGAAGAGTATCGAGTATCTCAAGACTTTGTGGGTGAAGAGCAAAGTTCAGTAGTGGCGATGGATACCATTCAAGTCATTGGTGGCAATATGGTTAAAGTATTGGCATGGTATGACAATGAGTGGGGTTACTCGGTAAGATTGGTTGATATGGCTGTTCATATTACTAAGGGAGCATAAATTTGAAGACAATAAAAGATTTAGATATAGCAGGTAAAACGATATTTATTCGTTGTGATTTTAATGTACCTAAAGATGAAGATGGAAACATTACCGATGATCGACGAATTCGTGGGGCATTGCAGACGATTCGTTACTGTATTGATCGCGAGTGTAAAGTTATTTTGGCTTCACATTATGAGCGACCAGAGGCAGGAAAGTATGAAGAGAAATACTCTTTGGCAACGGTGGCAACACGACTGCATACTCTATTAAAGATTGCTTCTGATATTACCTTGGCAAAAGATGTGGTAGGCGTTGATGCTAAATCAAAAGCCTCTGCATTAAAAGCAGGAGAAGTTTTGGTCTTAGAGAATCTTCGTTATGAAGCGGGTGAGACTCAAAATGATGCTTTTTTTGCCAAAGAGTTGGCAAGTATGGTAGATGTTTATATTAATGATGCTTTTGGTGCTTGTCACCGATCACATGCTTCTATTGATGCGATGGCACGACTTTTTGATGCAGAGCATCGAGCTGCAGGATTCTTGCTTTCTAAAGAGGTAAACTTTTTTGAGAAGACCCTTCAAAACCCTATGAGACCTTTTGTAGCCGTTATTGGTGGTTCTAAAGTCTCGGGTAAACTTGAAGCGTTAAGAAATCTTATTGAAAAAGTTGATAAAGTTATTATTGGTGGAGGGATGGCATTTACTTTCCTAAAAGCACAAGGGTATGAAATCGGTAACTCATTGGTCGAAGATAATCTATTGGATGAGGCTCGAACGGTAATGATTAAAGCCCGAAAAAAGGGTGTTAAGTTCTATCTTCCTATTGATATTGTGGCGGCTCCAGAGTTCTCTGAACACTGTATCTCTAAATATCTTCCTTCACAAGAGATTCCAAAAGATTGGATGGGATTAGATATTGGACCTGCAAGTTCAAGACTTTTCCGTGAGGTATTGGATGATGCACAAACCATTATTTGGAATGGTCCGATGGGTGTTTATGAGTGGGACAAGTATGCCAAAGGTAGTTTAAAGATGTCACACGATATTGCAGCTACCCATGCCACAACCATTGTTGGTGGTGGTGATACGGCTGATGTGGCTCAAAAAGCAGGGGATGTCGATGAGATGACCTTTGTGAGTACAGGTGGGGGAGCGAGTTTGAATCTTATTGAAGGCAAAGCTCTTCCTGGAATTGAGGCACTTAAGTCGTAGCGTGGGCATTCTTGCCCACAATAAACTACAACTGAATATTTTTAGTGGGCAAGAATGCCCAGGTTACAAAACAATATAAAAAAGGCAAACATGATATACGCAGCAAACTTCAAGACCAATCACACAAGAGAATCTACAAAAAACTACATCACTGACCTTCAATCAAAACTACAAGATAAAAAATCTGAAGATAGAGTTTTTATTTTTCCTCCATTAACGGCATTGGATAGTTTTGAAGGGGACTTTACTATTGGTACTCAAAATGCTTATCCTGTAAGAAATGGAGCCTATACAGGTGAAGTAGGAGTAGAGCAACTTAGTGAATTTAATATTAATACCATTTTAATTGGTCACAGTGAACGACGGGATACGATTGGTGAATCACAAATTGAGGTTGCGAAGAAGTTTGCTTTTTTCAAAGAGCAGGGTTTTGAGATTATCTACTGTATTGGTGAATCATTAGAGGTTCGAGAGCAGGGGATGGAAGCTGTAATGGAGCATTTGGTTTCTCAATTTGAGGGGATTGATACGACGTATGATAACTTTGTTGTAGCGTATGAACCTATCTGGGCGATTGGTACAGGCAGAAGTGCTACGGTTGAAGAGATTGTTGAGACACACAATGCTCTAAAGAAGATTGTTGATAAGCCTCTATTGTATGGTGGAAGTGTTAAAGGAGCAAATATTGCTGAAATTTCTGCCATTGATAATGTAGATGGCGTACTTGTTGGTGGAGCTTCATTAAAAACAGAAACTTTTTTAGAGCTTGTTTTTCATTAAGCTTTTTATATAATTTGGAATCGGAAGGCTCTGCCTCCGTCTCCAACTCTTCTAAAACTTATAGTGTATACCCAATCCTAACCCAAATTCATCATCATTGTGATAGTAGTCAAAGTCAATCATATGAAGATTAAGTTCTGCATTAACAAAGAGGGGGATAAAACTGGAATCAAGACCTCTTAAATCATATTCGATTCCTGCACCTGCTCCAAACCCTAAGACGGTTTCACTCTCATGATAATAGTATGCCTTATCCCAACTCCAAAGCCCAATTTCTCCATATCCATAGACATTATAAAACTGCTCTTTTTTAAACTTGTAGAGTCCACGAAGTGCGTAACTGGTTTCATCTCCTATAAAATCGAAAATACCTTGAACAGCTACTTTATGGCTGGTATCCATTTTAATACTAAATCCTTCAGAGGGGAAAGAGGATTGAATACCCATATATAAATTGTCATTGGCAGTTGCATTAGATAATATTCCCATAGAGAGAAGTATACTTAAGAGTGTTTTTTTCATTTTATATTCCTAGGATGTATTGAAATAGTATAACAAAATAAAACTAAATATATTAATATTTTTATG
>DCAF01000010.1:3633-4052 GCA_002311915.1 Sulfurovum sp. UBA1140 | reverse complement strand
ATATACTTTTTTAAGAAAAATAGAGGAGTTGGTCATGTTAGCCATCAGATTTTTTACACTTATTATCGCGTTTCTTTTTATCGGATGTTCAGAAGAGGGTCCAACAACAACTCCTAAAAAATCTCAGAGAATAAGCTGAACATAATAAATAATATTTTATAATAATTCTAAACTAAAACTATTGCTTTATCATATTGATGTAAAGTTTCTCAACCTTAATTCTTGCCCACTCATGGTCAACATTTCTCAAAAATTTAAGAGAGGCTTTGATATGAGGATTGTTATTAAAGCAGTTGATTCTTACATGTTTTCCTAGCTCTTCCCATCCATAATGTTCTACAAGCTCTTTGAGTATCTGTTCTAGTTTAATGCCGTGAAGTGGGTTGTTTGAGTTGTTCATTATCTATCTCCAAGGATAC
>DCAF01000010.1:0-3384 GCA_002311915.1 Sulfurovum sp. UBA1140 | reverse complement strand
ATCCGTTAAGGATTGGGGGAGGTAATTGACCATTATATCTAAAAATAGAATAATTGAAATTAAAGTACAAAGCGTACAGTACCACTTCACACTTTAATGATAATTTGGATATAATCAAAAAAAATATAGGGGTATCTTGCTTTTGGGTTGTTGAGGAGGTAGTCCAAGACTACTCCTACAGACTTCCCTTAATCATCTCAGCCACACTCTCAGCTCGTGTACCTAAAACCACTTGAATGGTAGTCTCATTGGGTCGGATAACTCCTTTAGCCCCAAGTTTTATAAACGCTTCATCACTTAAATCTTTTGAATTTTTTACTTCCATTCTAAGCCGTGTAATACAAGCATCGGTAGAGACAATATTTTCAGCTCCTCCAAGTGCTTCTATGAAAGCTAAGGCTTCATTGGAAGTTTCTGTTTTTTCAGTTTCATTGTCTGCACTAAACACTGTAATCTTAAAAATCTTAAGCATATAGTAAGAGAGTACAAAATAGAGAAATCCAAAAAACAGTCCAAGAGGTAAGATAAGTAGGGGATTGGTTGCCAATTTATAGTTAATGACATAATCAAAAAATCCTGCTGAAAAACCAAAGCCGTGGTGGATGTCTAAGGCATGGGCAGTGGCAACGGCCAATCCTGCTAGTATGGCATGAAGCAAGAAGAGTAGGGGAGCGATAAAGAGAAATAGAAACTCTAACGGCTCGGTGATACCTGTGAGAAACGAGGTAAAGGCGACTCCTGCTAGAATGGCTCCTGCTTTTTTACGTTGCTCTTTTGGTGTGGTAAGGTAGATGGCATATGCCATTGATGGTAGACCAAACATCATCACCACATAAAATCCTGACATATAGATACCTGCTGTGGGGTCACCTGCAAAGAAACGGTGTAGGTCTCCATTGGCTACTACTGTGGCTCCCTCTTTGATGTATTCGTATTCGCCTACTTGGAAAAGGAATACAGAGTTTAGAATGTGGTGTAAGCCTAGAGGGATAAGCAGACGGTTGAGTGTTCCATAGATGAAGCTTCCTATCTCGTCAAGGCTGATAATGGCATGAGAGAAAGCATCAATAGCACTTTGAGCATGGTGCCAAAAATATCCTGCTAGAACACCAATTAGAATAGCAGAGAGGGCTGTGATAATGGGGACAAAGCGTTTTCCACCAAAGAAGCCTAAGAACTCGGGTAGTTTAATGGTGTGGTAACGGTTGTAGAGTGTTCCTGCTAAGACTCCGATAATGATACCGATAAAGACCCCCATATTGAGGTCTTTATCTATCTCTAAATAGACCGCCTTGGCGATAAGAATCCCCACACCTGCTGATAGGGCTGCTGCTCCATCATTGTTTTTAGCCAATCCATACGCAATACCGATGGCAAAGAGTAGGTCAAGATTCGAGAAGATGGATTCACCTGCTACTTTCATAATGTTGGTGACTTCTCCTGTGAAGATGTCACCAAAACCAAGGCGTAGTAAAATCGCAGCGATGGGGAGGACTGCAATGGGGGTCATAAGGGCTTTGCCTATTTTTTGAAAAAAGTTAAACATTTCGGATTCTCTCTTTTAGTGATGGGATAAGTTTGGACGAGACGGATAGGGTGTTGTAACCCATTTTTATAAGTTGCTCTGTAGCCTTTTCTAATCCTGCGAGTTCTCCACAGATACTGATGGGTTTTTCAACCTGTTGAGCTATGGTTTCCAATGCAGACATAAGCATGGGTGAGGTGGTATCAACTTGTAGGGTAGGGTGGGTTCGTTCTATGGCAAAGAGATACTGAGTAAGGTCATTGGTTCCTATAGAGTAGAAATCTACCAGTTTATCAAACTCCTTTAGGGAGAAGATAACAGAGGGGACTTCTAACATGATTCCAAATTGGATATGGGTTGTGTTTATTTTGTTCTCTTTGGCTACATTTTGGGCTATCTCTTTTGCTTGGATAAACTCTTCTATATTGCTTACCATGGGGAACATGATTTTTATGGTTTTGTTCGGTGTTACCGAACCTACGGCTCTGTATATGGCTAGGAGTTGTTCTTTAAATAATATTTTTTCTTGTAGGGAGAATCTTATGCCTCTTATGCCTAAAAATGGGTTGTCTTCTTTTTCTATATTGATATAAGGCAGAGATTTGTCTCCACCGATGTCTAGGGTTCTGATGGTTATTTCATCAAAAAGTTCAAAGATTTCACGATACGCTTTGCTCTGCTCTTTTATGGTGGGTTTGGTGTGGGTAAAAAGAAACTCGGTTCTTAAAAGCCCCACGCCATCAGCTCCTAACTCTTTTGCCTCTGTAGCAGAGTCTAAGTCGGTGATATTGGCTAAAATTTTAATGATTTTTCCATCTTTAGTTTGGGTGGATTTAAAACGATTTTGGTAGCTTTTCTCTTGTTGGTCTTTAAATAGTTGTTGTTTACTTTGAGCTTTTTTAATGTCATTTTCTGTTGGCTCTAAGATGAGGTTTCCACTGTTGGCATCAAGTATAGCTTTTTGGCTTAATTTTATATTTTTATTAATAATGATTGAAGGGATAGCAAAAGAGCGTAATAAGATAGAAGCGTGTGAAGTGGGTGTGCCTTTTTGTAGGATGACTCCTTGGATGGGTGTTTTGATTAGTTCACTTATATCGCTTGGTAGTAGGTCATCAGCCAATAGGATATATGAGCTAGTCGGTAGATTTAATTTAGTTACCGTTCCCATCCATCCTAAAATCCTCTGTTTAAGGTCTTGATAGTCAGAGATTCTTGACTCAAATTTTGTACCTTTTAGAGTCTCTATCTCTTTGTCTATATTATGAAAATTATTTTCAAATAGTTCAGAGTTTAGTAGCTCTTTTTGAGCCAAATAGATTTGAGCTTCCTCTTTTTCTATGTTTTTATTATATAGTACATCCAATTCATCTTTTGTTTTGGCTATTGCTTTTTGTAGGGGTAATCCCTTGTCGCTACCCTTCTGTTCAATCTTTTCATATAGGGCAATGGATGAAATGGCAATCCCTTTTGCAACCGTTTGACCTGTTAGAGTGGATCCTTCATAGTTTTCATTCTCTTGTTCAATCTTTTCAACGACTTTATCCTCTTCCATCAGTTGAATAAAAAAAGAGGAGAGATGTTTATTTGCTTTTTGTGCATCTTTTCCTATAGATTGCAGGGTAAAACTTTCATTTTTTTCTAATGCCAATGCTAGAATCTTGGGAACTTGGGTGGCAGATACCTCTTTGTTATGGGCTATTAGAGTGGTGGTGGCATCAAACTGTTTAACTTCGTTGACAAATTTGGCAATGGGTCGCAGGTGAAAACCGTTTGATGAGGTGATGGTTAGGGTTGTTTGAATGGGTTTTTGGAATAGTTTTTTTAAAAAATTTATCAAATTATCTCCAAGGAAACCT
>DCAF01000067.1 GCA_002311915.1 Sulfurovum sp. UBA1140 | reverse complement strand
CTCTTTTTTTGGCTATGGTGTTGAGTATTAAAATTGATATTTAAATATAAGACACTACCTCTTCTTCTTAGCCAAAAGCTTCAACAGCACTACATTTAAAATAAAAGGTGTGGGGGAACCTACTTCAAGGGCTTTAATGCTGTCCGTAAATATTTTTAAAGTTGCTTCATCAAGATGGTATTTTTTTGATTTAATGGCACTTAATATTATCTGTTCAACCATCTTTTTGGCTTCACTGGTAGATATTCGACTCTTTGCTTGAACAAACTCATAGACTTTGGCAAGATTTAAATTAATAATATCTAAATCCAACGTCTCTTCCTCTTTCGCATCGTGCAGAAGGGTAACGGGGAGTCTTGACTTTAGAGTATCTAAAAGAGAAGATTTTGATTGGGTAATAAGAATAAACTCTTTATTTCTAGGGGGTTCTTCTAAAATTTTAAGTAGCCTATTTTGTGCAATCACCGAAAAACGTGGTGCCATTAAAATAATATAATTGGTAAATTCAGTAGCAATATAGGCTTTGGCAATGGTCTCGTTGGCGTGTTCTACCAGAAAGTCTTTCTCTTGGGTCTCTATTACGGTAAAGAGTTCAGTCGTTTTAAGTTGCTCTAACTGCTCTAAAACCTCTTTGGGGTTTTCGGTAACAATAATTCCACTTATCAGTCGCATTACTCTAAACTCAACTCATTAAAAAGGGAAGCATCTATGGTGTTATTAAAAAGTTTAAAAAGTTGAATTAGCTTGATATCCAAAGGGGTACTTCCGTTGCGAATATAAAAACTATTGGGTATATCACCATCAATAATCCACAGCAGATTTTCATAGTTTCTAAATGCAAATTTGCTATAAAGACTATCAGGTGTGCCAATATACCAAACAAAATAACCATTAGGGTACGATATATCCAACATATCTTCTAGCAAGTCCAAATCTTGAGGCGTTGTCATTTTATCAAGATTAGGAAAAACAGACTTCATGTTGTAAATGGGTAAAAAGGGTCGTTCATTTTTTAAGTTATTCATGTGGTAGGCAATATATTTTGCATACCAACCTCTAGGTTCGTCCGTTAAAATCAGAATGCTTTGCCCCTCTAACATTTTTGAAATAGCACTCTGTACAACAGGTACCCAGTCATAACGACACTCTTCCATCCACGAGAAACTTGAATCCTCTTTACGAATAACTTCAAGTGTCCAGTTTAGTATTGATATCATAATAAAAGTCTACACATCTAACTCATAAACATTGTGCAGAGTACGTACAGCAAGTTCAGCATATTTTTCGGCAATAATCATAGAGACTTTTATCTCAGAGGTTGAAATCATCTCGATATTAATGTTCTCTTTAGCCAAGGCAGAAAATGCCGTAGCAGCCACACCAGAATGGGACTTCATTCCCACACCCACGATAGAGACTTTACAAATATCGGCATCAAAATCTTTACCACCTATATCGTGGTCAAACGCTTCAATAATACCTTTTGCTCTTGGCAATTCGCTCTGTGGTACAGTAAAACCTAAATTGGTCAACCCATCACTACTGGCGTTTTGAATAATCATATCTACATTAATCTGCTCTTCTGCCAAGATTGTAAAAATTTCTGCGGCAATACCTGGTCGGTCTGAAACTTCTCTTAATGACACTCTTGCTTGATCTCTATCTAGTGCGATACCACTTACCAATACTGCTTCCATATTTTTATCCTCTTCTCCAATAATGGTTCCCTCTGCATCTGAAAAAGAACTCTTTGCTATCATTTTTACTTTTAATTTTTTTGCCAACTCTACCGAACGACTCTGAAGCACTTTGGCTCCGAGTGATGCCAACTCTAACATCTCATCATACGAAATAAAATCCATTTTTTTTGCTTTAGGTTCAATACGTGGATCCGTGGTATAAATACCATCTACATCCGAGTATATCTCACAAGCATCTGCATTTAAAGAACCTGCAATTGCCACAGCAGAAAGGTCAGAACCACCACGCCCAAGCGTGGTAACCGAACCCTCTTGATTGATGCCTTGAAAACCTGCAACAATGACCACTTTTCCCTTAGCAATTTCACCCTGCATTCGAGTGGGGTCAATCGACTCAATACGTGCATAGGTGTGTGCATTATCAGTTTTTATCCCTGCTTGTCGTCCTGTCATGGCAACAGCATCTACCCCCATCTCTTGCAAAGCAATCGCCAAGAGTGCAGCCGTTACCCGTTCTCCTGAACTAAGCAACATATCCATCTCTCGTCTAGAGGGAGTATCGGAAAAGTGTTTGGCATATGCTATTAACTTATTGGTCTCTCCACTCATTGCCGAGACCACAACCACAATATCATCTCCTGCTTTTTTGGCTTTTGAGACCCGTAATGCTACGCTCTCTATACGCTCTAGGTTACCAACACTTGTACCACCATATTTATGTACTATTAACATCTACTTATATGTCCTTCTCTTTCAAAATATTCTATCACCCGTCTATATACGCGTCGTTTAAAATAGGTCGCCTTTTTTAACAACAACTCATACTCTACATATTTATAATCTTCAAACTCAGGTTCATAATAACTATCAAGATCTATTATCGCACTTTTTCGCAGTCGAACCAAAAAATATTTTTGTGTTTGACCATCAAATGGATACATCTTTCTTGCCGTTGCACCATTAGGGAAATCATACTTAATCCAATGAGGATACTCTGCAATAATCTCTACATTATTGCATCCTATCTCCTCTTGTAGTTCTCGAAGTAGTGCTTGTTTAGGGGTCTCCCCTTCATCAATACCACCTTGAGGAAACTGCCATACATTTTTAACATCTGATCTCTTTCCTAAAAAGAATTCACACTTGCGTGGATAGTTTGAAGAGAGTATAACTGCTGCGACATTTGGGCGATAACGCTTCTCTATCTGCATCTTCATTACTCTTCTTTCCATATAAATTAAGAGTTACTAAAACAGTAAAACTCCTATTATTTTGATGAGATTTTAGCTAAAATGTCATTAAATCCGAATTATTCACTAGGCTAACAATGCTACTATATATCCATATTCCTTACTGTGACTCAAAGTGTTACTACTGCTCTTTTAACAGCTATGTCGACAAATTTGACACCCGTTCTAGCTACATGTTGGCTCTTTTAAAACAACTAAAATTTGAACTACAAAGGTTCAATGTTCAATCTCAACAGATAGAATCGGTCTTTATTGGTGGGGGAACACCTTCTACCATTGACCCCAAACTCTACCAACCCATCTTTAAAATACTCGCTCCCCTGCTTAAGCCCCATGCAGAAATCACCACCGAAGCCAATCCCAATTCAGCCACAAAAAACTGGCTACAAGGTATGTTTAAACTCGGCATCAATCGAGTCTCTTTTGGGGTTCAAAGCTTCAATCAAACCAAACTCAAAGCACTCAATCGCTCTCACTCACCCCAAGATGCCATCAGTGCCATTAACCATGCCAAAACCATTGGGTTTAAGCACATCTCACTTGATTTAATCTACAATTATCAAGGTGACACCACCCAGCTTTTAAAAGCAGATATTGACCAAGCCTTTAAGCTCCCCATCGACCATATCTCTGCATATGAACTCACCATAGAGGCAAACACCAATTTTGCCAACAAGCCCGAAGTCAAACAAGAGAATGATAACCTAGCATTTTTTGTCACCAACGAGATAACCAAACAGGGGTTCCCCTCTTATGAAATTTCAAACTTTGGAACCTATCAAAGTTACCACAACAGAGGTTATTGGCAACTCAAAGACTACATGGGCGTGGGTGCAGGTGCAGTTGGCTTTAAAACCAACACCCGATACTACCCCACCACCGACATTGATGCCTATATTGATAATCCTCTATTAATTAAAGAGGAATCCATCAGCACAGAAGAACTTTTAACCGAAAAGATATTTTTAGGATTTCGTAGTATCATTGGAATAGAAGAGAGTATCCTCCCTATTGAGATGAAGACAAAAGCTGATTTTTTAGTCGAAAAAAAGAAGTTAATCAAAGAAGAAAATCTTTATCAAAATAAGAATTTTTTTATAAGCGATGAGTTGGCTTTGTATGTTTTGGGGTAACTTACAAGCCAACTTTGTAGATTAAAAACTATACGTCACATCCACAAAAGCCATATCGTTATTAGAGACGGCATCAAAGCGTTCTGAACCACCAATATAATCAACCACTCCAACATTGGCATAAATTCCATCAGCAATATCATACCGAACCCATGCTCTTTGGAATCCACCTTCGTCTAGTTTTGAACCAAACAGCGAGATAAGATAGTTGGCTTTGAGTGTAGCATTTATAAAGTCTGAACTAACACGAAAAGCGTGTTGATAACGTTCGTCGTTATGTTCTACTTTTTGAACTGCCACATCATACGAAATTAAGGTATCGGCAATGCCGTTATACTCTGCTCCTAATAGCCCATCGGTGCGTTTAAGTGTTTCATCAAAATGAGCCAGTTCTGATTTAAAGAGCCATGAGCCACTTAATATATTTACGGCTGTCCCTATCATTTTAACTTTGTCATATTTAATTTTTCCATTACGAACCACTCCTGTATCTTCACGTAATTGAGCCGTATAAAAGTTAATGTCCCATGCTGAAAACTCACCACCTATACTAAGTGCGGGTAGAATATCGTTGTAGGTTTCATCATTGGGTGACTGAATGGGTGACTGAATGGGTGAAGGGTTAAATGCCGAACCAAACGGTGGATTTTTAGAAAAACGTTGCTCGACCACTGCCATCGGTGTTACACGCCAATCACCGATAAAGTAGTCAAACTTTGCCATGGTTACAGGCAGACGTAAATCTTCAATATCTACCATACCAGGGCGACGATTGTCTAGGGGATTTAACACATCGGTCACCCGAATGGTGTCACTTCTCCCCCAAACGACCACTTGACGACCCAACTTTATATCTAAACTGTCGGTAAGACTCCCCTCTATATACGCATCAAAAAGCTCTATCTCACTACGTAACTCGTCAAGCTCATCAGAGCTATATTTATCGCTTCCTCTTAAATCATAGATGGCATCGTAATAGGCTTTTCCATTCATTTTTAATTTAAAACCGTTGTCAAACTTATGTTCATAATCTAAAAACAGTGAGGTTTTTAGTGAATTTATATTGTCATGAGGGTCATCATCACTATAAGCAAACGCCACCTGTTCGGTTATTTTTCCTGTAAAACCATAACTCTGTTGATTCTTTCTTGGTAACTCTGTAGCACAATGTAGAGTATTGGATTCAAAAAGCTTTTCAGCAGTATCAAAACCATCCATTATATCATCATTAACCGTTTGAGTTTTTTTGCTTACAGGTTCATCATCAAAACCATCTAAAGCATCATCAAGAGTCTCTGCGTTAAGCAGTGAGACCAAAAGAAGTGAACTTAACGCTATGCGCATCTTACAGACCTTTTTCTAATCTTCTTGTTGTAAAAACACCATCATCTATAGCCCCATTCAGAGTAACATTATTAAACGTTAAGATGGTCTTATGCAAGGTTCTTTTCCCTTTTTTAGTGGTCATGGTCATCTCATCAACCAACCAAATACCATTTTCTTCATGTATCTTTTTTAAGTCAAGATATTTCTTTTTACCATTGGTCATAAAGTTAATGGCTCGTACCACCATATGGTTATCTTTTCGTACAATAGCAATGGTTTTTTCATATCCAGACTCATCAATAACCTCTTGATTTCTAGGAGTTGACTCTATCATCCACGCATCATGTCCACGTACTTTGGTCTCTTTAATCAATTTAAAGTCATAATCTTCTAAATCACGATCGGTCATATCAAAGTATGAAAAATCTGAACCCATAAAGCTTGAACTCTTATCGGTCGAAGGAATTCGTTTAACCTTTTTAAGAGCAGGTAGATACAACCACTGATCATCATCTTTAGAAGCATCATCATAATCATAAGTTAAAAAAGCAGTATTTTTAACATCGGCAGGGCTTTTAAAAAACATGGTTCGATGGTTATCTTCTCCAAAATCTTTAGCATACGATTTTAGGTCACGTGTTCTCTCTTTTCCATTTTTATCAATCAATACCATCAGCATGTCTTGCTCTAAGGTATTCCCTTCGTCTCGGGCATCAACCTTCTCCATAATCGCTCGGGCTGTAGCATCATCGGCTACAACCTGTGTACTTAGAAGTGAAGCACCCACTCCCAGTAAAAATAGTATTTTTTTTGCTTGTATCATTTTTTAATATCCTTATTTTTTATTTAATCCAGCCACGTTTTGCAACCACCACCATTAAAGCAGGAGCCAACAACAAGTCAGTCAACAGAGCAAAAATAATCACCGAAGCTGTCAAAAACCCAAAGTTCTGTACCGAAATCATATTGGCTGCCAAGTAGGTAAAAAAGCCCAATGAAAGTACAATCGTCGTAATCATCATCGCTTTACCTGTGGTAAAAAATGTCTGCTCTATCGCCTTGGCTGAATCACCACTCTCTAGGTAGTATCGCTTAAAATTGTGCATAAAATGTATGGTATCATCCACCACCAAACCAATGGCAATAGAGCCAATCATTAGGGTAAACATATCCAGTGGAATATTGGTAATATACATCAAAAGCAGACCCAAAATAATCGGAGGCAAATTTGGAACCATGCTCAACAGTCCAATACGTACTGAACCTAAAATTAGCATCATCATAAAGCTAATGGCAATCGCTGCAATAAAATAACTTTTAACCGATGAAAAAACTGCATTAGAGAAAGTATTAATCAGCAGTGGAATCATCCCTGTGGTTGTTACTGTATCATCTTTAAACGTTGCTTTAGCCTCTGCTTTAACATAATCAAGTACGGCTACGGCTTCTACCGTATCTGTCCATGGTAGTTTAATGGTAATTCTAGCCTTTGAAAACTGAGAATCAACCACGTCTTCAAGGTCATCTGAACCTGAATTTTCAAACAATAGAAGCTCTTGCGAGACCAAATTGGCATCTTGTGGAACAGTGTAATACTTCTCATCATTCTCATGTAAAGCACGATTGGTCTCTTTAACAATCGTAGCCAATGAAACAACCTTTCCAATATGAGTATAGTCATCTACATAGCTCTCTAATTTGGTCGAGAACTGATTTAACGCTTCAAGTTTAGCAGGGTCTACCCAACCATTCTCTTTTCCTGTATCAACCACCACTTCAATGGTTACCGAACCATTCATCTGCTCATCAATCACCTCGGTAGAGACCCTATCAGGGCTATCGGGTTGAAACCATTTAAGTGGATTGTGCGACAAATCAACTTGTGTCGCAGTGATCAATGCAATGGTAACCAAAACAAAACTTGATACCAACACTGCTTTGGTGTGCCGTACAGGAATGACAGCCAACTTTTTCATTAAAATATCTATTTTTGATGTGGTTGTTTTTGGTCTTACTTTAAGTTTTGTAATACTTAAAAGAGCAGGTAAAAGGGTTAAGGTTAAAACCAACGAAACCATTACCCCCAACGAAGCAAAAATACCAAGGTCAGAGATAGGAGCAACCTCGCTCCCTGCAAACGAACCCACGCCAATCGCCGTGGTAATTGAAGTCATTGCAATCGCCAAACCTGAATGTCCCAAGGTATAAGAGAGTGCCTCTTTTTTATCACCATGGGCATTAAATCTATCAAAGAAAATAGAGAGGATATGCACCGTTGCCCCCACCGAAACTGCCAACAGTAACGATGGCACAATCTGTGTGGGTAACTTAAACATCACCCCTGCCCATGCCATGGTTCCCACCGTAGTTAATAACGAAAAAATAATGACTAACAACGGATAGAAGACAGCCGAAGCACGTCTAAAGATAACAAACAAAAAGACCAAAATAATTAAAAAAGTTAAACGCATAAACTTTTGCATATCGGCTTTCATCTGAGACTTTAGGGCATGATTAACCGAAGGTGACCCTGCCACATAAATCTCTAAACCTTTGGCTCTGTATTTATCAGCAATTACCAATATTGCCGTTACCAATTCGGCATTCTCTGCATCGGTTAAGAAAGCTTTTTTTACATTAGTTGGAGCCAATTCATCAAAACCTTCATCAAAAGCATCCACATCAGAAACCTTCTCTTCACCCTCGTGAGAGTAAGCATCGGTCTCAATGACTATCGAGGTCATGGTGCCATCTTGGCTAATCAACAAATCCTTATAGAAATGAGAACTCATGGTACGCTCTTTAATCGCATCTACTTCTGCTTGAGTGGTTGGGAAAGGTTCAAGTAGATCATCGGTAATTAACTTATCGCCATCACCTCGGGTATTTCTTACATTGTACAGAGAGGTCACATCTTTGATAAAAGGCACGGTGGTCTCTATCTCTTTATGTAGCTCTTTTAAAGTGGTTAAAAACTCTAAAGAGAAAATCTTATCACTCTTAATTGCAAATGCCACCCGTTCATCACGCCCAAACTGGTCACGAAATTTATTATAAGCAATTAAAACAGGGTCATCATCGTGCATAAAGCCCTCGGTCGAGGTATCCATCTTAATCTGTGGAACATGTGCAAGAGGGAAGGCTAAGAGTAGTAGTAGTACCAACAGTACCTTAAAAGGATTATCATGGATAAATGAACCAAACTTACCCATCAAGTTTTCTAATCGTTTGTGCATCGGTTTCCTTATAGTTTTATTTTATTTTTTATTATAGCCTAATTTAATTATAGACTTGACAATCAAAAACATCTTTTCAGATTATAAAATTTTAAGGTAAACCGAATGTGAATTTTTTTGATTAAATACCCAAAACACCCAATCCATAACTACTATTTAGCGTTATATCACTCTCATTAAATAGCGTTCCACCTTGAATTGGGTTGTATTGTAATAGACTTGCTCCATCTAAATCTAATAGGGTAATAATATTTGACTTAGCTGACGCTACATGAACGGCTCCCCCCACCGAGATAGCTCCTTCTAACATACAACCAATCATACATTTTACTCCGTAGAGTTCGGCAATATCGGCAATTTTAAGTGCATGAAAAATCCCCCCACACTTTGCCAACTTAATATTAATTAAATCACAGGCATCCATCTCTAACAGTGTAATTGCATCTTTCGCAGAAAAGACCGATTCATCTGCTAACAGTGGGGTAATGGTACGCTCTTTAATGTACCTCATCCCTCGAAAATCATGAGCTTTAACGGGTTGTTCTATCAGTTCGGTAACAATACCTTGGCTCTCTAAACGTAAAAGCAGTTGAACCGACTCTTTGGCACTCCACGCTTGATTGGCATCAATACGTAAGGTGGTATCTTTAAAAGTCTTGGCAATGGTATAAATACGGTCATAATCTTTAACTATGCTCTCCCCTACTTTTAGTTTTAGAATATCATAGCCAAGGTCTACGGCTTTTTGTGCATCGGCTACCATCGTATCGACATCATTCAGACTAATGGTAATATCTGTTTTAAAAGTTGTTTTTGAACCACCCAACATCTTATAAAGTGGCAACTTTAATGCCTGACTTCGTAAGTCATACAGAGCCATCTCCAGAGCTGACTTAATGGTGCTGTTGTGTATCATAGCGTGTTCAATGGTAGATAAAAGGTCATTAAACTCCTCTATATCTCTACCCACAAGCAGGGGTTTAAAATACTCTACTGCCCCTTCCATACTTACAAGCGTTTCACCCGTAATTACAGCTGTTGATGCCCCCTCTCCATAACCAATTAAATCACTATCGGTATATATCATTACTACTAAATCTTCTAAATGGGTAACGGTTCTTAATGCTGTTTTAAATGGTGTTTTAAGGGGGACTTTTAGCCGTTGGGTCTTTATCTCTACAATCTTCATGCTGGTGTTGTTACTCTTTTTAAACTCTTTTTTCCAATCTCTTCAAGAAATGTTGTCGCGTATGAGCCTTTAGGAAGATAAAAGTTAATGGTCATCTGCTGTTGCTTTTCATCATACTTAAAAGCCAACTCTTCAGGATATATCCAAGCGTATCGTCTATCCCCTTTTAAGCTGTACAGCTCATCATCATCAAACTCCTCTTCGATATGCCTAGCATCACTCAAAGCTCTTTTAGCTTTAGAACCACACAACAGACCTGTTGGACTAAACTTTTTACTCTGAAACTCAGCAGAAGCCCGTTTAAAATCTTGTATAGGATAAGATTTACCAAAAGGATACTCTTGCAGGTCATCCCCAATAAAGAGTTTAAAAAACTGTGGCTGTTCTGCCAACACCTCTACCAACGGTTCAGGATAGTTCAGCAGTTCAGAAGCCTCTTCTATAGTGTAAGCATTAATAATTTTCGAGAGATGAATACGATTTGCCAACCAACCATTATACAAGTAACTCTGATACGCCGATACCAACAACTTCTCTTTCGCACCCTTAAGCTTTTTACCCGAATGTGCTATCTCTTTTCCTTGTAAATAACTCCGACTATCTTCTCCAAAACGTTGGTATCCGTAATAATTTGGTATCCCTTCGGTTTCCATCTGTTTGGCTACGGACTCTATTGCTTTAGCCGAACTTGGTGTTACATCATGAAGCACAATAGCAAACCTATTGCCTTTAAGCTGACCCACTTTAATAGGGAACTTGCTGTATTTTGTTTCTAATATTTTTATCTTCTCGGTCGTTAAGTTTTTAACCAACTCTCTCTCATACTGTTTGGGTATAGAGATATACTGAATGGTGGTGGCACTCTTGTCTTTGAGTCCTGCATAACCAATATCTCGCTGTTCAAGCCCTGTCGCTTTAGCAATAACGGTAATAAGTTTAAAGGTACTCATGTCTGATTTTTTTATTTTTAAAATAAGGTTAGAACCTTTGTCGGCAAATTTAAAAAGAGGAATCTCTTCGACAAAAAAGCGTTCAATGGTCTGTTGAAAGTCAAATTTTATGGGTTGGTGATTATAAGCGTAAGTTTTTTTCATGGTGGAATTATAACAAAAGCAACCCTTTGACCTTCTGCAAGTCTAAAAAAACCTCTTTTTTAAGTGAAGGATTCTTTAATAAAAAATTGGGATGATAAGTTGGAACAACCATGTAACCCCCTCTTTTACTCACCATTCCCCGTATCTCTTTAAGTGCTGTAGTATCATTGGTCAAGTAGTGATACGGCATCTCACCCAACGTTACAATAACTTGTGGTTGTACCAACTCTATCTCTTTAAACAAGTAGGCTTTACAACTGTGCATGGTTGACTCATGCAATACCTGTGTAGATGATGGGTGACACTTTAACAGATTGGTAATATAGACCTCTTCTCGTGACAACCCTAAAACCTTCTCTATCATCAACGTCAACATCTCACCCCCCCGACCTAAAAATGGTTCTCCTGCCCTATCTTCTATCTCAATAGGAGCATCCCCAATAAACATCACCTTAGTATTTTGAGACCCCTCTCCAAAAACAACCCTATTTCGCCCTTTACTCAAAAAGCATAAGTGACAATTTTGAGCCTGTTTTTTCAAATCAACAAGTGTATTGGGCAACTCTAAAGGCTCATCTTCTTGTGCAAAAAGTTGAGCATTGGTATAGTGATAGCCCAATGATTTAAGTTGATAGAGCTGTTTAAGTTGTAGGGCATTTTGTAGGTTTTTCATGGGAGTATTATAAATAATTATACAAAAAAATAAACTTAAAAATATATTAAAAAAGTTGATTTTTTATATTTTTGTACTATAATATACATATATAAACTCAAGGAGTAACAAACTCAGGATGTGGTGGAGGAAGTGATGAGGCAAAAGAACAACAGGCACGTTTCTTAAAACTTGTGGGTATTAAACCACCAAGTATTGTTAATACCATCTGTCAAGCACAACAACCTATAGCAAAGGAAGCAGTACCATCAGCATAACCAATGATTTTTTTAAAAATGATCTAATTCGTAATGCAGATATTGGAAAAACTGTTTGGATTTTAAACTCTACTATTGAGAGTACCACTATTGATGGTTATTGTGTACTATCAAACTATCTTAGCAATAAAACTATCTACAGTGATTACAGCTACAGTAATCTTATTGAACTTACCTGTACCTACAACTACTCATACTACACTGGTGGAACCAGTAAAGATATTAGTCAAATCTATTTCCAAAAAGATAATGGCTATGTTGGTGAAATTGACAGAGAGTGTATTACTGAGTATCCAACTACCACTACTCCAGGGAGACAAGATGATAGTAGCGATATTTGTCTGCAAAAGACCATTAATTATATTGTTACAGATACTACACACTCAAGGCTATAGACTTCCTCATATGAATGAATTAATAGCTGTGTGGAATGCGAATGGTGGTCAAGTATCTCCTGAAGGTTTTGAAAAGAATGGAATCTATTGGGCATTAGAAGAGGGATACTCTTTGAGTTAATACAGAGCAATAACCGTCTGCTTTATATTGTTATACAAAACGATACCATTGTCGATTTTACCTATCTGAATCTCTGTTTTAAAAATGAATAAGGTATAATACACCAAAAATTCTAATTTATATATATAAAAGGTTTATCTGATGTTTGAAACAGTCATTGGTCTTGAAGTCCATGTACAACTTAATACCAAAACAAAACTCTTCTGTTCTTGTCCTATAAGTTTTGCAGAGCATCAAAATAGCAACACATGCCCCACCTGTTTAGCCCTTCCAGGGGCTTTACCTGTGGTTAACAAAGAAGCAGCCATTAAAGCCATGAGATTGGGATATGCCATTAATGGCAATGTTAATCACAGCTCCAATTTTGATAGAAAATCTTACTTTTATCCTGATAGCCCATCGGCATATCAGATTACTCAACTAACCAAAGCGATTGTTCAAAAGGGCGAGGTGTTTATTGACCTTAAAGATGGAACTCAAAAACGCATTGGAATGACCCAAGCACATCTTGAAGCCGATGCAGGAAAAAATATACACGAGGGTGGTCACTCTAAAGTTGACCTTAACCGTGCAGGAACACCTCTTCTTGAAATTGTCTCTGACCCAGATATGAGAAACTCTGATGAAGCAGTAGCTTATCTTAAAAAACTACACTCTACGGTGCGTTATCTTGACATTAGTGATGCCAATATGCAAGAGGGGTCATTTAGATGTGATGTTAACGTCTCTATCCGTCCTAAAGGTCAAGAGGAGTTTGGTACACGCGTAGAGATTAAAAACATCAACTCTTTTAGATTTGTTGCTGATGCCATCGCCTATGAGGTTCAAAGACAGACCGAAGCATACGAAGATGGTATTTATAAGACAGAGATTCGTCAAGAGACCAGACTTTGGAATGTTGATGAGGGAGTAACCAAATCAATGAGGGGCAAAGAAGAGGCTGCAGATTATCGTTATTTTCCAGATCCTGATTTACGTCCTTTGGTTGTAACCGAGGAGATGATTGCCCAAGCAAAAAAGATGCCTGAGCTTCCTGATGCCAAGATAGAACGCTATATTAATGAGCTTAAAATTAAAAAAGTTGACGCACGGGTACTCTGTTCAACCAAAGAGTTGGCGTATTTTTTTGAAGATATGTTAACCACAGGAGCCAAAGCAAAAACTTCGGTTAACTGGTTAAATACAGAGCTACTAGGACGATTAAACAAAGCTGGGTTCAATATCACCACCTCACCTGTAACAGCAGTAAAATTGGGTGAATTGGTCTCGAAAATAGATGATGGTAGCATTAACGGTAAAGGTGCTAAAGATATTTTAGATGTACTTATGACAGAAGATAAAGATATTGACTCTTTAATTGACTCTATGGGTCTTGCACAAGTCAGTGATGATGGTGCCATCTTAGAAATTATTGATGCTATTTTAGAAGCCAACCAAGCTAAAGTAGAACAGTACAGAGGTGGAAAAGATAAACTCTTTGGATTCTTTGTAGGTCAAACCATGAAAGCATCAAAAGGTTCAGCCAATCCACAAAAAGTCAATGAGCTTTTAAAAGAGAGACTTGCCTAAAAAGGAGAGATACATGAGAGCATTTTTAATCAAACGCTCTTTGCGTCTGAAAAATAGTAAACGTTACCAAAAAAGAAAACTATTTTTTAAAGAACTTTTAGAGAACCATGAGTTCTCTTATAAGAAATATTTCGATACCTTTATGATTGTACTGATTGTCTTTTCGGTATTGGTACTAGTTTTGGCTAAAACCAAAGATATCCCTTCATGGATATTTTTTTTAGATATTTATATTGTCTCGTTTATCTTCTTTATTGAATATATTTTACGCTTTTGGATTAATCATGACATTCATAAAATGGTACTAGAGCATGAGCGTCAAGGGGATTCCCTTTGGGTTATTTTATTTACTATTCTAAAGAGTAAACTGCTCTATGTTATCTCTATTCCTGCCCTGATTGACCTATTGGCAATATTCTCCCAATTTCGTATTATTCGACTGCTCAAACTCTACCATTATCTTTATGGAGCCAAAACACTACTCAAAGCACTCTCTAAAAAGGAGTTTGAATTTAAATTTCTAGGGTACATTCTTTTTGCAGTGGTCTTCTCTTTTGCTACCATTTTATATGTATTAGAGTACGAAGTAAACGAAAATATCAACTCCTTTTTAGATGCACTCTACTGGGCATTGGTCACCGTCTCTACCGTGGGGTATGGCGATATTTCACCTGTAACCGATATAGGAAAAACCATTTCGATGCTGGGTATTATTTTTGGTATTGCCATGATTTCATTTGTCACCTCGGTAATGGTTTCAGCTTTTGCAGAACGATTTGATGAGCTACGAACATACTCTAGTATTAACAGGCTCTATAATATGGACAATGTGATCATACTCAATGGGTATGGGTATCTTGGTTCGCGTATTGCCTATTATCTATCTCAAAGCAAAATTTATAATTGTGTGATTATAGAAGAGAATAAAGAGAAAACCAACCGAGCCATAAATAATGCACAGGTAATTATCTATGGTGATGGGTACTCTCATGAGATTATGAAACAGATTAATAAACGAGAAAATATCTTAGCAATGTTAACCCTAAAAAGTAACGATATAGAGAACATCTATTTTATTCTTAATGCCAAGAGTTACGATAAAAATGCTGTGGTCTTCTCTCGTATTACCCATCAACATCTTCTCTCTCAATATCAATCAATCAAAACTGACCGAATTATTGACCCTTATGCCATTATTCATAATCGAGCATTCTCTTATGCTAAACACTATCTTAAAAACAGTAAAGAGGCAAAAGTGGTGCTGTTTGGCTTTGGAAAAAAGAGTCGAAACCTTGCAGAAAAACTTAAAGTTCACTCTATTAATATAATTATTTACGAGAACTGTCGCGAACACCACACACGAGCCAAAGAGTTGGGGTTTGCAAATGTAGAGTTAATAAATTTTGAAGATGAAAAACACCTAAATACCTTAAAATCACTCAACAATAACCTAATTATCTGTAGCCTAGACGATGAAGCACTTAATCATTATCTTGCCATATCATTAAAAGTCAATACATTTCATGGTAAAATTATTGCACTATCAGATACAAAACAGAACAACCGTCAGTTAAAACTGGCAGGGGCAGACCTAATTTTTGATTTGTATGATGAGAGTGCCAAAGAGTTTATACATTATTTAGATGAGATAAAAGGTAAAATATGAAAATAGCAATTATCGGAGCGGGGAAATGGGGTCAAGCACTCTATCATGCTTTTAGTCAAAACAATGAAGTGGTTATCACCTCACGAAGTCATAAAGATATTAAAAACTTTGTACCATTAGAGGAAGCGTTACGTTATAAGTATCTGGTCATAGCAATACCTGCACAGAGTGTTCGCAGTTGGATGGAGAACAATTTTAAAGAGCAAAATCAAAATATCTTGGTCGCATCCAAAGGGATAGAGACCTCAACAGGAGCCTTTTTAAACGAAGTCTATGGTCAGTTTGTTCCTAATGAACGGTTGGCATTTATTTCGGGACCATCTTTTGCAACCGAAGTACAACAATCACTCCCAACAGCCCTAAAAATAAGCTCTGAAAATTTAGAACTTGCCCAAAAATATGCTGATGCGATGCCCCCTTTCATAAAAGGGTATATTGATGATGATGTCATAGGAGCCGAAGTTTCAGGAGCCTATAAAAATGTAATTGCCATTGCAGGTGGCGTTTGTGAAGGATTAGAGCTTGGTAACAATGCACGGGCAGCGTTAATCTCTCGTGGTTTGGTTGAGATGACACGATTTGGAGAGCATTTTGGAGCAAAAACAGAGACATTTTTATCTTTAGGTGGAGCAGGAGACCTATTTTTAACCGCAAGTTCTAAACTCTCTCGTAACTATCGTGTGGGGTTGGGACTAGCTCAAGGTAAAACAGTTCAAGATATTTTAGAAGATTTAGGAGAGGTAGCCGAAGGAATTCCTACCACCAAAGCCCTTTTTAATATTGCCAAAAAAGAAAATATATACCTACCCATTGCGAATGAAGTGCATAATATGCTAGAGGGGAAAAACCCATTAATCTGTGTAAAAGACCTTTTAAGTAGTTAATATTTTAATAAGAAATACGTTAGAATATATTAATGAAATTTCTAAAAAGAACACGGAGAAAAATCAAAAAGGTTTTTCGGGAACTGCTACTCTATCATCACAACTCGTTAGAGTATCGAGCAAAAGTTTTAACACTGGTGGTAGCAGTAAACAGAGAACTCAACTCTTGTGAAAAAAAGTTACTTCTAAAAACAGCTTGTGCCATCTATGACAACGATGAGGAGCGTTCAGAAATTTTAGTTGAAGCCGTTCAAGAGTATTTTGATAAAATTATTAGTAACAATGGTTTAGATTTTGAACATCTGGTTTTTCAGGTTGAAAAAGAGACAAAAGCCGTCAATAGATTTGCACACAAAATAGATATAGAAGCTTTAAAACAGTTTCAAGCTTGTCTTGATAAAGAAGAGGATAAAATTTATCAGCAACGGGTTATAACCTATTTAGCAAACTTAAAAGAACAATATGGAGGTCCATCATAAGGCTATAAAGCCGACAAGAAAAAACTATATAAAAGCATATCTAAGTCACAAGAACCTATATAAACCTAAACAGTCC
>DCAF01000050.1:36738-40442 GCA_002311915.1 Sulfurovum sp. UBA1140 | reverse complement strand
CAAGAAAAATAGACTCATCAAATCGCGTGACATGGTGGTGTGGTATTCACATGGTAACGATATAGTCGGAAACTATGGTGAACATTGTCGCTACTCTTTGCACTTTATGTATGCAGGTAAAAACTTGGTGCGAAACAACACCTATAAGTACAACTCGGTGGGAATATTTTTTATGTACTCTAAAGATACTATCGCCACAGGTAATCTGATTCAAAGTTCGTTGGGTGCTACAGGTATGGGGATTGGGCTGAAAGATGTCTCTAATTTTACTATCAGAGATAACACTGTTATCTACTGTGCTCAGGGGATTTACATTGACAGGTCACCGTTTGAGCCAGACACCAACAACTGGATAGAGAATAATAATATCTTGTACAATGCAGAGGCGATGCATTTTCATTCACTAAGTGAAAATAACATCATCAAAAATAATGTTATCAAGGGCAATATAGAAGAGATAGTAAACGACAGCAGAGGAAGTAAAACCAATGAAAATGAGATAGTAGGAAACTACTGGGACAACTACGCAGGGTTCGACAGAGATGGTGACAATGTGGGTGATACACCCCACAAAGTCTACCAATACGCCGACCAACTTTGGGTCTATAACCCTGATGTGAAGTTTTTTTATGGCTCACCTGTGATTTCGTTATTGAATTTTTTAGCAAAATTGGCACCGTTTTCTGAGCCTATCTTTTTGTTGGAAGATGAAGAGCCTAAGGTTCGGTTGGAGGGGTAAGTCTAGTTTTTACAAAAATATGCTATAATTGTTAATTACTAATTAACAAAAAAGAGATAAAATGATTAAAAGTATAGTAAAACTAGAAAAAAGAATCCTAAAAGGTCTACAAACTACCTATAAGCGTTATTTTTTTGATAGAGTAGATTTTTCATCTCAAATGATAGCTGTAGTGGGGTCTCGTGGGGTTGGGAAGACTACTTTTCTATTACAGTATCTTAAAGAGTTAAAAGAGCGTTACCCTACTCATAAATCACTCTATTTCTCCTATGATTACCCAACGAATGTAGATATAAAACTTTATGAACTAGCAGAGGAATTTGCTAAAATTGGTGGAGAATACTTGCTACTTGATGAGATTCATAAGTATGATAATTTTGCTTTAGATTTAAAGGCTATTTATGATTTTCATCCTCAAATGAAAGTTATCTTTACAGGTTCATGTGCAAGTTCCATTTATAACTCTCAAGCAGATTTGAGCAGAAGGGCTGTGCTTTACCATATGAATGGACTCTCCTATAGGGAGTTTTTAGAGCTACATTTAAATAAAAAATTACCAATATTTAGTTTAGAAGAGATATGTAGAGATTCTGTCTCTATTGTAGATAAACTTAGTGACGAGTTCCTACCTTTAGAGTATTTTGATGAGTATTTACGTTGTGGATATTATCCTTTTTATTTTTCAGATAAAAATAACTATCTTAAGCAATTGACGGCTGTTGTTAATTTGACCATAGATGTTGACTTAGTAATGTTAGGGCATATAAAATCAAACTTTGCAAACAAACTCAAAAAGTTACTCAATATCATCTGTTACTCTAAACCTTTTGAGTTAAATATTACAAAAGTATCTGCCAACATTGAAGTAAGTCGCAATACTCTCTATGCTTATTTAGCTTATTTAGAAAAAGGCGATTTATTGACGGTTGTTGTAGACAATAAAAAAGGAGTAAGTGCTTTGAGTAAGCCTGAAAAGCTCTACTTGAATAATACAAATTTATTTTATGCTTTATGTGATGAACCTGAGATAGGAACCATAAGAGAGAGCTTTTTTGCCAATCAGTTAAAAGAGAGTTATGAAGTTACAAGCAGTAAAAAGGGTGACTTTATAGTTAATGGGAAATACACCTTTGAAGTTGGAGGAAAAAATAAAGGCTTCAAACAGATAAAAGATATGGAAAATTCATTTATAGTTCAAGATATTGATTCTACAGAAGATAATAATAAAATTCCTCTTTGGTTATTTGGGTTTTTGTATTGAAAGAGAACCTAGAGAAGCTTTCTTTTACATTAGATACGTGTAGGGACAACGCCCCCGTGCTTGTCCGATGTTTGTGATGAAAAAATATTGAAAAATTTTAATATAGGGCGATGGACAACCACAGGGGGATTGTCCCTACCCAACTCTTGATACAAATCATATTTTCCCCTCTTACTTTACACTATAATCATTCAATTAAGTAGAACCTATAAAAATCATAATCTTAAATTATGTAAATTATAACTTAAAAGGATAGGTTGATGGCAAAAATAGAGACAGAACGACGAGAGTTTATTAAGTATTCAACACTTGGTATTTTAGGCTTGGTCTTGGCAGGTGGTGTGGGGTTGAGTCCTTATCTCAATGCAGAGGAGACACGACTTCGACCTCCTGGGGCAGTGGCTGAACATGAGTTTTTAGGGCTTTGTATTAAGTGTGGGCAGTGTTCGCAAGTTTGTCCTTATCACTCTATAGAACTTGCCGATTGGGGTAAAGGTCATGGGACTGGTACACCGTATATAGATGCAACAGTTCGCGGTTGTTGGGCTTGTGAGGCTGTACCTTGTGTTTTAGCCTGTCCTACGGGGGCTTTGGATCACTCTTGTGAAAAGGCTGAAGATATTAAGATGGGAATTGCTGTTTTGGAGTTTCCACGAACTTGTTTGGCTGTGACTCGAAAGCCGATTCCTGCTGGTTATAACGATAAGATGCTAAAGTTTATCAAAGATACCAATAATGTGACTGAGTATGAGCGAGAGATGTTAGAGAAGTTTGATAACCGTGAGGGTGACCCTTGTACGCTCTGTGCCGATATGTGTCCGATGCCCAATCCACTCTCTGCCATTGAAGTGGTAAGGGGTTCTAGTGGGATTATGAAACCAGTTATTTATGATGGATGTACAGGTTGTGGGGTTTGTGAAGAGGTCTGTCCGACCAGCATCCCGTCAATTGTGATTAAACCACGCGTGACTTATGAAGAGCAATATGGAGGAAGAAATTAATGAGTAGAAAATTAATGATTAAGAGAATAGTATTGAGTGCCGTTGTCGTTGCATTTGTAGGTTGTGGTGATGAAGAAAAAGAAGCGACCAATGTAGCAACAGTTGAAGCACCAAAAATAGAGATTGTAGCCAATGAGAATGCCCAAGAGATAAAGGTGGCACAAAAAGTGCAACGAGACCGAAATGCTTCGGGGTCTGAGGACAAATACTACTACGATTACAATATCAAAAGTGAGTATGACCAAAATGCTCAACCTGCCAATAAAGATGCCTCGGTTAGAATCAAACCAAGAACCTCGATAGAAGCCAATATGAATGTAAGAAGTCCTTATGAGAATGTAAAAATCTCTTTGTTGGTTGGAAAATTAAGTAAAAAGTTTATGGTGAAGTGTTCGGCTTGTCACAGTGATTATGCCAATGGTGTGGTAGGTCCTTCACTTTTGGGTAAAACTTCTGATGATATCTTTAACAACATTATGGATTTTAAGAGTGGTAAAAAGAGCAATGTACTGATGGATGGACTTATCGACCATATGGAAGATACAGAGATTCGTGAGATTGCAGATGAGATTTTCGAGTTTAACATAAAAATCAAAGAGATGAGGAGCAAATAGATGAAAAATATTGTAGTGGGGATTTTGACGCTAGTGATTATAGGGTTAATGGCTTTGACTTTTATGGGTGGACGAGCCTATCATGGTGG
>DCAF01000050.1:31733-36589 GCA_002311915.1 Sulfurovum sp. UBA1140 | reverse complement strand
TTCAAAGCAGGACGAAAAGAGAACATGATTATGAAAGGTCTTCTGATTAAACTAAGTGAAGAGGATTTACAGATGTTTGCTGATGAGATTGGTGCGTTCCCTGCAAAAGCAGAAGAGGCAAAAAACAAATAAGGGGGTAGAGAGATGGACAAGTATAACAATCGAGAGATAATAAAAAATACCACCTTTTGGTCAACCTTTTGGGACACGACCAAAGAGGGTAAAAAGAAGTTCAGCTATAGAATGAAGCGATGGATTTTGGTCATTGCCATTCATATGCTCTTCTTCTTATCATTTTTTATCGACCTACAAGTTTTAGAGGGAACACTAAACGGTTCACGCTTTTTAGGTTTTCACATGATTGACCCATTTGTCACGCTAGAGGTATGGTTGGCGACCTATCATATTCCTATCAATATCATTATTGGAACGGCTACCATTGTCCTTGTCTATATGCTACTTGGTGGACGAAGCTACTGTGCATGGGTCTGCCCTTATGGGATTTTGAGTGAGTATGGAGAGAAGTTACACAACACTTTGGTGGCTAAAAAGATTATCAAGTCAAGAAAGTTTGACCATCGAGTAAAGTATGTTTTTTGGACAGCTTTTTTGGTCATGGCATTTGTAACGGGGTACATCGTATTTGAGACCTTTTCAGTGGTTGGAATATTAAGCCGTGCCATAGCTTACGGCTGGTCGGTTGCTCTGCTATGGGTCGCTGTAGTTTTTGCTATAGAGGTCTTTTTCTCTCGTCGTGCATGGTGTAGCTACATCTGCCCAATAGGTACAACTTATGGAATGATAGGAAAAGTCTCTGCTCTAAGAATAGAGTGGAATGACAACTGTGACAGCTGTATGGTCTGCCACGATGTATGTTTTGAGCCACAAGTTTTAGAGATAACCAAAGCGAAGTATAAAAAACAGATAGATGAAAAAGGGATAACCAACCAATACATCACAGGTGCTGACTGTACGCTTTGTGGGCGTTGTGTTGATGTTTGCCATGTGGATGCTTTGAAGTTTGATTTTCGGTTGAAGAGTTTGGTGTAAGTAGTAAACTATTTGGCTCTTTAACAGAGCCAATAATAATTTTATTTCTATTTTGTTCTAGGAATAGTAATTCTATCGCCTATTATTACCTGTAAATTTGGACTGATTTTGTCTCTGTTGGCTTGATATATTTGGTAATACTTTGTTTTGTCTCCATAATAGGCTTCGGCGTAGCTAGAGAGGCTCTCTCCATTTTGTACTTCTATTACAATGTAATCATCATGTGTCTCTACGACTTTTATCTCTTTTGGGATATATTTTGATTTTCTTTTGGTAATATTTTTTTTGACAATCTTTTGAATACCACTTTTAACAACGCTTAGTCTCTCTTTGGCACTTTTTTCTTGTTTATCTGATAGCATTTTTATCATACTATTGAGTTCGCTGATGGTCTCTTGGTCTTTCTTTCGGTCTTTTTCTAGTTTAGCAAGTGCTTTTGAGATAACAACCAGTTGTTTTTTTATCTGTTCAATATCCTCTTCTTTATCAAAGTCTTTGCTATCTAGTTGACTACTTGTCGGCAGTTTACTCAATATAATCTCTTGAGGTTTTTTAGAGCAGGTCAATTCACTTTTATCTACGTGATCATTACATCCTACAATTGGACCTTTTTGTACAAGTGTTGATTTATCTGATTCATCTATCAACTTAATTTCTAAATCATCTATCTCTACAGCCATACAGATGGTTCCAAAAGATAACAAAATAGCCCCTGAAATTAGTGTAACTTTTTTCATTGTTAGTTCCTTCTTAGTAATATTAATTAAAATATAGCATATTAAAGATATGACATGGATTAGTTTTTATAACATTAAAACGAGATAAAGAGGAAGAAAAAAACTCTTGATACAAATCATAAATTAAAACAGCCAACCCTAGTATAATCCATTAATATTTAGATTATCAAGGATACTCATGATAGAGATTAAAAATCTAACCAAAAAGTTTGGCTCGACCATCTCGTTGGATGATGTGACTGTAGAGTTTAATAAAAATGACTCTATTGCCCTGATGGGAGCCAATGGGGCAGGGAAGACAACGCTTATTCGTTCTATTCTAGGCTACTATCACCCTGATAGTGGTTCGGTTTTGATTGATGGGCTTGACCCCATTAAAGAGCGTCAAGATGTTTTAAAAAATATCTCTTTTGTGCCACAATTGCCCCCTCCTATTAAGCTTAGTATTGATGAGTTGATTCAGTATGTTGAAGTGAGTGCCTCTGTAAAAAGAGAGACAATTTTACACTATGCCAATGAGATGAAGTTGGATATTAAGACCAATATAAAAAAGTCATTTTTTAAACTCTCTGGTGGTATGAAGCAGAAGCTTTTAATTGCTATTTCGTTGGCACAGAAAAGTGAAATTATTATTTTTGATGAACCTACAGCAAATCTTGATCCTAAGGCGAGAGATGATTTTTACAGACTTTTAGAAGGAAAACAGCAAGATAAGGTTCTGCTATTTGTAACGCATAGACTTGAAGAGGTGGAGTCTTTGGTAAACCGTGAAGTTTATATGGATATGGGGAAAGTTGTTTCAGATGAGAGAATTTAAATTTTTATTATTTCTGCTATTTTTAGGGTTTTTTATTGGTTGTGACTCCTCTACATCAACCAGCCAACCTATCTGTCCACAATGTAATATGCCCATACCTGAATCAAAAGAGCAGAGTGCTCACTTAAATAAAAAGACCTATTTTGACGACATGGGTTGTCTGATTTTATGGACAAAAGATGAAGAAAAAGAGCCAAGTAGGGCGATGGTATTTACCAAAGATACCAAACAGTACATCAGGGCTACAGATGCTCACTATACGATAAACGAGAGAACTCCAATGGGTTATGGTTTTACAGCGTATGAGAAAGCACAAGAGAAAAGCATTAAGTTTGATGAGGTCAAACTTAGAATGTTAAGGGGTGAGCATATGGCAAACCCGAAAATTAGAAAACAGATATTAGGAGAGTAGATGAGAAATTTACGATTAATTGCTTTTTTAGATTTAAAAGAGTCCATAAGGGCAAAATGGTTTTTGGTCTATTCGTTAGTATTTGGGGGCATGATAGCTCTCTTTTTTATTGCAGGAGTTACAGAATCCCAAGTAATGGGCTTTTCAGGCCTTAGTCGTTTGTTGTTGATGTATATTCAGATTACGATTATTATTTTGCCTATTTTTATCTTGATTACCACGGTACGGTCGATTTCAGGTGACAGAGACAACCACATCTTGGAGTATATGCTCTCGTTTCCTATCTCGCTTAAAGAGTATTATTGGGGCAAAGTGATAGGGCGATTTATCACCGTTTATCTGCCTGTTATTTTTGCGATGATTATAGCCATTGTCTATGGGGCTTTTAAAGGGGCTGAGATTCCTTGGGCAATTTTCTTTCTCTATACGGGGTTACTTTTTGCTTTGAGTTCTGCTTTTTTGGGGATTGCCTTTTTTATCTCTTCTTTTGTTAAATCATCAGAAGTGGCGTTGGGGATTGCCTTTTTTATATGGATATTTCTCTTAGCATTTATAGACATCGCATTGATTGCTCTGATGATGCAACAACGATTTAACGAGGAGTTGATTATAGCCATTGCATTGATGAACCCGATGGAGATATTTAGGGTCGCTGCCATTTCACTATTTGACCCAGAACTCACCGTCATGGGACCTGTGGCATTTTATATTTTGGATACGATTTCACAAGCTTGGTTTGTCTTTTTGTCGATAGTCTATCCTGTGCTGGTGGGAGTATTGTTTGCTTTTTTAGGATTTAGAATCTTTACTAAAAAAGATTTAGTTTAATTACTTATCCTTGTGTTATAATAACTTATTATAGAAAAAGGATTTGATATGAAGCAGATAAAAAAGAGTATTTTAGGGTTAGCTTTAACCCTATTCTTTCTGCCTACACTGGGTATGGCAGAACATATTTGGATGGGACTATTTTCTAAAGATACACCCTATACAGAGCAGACATTTGTAGCCAAAAAACATCTGAATAATCTTAATGATGAGATTGAAAAAGAGTGGGCTAATGGATTTATGATTACAGATATTGAATATGGTTATGATATGTGGATGGCAACGCTCTCTAAAGGTACGGGTTATACCAATCAAGTCTATCTAAAGAATCGAGATTGGAAAAAGTTTCAAGCCTCGATAGGGGGGCATTTAGACGATGGATTTACGCTGATTAATGTTGAGTATGGAAAGGGAACATGGGTTGCTATTTTGGTGAAGGGTAGTGCGTATCGTGAAGGACGATACGATGTAGTACGATATTGGGAAGATTTTCCTAAAAAAGTAAGGCAGAGATGGAAAGAGGGCTATCACCTTATTGATGTTGAAGCTGCAGATGGAAAGTGGGTTGCCGTTTTTGTTAAAAATACAGGCTTTACTGACCAAGCTTACAACAGTGTTGATAATTGGGAGGTGCTGGATATTGTAATTAAAAGAAGATGGGATAACGGGTATAGGCTTTTAAACAGTGAATATGGAGATGGTCGATGGTTTGCTATTTTTGTTAAAGATAAGAATAGAAAAGGCGAAACGTATGTACGTAGGGAGAGGCTCAGTGGATTTAAAAAATCTATTGTTGAACATTGGAAAAAAGGATTTAATCTTATTGATTTGAGTGAAGGTAGATAGGCCCTCTATCTGTTAAGTTAGATTGAGATGTTTATTGACATACCTCAATTGAACCCACGCTCAATTTAACTATACTATGCTAAAAACATTCTCTGTGCTAGAACATATACACTAAAAGAGTTAGCAAAAGAGTTTAAAGTTAAAACAGGTGATATTGTAAAAGCAG
>DCAF01000050.1:28333-31545 GCA_002311915.1 Sulfurovum sp. UBA1140 | reverse complement strand
TCCTTGGAGATAATTTGATGAAAAAAATATTCACAACCCTTTTACTGTTGTCATCAATACTTTTTGCGACATCGGATAGTAACAAAACATGGTCAACCAAACCTCTTGAAAAAGTTTATACCCTTGACTACGACAGAAACAGCACCTGCATAGTAAGAAACTTTAAAGTCTATAAAGAGCCAAAATGGGTAGGCAAAATAGAGACCAGAGGTGGAAAAACAGTCTATTTTTCTAGTCCTAAATCTCTTTTTGAGTTTTATCATCAACCTGGGAAATGGTTTGATGTTGGGGTGAAGAGTGAGAGAGATTTTTCTAAAATAGTGGTAACCGATTATGAGACACTAAAGCTTATTAATGCAGAGACAGCTTTTTATGTTTATGGTAGTAAGGCTACTTCTCCTGCTGGAGATGATTTGGTGGCTTTAGAGACAAAAGAGAGTGCTGAAGCGTTTTCAAAAAAGTACAACGGTAAACGGATATTTGCATTTGATGAGGTATCAGACTCCTTAATACGGCTTTTAAATGGAAGGATATAACATGACCAAACCAACACCGATAGATAAAGAGATAGCCTTAGACCCCAAGCGATATATTGTCAGTGAGACCGATGAGAAGGGAAAGATTACTTTTGTAAATGACTATTTTATGGAAGTATCAGGCTATACTAGAGATGAACTTATTGGAAAAGCTCATAATATTGTGCGTCATCCAGATATGCCAAAGGTTGTGTTCAAGTTGCTTTGGGAGACCATATCTGAAGGTAAAAATATTAATGCTGTGGTAAAAAATTTGGCAAAAGATGGGCGATACTACTGGATATTTACAGAGTTTGAGAGTAGAAAAGATGCCGATACACATGAAATTATCGCTTATCATGCAGATAGAAAAACCATTTCACCTCATATTTTAGATGTTATTGTTGACCTGTATGCCAAGTTACTTAAAATAGAGCAGAAAGATGGGGTTGAGGCTTCAGAAAAGTATCTTATTGAGTTTCTAAAAGAGAAGGGTGATGATGTGAATTTTGTCAATATTATGGAGGAAATTCATCGGTTTTATTAATTCAATTAGGTAGAAGGAGAGTATACTCTATCCCTCTTTCTTCGTCGTATTACTCTCTTCACTTTTAACCAATACTTTCTCTTTAGGGGCAGTTTTATCTTTTTTCATCCACTCTTTAAAGGGTTGCAATGAAGAGATATACTCTGCCACATCTTTAAATTGTTGGTCTTCTAGGGGTAGGGTTGGCATGGCATTGGCACTGTAGCCAAATGTTTCAGCTAAGGCATAAGGATCTTTTGCATAATACTCTATCTCTACGGTGCGTCGCTTATATGCAACAAGGTTGAAATCGGGTCCAAGGGCTGAACCACCATTGATGGTATGACAAATGGCACAGTTCTCTTTGTAAACTTTTTCTCCTGCTTTTACATCGGCTATCAAATTGCTTCCTACTAAAAGTGCCAGTAAGATTATCAATTTTCTCATATTATGCTCCATTATTATTTTTATAAGTTGAACCATAATATTCTAAATCAGATAAAATTACTCTTAATTATTGAAAAGTTACTTTTCTATTTTAATAACACGACGTGTCACCTCTGTAAAATCAACAATCTCTTGACCCTCTTTTATGGTTGCTTTTGTTTTGTGTGCAGAGAATCCATACGCCATAGGAGTGATATTTTCGGTGTCATAAAAGGCAGTTCTCGCATCTATCCATTCACCTGTACTAAAGTCAGTTATCCAAATAATGGCTTGATCTTTCCACTCTATATTCTCTTCTTTAAACCATAAAATAGTACAGCCTATGTCGTCGAACATATACTTTTTACCCGTTTTTGGGTCACGAACTTGTGCCGTATTTTTTCGGTCACTAACCACCATTACGCATCTAGCACACATATCTCTATCCCAGTGGACTTTGGCAACATCGGTTTTAGAATGCTCTTTACAGCCTGTTTGGCTAAAGGCAATTAGTAGTGCCAATAAAAAAAATCTAATCATTTTTTAATCCATGACATATCTCTTGGGTCATATGAAAAGAGAAAAGTTCATCTTTGGTCAAGGCACTCTTATACTCATAAGTAAGTTCAACCCCTGCATCTAAAAATCTTTTAGAAGATTGACAGACCCCTCTTGTAATGGCTTTTTTCATTCTTGGTTTGTCCTCTTTACGAACAGCTTCGTCACTTTTTGCACCTGTATTGATTTCAAAAGTGTAGATAAGGGTAAGGTTCTCATCTCTTATTTGGGTCATTTTTGTATATTTATCAACCTGTTGAGGTAGGGTTTTTGAGATTTCTGAAACCACCATTTTGACGATTTTTTGGTTTTGCTCTCTCATTTTATCAACAGGGTAGGCTTGACCATCTTTAATAACCTCGGTTGCATAGCTTGATGGTGTTAATATGAACATGGCAACCGTAGATAGTAGTAATTTTTGCATTCTAATTGCTCCTTTTATTGGTAATTTTAACCAATTAAGATAAAAGGAGTTTTGATATGGATTAAGAGTTCACAGTTAACAGATATTTAACACTTGCTAGATATAATAATAGATAATAAAAAAAATAAGGATAATGAATGATGAGTAGAAAAATATTAGTGATGATGATAACCTTGCTGTTATTGTCAGTAACTGTACATGCCAGTGAACCGTTTAGTAAAATGGCATCGGGTGAGCCAATGTTGGTTCAAAAAGGGAGTAAAAAACCGTGGTGTCCTATTTGTGGGATGAATCTAAAAATGTTTTATAAAACCTCTCATGCCTCTAAATTAGAAGACAATAGCACTCGACAATACTGTTCGGTACGATGTTTGGTGGTAGATATGAAAGAGCATAATATTAGTATTAATGATGTTCAAGTGGTAGATGTAACAAGCCAAAAACTTATTGGTGCCAAGAGTGCATTTTATGTGCTGGGGTCTAAAATTAAAGGTACGATGACCAAGGTAAGCAAATTGGCATTTTTGAGCGAAATCGAGGCAACCAATTTTGTAAAAGAATATGGTGGTAAAGTGGTTAACTTTACAAAAGTATTAGAAGTAGCCAAAGCTTCACTACAAGCAGATATTGCCATGGTGAGTATGAAGAAAAAGAAAAAAATCTATCCCATGGGTAAAAAACTGTTTGAGAAAAAGTGTCAACAAGATATAAATCTAACAGATTATATTGAAATTAACAGTTTGAAATCTGCTCTTACGCAAAA
>DCAF01000050.1:21867-28245 GCA_002311915.1 Sulfurovum sp. UBA1140 | reverse complement strand
ATTTAGATAAAATTGATAATCGAGTTTTGGTCAAAAAAGATGAAAAATGCCCTGTGTGTGGCATGTTTACTTATAAGTATCCACGATGGGCAGGGCAGATATTTTATAAACTAGGTGAGCAGGAACATCACTGCTCATTTGATGGAGTTAAAGATTTAATGAAGTTCTATTTTGACCCAATGAGATGGGGAAAATATGAGAACTCTAAAAAAGAGAGCATTAGTAAAATATTGGTTACCGATTATTACGCTCAAAAAGCGATAGATGCTACCAAAGCCTATTATGTGATAGGGTCAGATGTTTTAGGCCCAATGGGTAACGAGCTGATACCATTTGAGCAAGAGAGCGATGCCAAAACTTTTTTAGATGACCATAATGGTAAAACCATAGTTAAATTTGATAAAATAACAGAAAAAGAGGTCTATAAACTAGATGAATAAAAAAAGTTATGCTCTTTTGTATCTGTTTGTAGGACTAAGCACTTTTTTAGTAGCAGAGTTATTCTATCTGCAACAGACCCAAGAGATGACTTTAGAACAACAGCGTAAAAAGAGCCAATTTGTTACCCTTGCAGGGCTTCCCGACCTTGCTCTAGTTACTGAAACCTCTTCGGTTCGGCATAGAACAATAAGTGACCTTTTCTCTATCTACCGTGATGATGCCAATCTTCGAGAATATTTCCCTTCTACTTTTGCTTATTCTCATTCGGGTATTATAAACAAGGACTCCACTCTTGAAAACTAAGATAAACCTATACCTAATAGAGTTCGCCATCAATGCCTTGTTAAGAGCTAAAAGCAAAAACATCTTCATTCTAGTAGTTTTCACACTTCTAACAGCATTGTTAACCTCGGTTTTTTTAATAACAGGCTCTATTAAGCACGAACTTCAATCAACAGTGGATGCTCTTCCTCAGATAACCGTTCAGAAGATAAAAGCAGGGCGACATTATGATATAGAGACTTTGGTAGCTGATGAGATTTTAGGTATTGCAGGGGTGAGCGAAGCCGTTGCTCGTGTGTGGGGTTATTACTATTTTGAAAATGCAGGGGTTAACTTTTCGGTGGTGGGTATTGACCAGTATGAACAGCAGTATAAAGAGAGTTTTGCTTCGTTGGTTCAAAAATTTGATTTTGATGAACTAACCACCAAGAGTGCGATGGTGGTTGGGGTAGGTGTTCAAAAGATTATGAGCCAGAGTTATTATAAAGAGTATTTTAATTTTATTAAGCCCGATGGAGAGTTTAAACAGGTTACTATTGCAGGTGTTTTTGATGGGGATACAGAGCTAGAATCTAATGATATGATAGTGATGTCTAAAGAGAGTGTACGAGAGATTTTTGATATGAGTGAACATTACGCTACCGATATTGTGGTTAAAGTGCCAAACCCCGAAGAGATTACCACCGTTGCCTCTAAAATTAAGCTGATGTACCCTGATACACGGGTGATTAGCTCGAATGATTTAAAAGTAAGTTATCAGAATATATTTGATTATAAGAGTGGTGTTTTTTTGGCACTTTTTATTGTCTCGTTGTTTACCTTTTTTATGATTATTTATGATAAGGCCAGTGGATTAAGCAGTGAAGAGAAACGTGAAATAGGTATACTTAAAGCGATAGGCTGGAGGGTTGATGATGTTTTAAAAGAGAAATTTTATGAATCTTTTATTCTCTCTTTTTTGGCATATCTTCTTGGTATTTTCTTTGCTTTTGGATTTGTATATCTACTTCAAGCCCCACTTTTACGAGAGATATTTGTGGGATATTCGCAGTTAAAGACCTCGTTTGAATTGCCATTTGTTTTTGAGTTACAGACGCTCTTTTTGGTCTTCTTTTTGTCGGTTCCCATTTATATTGGGGCTACAATTATACCATCGTGGAGAGCTTCTACACTTGAGGTTGATGAGGTTATTCGGTAGATTTAAAAGCTATAAAGGAAAATTATGAAAAAAGTTATTTTATCTATGGTGGTTATCGTCATGAGTCTATTGGCTCATGATTTTGGAGATGTCCCTGAAAAGAAATTGGATGAGATTAAAAAAGATAGACCCTTAATGGTAATGGTTGGTAAAACGAAATGTATTTGGTGTGATAACATGGCACCTCAAATTAGAGAAATAAAAGAGCAGTATCCCCAAACAGTAATCTATTATGTCAATGTAGATAAAGATTTCTTAGGTGCGATAAACCACAATATAGAGGAGCTTCCTGTACAACTTTTTTATGATAAAAATGGTAAAGAGGTTGATAGGCATACGGGCTATTTAGGCAAAGACAGTATGATGGAGGCTCTCCGTAAGTATGGGATTTTGGTTGAAAGATAGGAGAGAACGTTTTTATTTTTCAAACTCTCCACTCTCATAAAACCACTGATTATGAACTTTTAAAAATCGGCTCTTCTCTTAATGGCTCTATTTTACCTCAAATTTTATATAAGCTTTAATAATTTTTTGCTCCTCTTTGGGTTTATCACCATATCCTACAGGTGTGTTTTCTATGGCAGTAACGGTGTTTGTTCCCTCTATTACCTCTCCAAAAAGAGTATATTTGCCATTTAGAAAATCAGCCTCTTTGGTGGTAATAAAAAACTGACTGGCATTGGTATTTTTTCCACTGTTTGCCATTGCTAAGAGAAAGGGCTTGTTAAATAGAACGCTAGGAGTGGTTTCATCTTCAAATGGTGTTCCCCAAATAGATGTTCCACCATATCCTGTGCCAAGTGGGTCGCCCCCTTGAATCATAAAATCTTTAATAACCCTATGAAAAATAATCCCATCGTAGTAGCCATTCTTACTGTGGGTGACAAAGTTTTCTACAGCTTTTGGTGCAATATTCGAGAACATTTTAAGCTCTATATCCCCCTGATTGGTATTTAAAACCACCACCGTATCAGAGTAGGTAATCACTTTAACGCTGTCTGTAGCCGTGGCATTCTCATCATCCGTAACGGTTAAAGTAAAGGTGTATGTACCTTCGGCTGTAATGTTGTCTAAAACTATATTGGCTTGATTTCCAACAGTTTCTGTTCCATTTTTCCACTCATATTGAATAATTGTTCCATTCACATCAGAGCTTTTCGCACCATTTAAAATAATAGGTTGACCAAAGGTAATGTTCATATCAACACCTGCATTGGCTTTGGGTAAAATATTTGGAATCTTTACCTCTTCTTTGGTCTGTTCGGCTTCTATATCGGTTTTATCTGTTGTTGAACTACCACTTCCACAAGCAATAAATGCTGTACTTGTGAGTGCTAGTAATAACTGTTTTAGATGTTTTGATGGGATCATAGGGTGTTTCCTTTTTTTGTTGCTTATTGTTATAGAAAGTATAGCTAAAAATTTATTTTTTTTCTCTTGTTTTGTAACGTATAATACTCTCTTCCAAAAGTCACTTTTAGCTATAATTTATGATGATAACCCTAAAAAATACAACAAAAACATACGAGCTAAATAAAAATAATACCATTACTGCTTTGGATAATATCAACTTAAACATTAAAGAGGGTGAGTTGGTGGTTTTAAAAGGGGTGAGTGGGAGTGGGAAAAGTACCATTCTTTCGCTGATTGCAGTATTGACCAAGCCGACCTCGGGTGAGGTTATTGTAAATGGTAAACGGGTCTCTAAGTTACCTGATAATTTTGCTTCTGATTATCGGCAAGAGGATATTGGGTTTATTTTTCAGAAGTATAATCTAATTCCAACCCTTTCGGTTCAAGAGAATATTCTGTTGCCACTCGTGCCAACCAATCCTGATGAGCTTGAGGCTAAAGCAAAGCTAGATAGGGTGATGGAACAGTTTAATATTGCTCATAAAAAAGATACGATGGTGCGTAATCTTTCTGGTGGAGAGCAACAACGGGTGGCGATTGCACGGGCACATGTGAATGACCCCAAGATTATAATTGCCGATGAACCAACAGCAAATCTTGATGAAAAACTCTCTTTAGATTTTATTGAGATGCTTAAAATTTTGAAAGCTGAGGGCAAGACCATTGTGATTGCTACGCATGACCCCCTCTTTTTAAATTTGGACTTGGTAGATAGAATTATTGAAATACGCAGTGGAAAAATCGTATGACACTTGCACCTGAAGTGTTGGCAATATTGATTTTAAATGCTATTTTTTTGTTACTCGCTACGGTGGCATTTGTATTAAGTGTTAAAATATCTTTAAAATGGGATATACATGCCACCACGCAGAGTCAATACCGTTTAGAGAAACAGAGCTTTTTATCAGCAACCATTATTAAATATATCTTTGCCATTAAGCTTCCACTGTTTCTATTTTTTATCTTTACACTTGATAAAATATCGGTTCTGCTTACAGGGGCAATGTGTGGAGCAGGGGTGGTGGATGCTACCGATTATGGAACGTATCTATTAATTCTTAAATTGGTAAACTTGTATCTGTTTGGCTTTTGGTTGGCTCTGCACTATTTAGATATTAAAAACCCCAACTTGCCCTATACTAAAATAAAATTTGAGTTTTTTATGGTGGCATTTGTACTGTTTGTCATAGAAATAGTATTAGAAGGAATCATGTTTAGCGATATTGATATTGATAAGATGGTCAGCTGTTGTGGTACGCTCTATTCGTCGGCTTCGACCTCTGCCATGGGGGATATTTTAAGTATTAAAACGGCTCCTCTGTTGGCTCTTTTTTATGGAAATATTGCTCTATTGCTTTTTTTTTATTGGTTTCGAGTTAAATATCTGTTTGCCATTGCCAATATTTCGTTTATTATTATTGCATTAGTAAGTTTGATTTCATGGTTTGGAACCTATATTTACGAGCTACCTACTCATCATTGCCCTTTCTGCTTTTTGCAGAGTGATTACTACTATGTGGGGTATCTGCTCTATACACTACTGTTTATAGGTACGTTTTATGGAATGCGTTTGGGGGTTATGCAGATGTTGGGAGAGGGAGAAGATAGAAGTTATCGTATTTCGTTGATTGCTAACTTGTTGTATGCTCTTGTGGTTACACTCTATCCTGTGGTCTATTTTATTAGAAATGGGGTTTGGTTGTAGAGAATATTTTCTAAAACTTGGAATCGGAAGGCTCTGCCTACGTTATTCGGGCGTAAACGCTCCGTTTCCAAGGCACTCTATGTCCTTATATAAGTTTATTTTTAAAAAAAACTATTAAAATAATACTTTAATTACTAGTATATATTATAGTAAATTTTTAATATATTTGAGTTAAATAACACAGATTAGGTATAATAAAAATATTAATTTAGCAGAAGGTAAAACGATGAACAGTGAATGGTATTTAGAGTATGATAATGGTGATAAGATAGGTCCTGTTAATACAGTGGAAGCAAGAAAACTTGCCAAGCAAGATAGTAGGGGGTTTGCTTGGAAAGAGGGGTTTAGTGATTGGAAACCGATTGATTCGATTGGTGAATTAAAAGGTTCTACGAATAGCCTTTATAATAGACCCTCTTCCCCTCCGTCACGAGCAATGGGGGGTTCATTTCAACGTTCAGATGAGATAGATTATAAAATTTATGGAGAAGATATTCAATATGTCGAGATAGAGCTAGACCCCAACGAGAGTGCCGTTGCAGAGGCAGGTTCGATGATGTATAAAAGCAGTGATATTGTTATGGATACCATTTTTGGTGATGGTTCAGGCTCCAAAGAAGAGACAGGTGGATTTTTAGGAAAACTGGTGGGTGCTGGTAAACGATTGCTCACGGGTGAGAGTCTCTTTACCACGGTATTTACACATGAAGGGCAAGGAAAAGCAACGGTAGCCTTTGCAGCCCCTTACCCTGGGCGAATTATTCCTGTTGATTTGTCAAAAATTGGGGGTAAGATTATTTGTCAAAAAGACTGTTTTTTGTGTGCTGCTAAAGGGGTTGCTATTGGTATTCATTTCCAAAAAAAGATACTGACAGGTCTATTTGGTGGAGAGGGCTTTATTATGCAAAAGCTCGAAGGTGATGGCATGGCATTTATCCATGCAGGTGGAATGCTTAAAGAGATAGAGCTTAAAGCAGGTGAGACCCTGCACCTAGATACAGGATGCTTGGTTGCTATGGAGCCAAATGTTCATTTTGATATAGAACAAGCAGGAGGCATTAAAACAGGTCTGTTTGGTGGTGAAGGGTTCTTTTTTGCCAAACTAGAAGGACCGGGAAAAATATGGATACAGTCACTCCCCTTCTCTAGGTTAGCAGGAAGAATGCTATCGGCAGCCCCACAAGGAGGAGGAAACGACCAAGGAGAAGGTTCAGCTTTAGGTATGCTAGGTGATATGGTAATGGGGGATAGACGTTAATAAACGATTAAAATTAAACTTTCACAAAGAATCATTATAAAAAATATTTTTTTAATAAAATTTAAAATTAACTTAACCAAT
>DCAF01000050.1:0-21770 GCA_002311915.1 Sulfurovum sp. UBA1140 | reverse complement strand
GAGGTTTGGTAGGTGACGTGTAGATTTTTAAAACCTATACCCCATCTGAACGGCATAAGAGGCATCGTTAATCATTTTAACTCCGTTGCTGTAATCAAATTGAAAGTATAGTAGGTCTTCGCCTCTTACTTTTCCTGCCATTCCTAAAGATAGACTGGTTCCGATATTTTGGTGGTTATTTACAGCAACTCCTAAGGTACCAAATGGTTTCCAGCTTCTGTGGATATAGTTTTTAGCACCCATTCCCATGCTTAGTTGTAGCCCAAATTCGGTGTAACTTTTTGGAAGTAGAATCTCCTCACCCATTGGGTGGTATCGGTTTAGGCTAATGTACCCGTTTAGGGTAATATCAGGATACCCTGCACGAATGATATGGTTAGCATTGAGTGCAATATGACGAGAGCTACCAATATTGGTACGGTCGTGTCTCTTGTACTTTTTCTCTTCATAAGATATGCCCAAATTCATATATCCGTTGATCGATTTTTTAACAGAGACTTTAACGGCATTCTCCATACCCTCTATTTGCAGTTGTGGTGTCTGTTCGGTTTGATTTTGGTATTTTGTAGCAACCTCTACAGTAAAATCGCTGGTACGGTATTTTAAATCTAATGAGGCACTCAAAAAATCATGCTGGGTATCGTGTTGGGAAACTTTAGCATTCCAAAGCAATTTTTTAAAACGATTTTTTAACGATAGGGTCACAACATGATTGATAAAGAGATTGTTCTTTTTATTGTTTGTTAGGTGATACCTGTATTGCTCTACCGAAAGTTTAGATTCTATCCCTTTATAAAGTCCCCATCGGTAGCTTACTCTGTTTTGGATAGAGGTTATTTTTGGAGAGAGGTGTTTATATTTTGTAGAGACCTCTCCTTTGGGGTAGTCTGTATTGACCATGTTGTGATAAATTTTGTACAAATCAGTATCTCGGCTGTTTTCTTCTAAGCTTTGAAAGGCAAGGCTGTAGGCTCCACTCCTATCACCTGTATCAAGTGTGGCAGTGACTCGGTCTCTAAAGGGTAGAATCTCTTTATGCTCTTTGAGCAGTTTCTGTTTTTTTAATTGATGGTCTAGCCCTATTGCCAAGTAGAGACTTAACCAAGGAATATCAATGCTATTTTTAGAGACCAACTCTTTTACTTTTCCTGTTTCACCTTTAGAGGCATACCAACTGATTTGCATCTCTAAGTAATCTTCGTTTGCAAAGAGTGATTTAAACTGTTTAAAGTAGATGGCTCTTTTTTCATAAGGGGTAACATAGAGGGTGACTAGTCTCATATAGACCCGTGCAAAATCTTTATCTTTTAGCAGTTTTGGTGAGCTTTTTATCATCTGATTTATTTTTTTAAAAAGCTTAATTCGTGCATATTTTGCTCCAATAGCTCTATCTTGCAGTTCTAAAATATCGGCATAGAGTATTTGGTACTCTAATCTGTTCTCATTGGTTTTTAAAAGAGGCTTTAACCAATGCAGTGCCAAGTCGGTTTTTTGAAGGGTCATTGCCCCCACCACTGAAGGAAAGCCAACTTGAGCTTGAAGTTTTGGACTTTTTCTAAGTAAACGTATCTCTTTAATCAGTTTTTTGCTTAGTTTATTGTCTAGCAGAAACCACAAGTAAGCTTGATGGGTAAAGGCACTGTTTTTATCAAGTTTAAGGGCTGTAATAAAGCTCTTAAGTGCTTTTTGGGTCTCTTGGTTTTGAACATAATGATTTGCCATTAAGATATGATAGTGGATACTCTTTTTTAAACTCTTTTTATCTTTAGGGGTTAGCTTTGTTAAGAGTGATTGAAATTTGGGGATATTTTTATCTTCTATATATTTATAAAAAAGGGCAAATAGATAGCTTTGATTAGAGGTCTTTTTCCAAGACTTCTCATAAAGGTAGGCAACACGTTCTCCTTGGTTTAGTGCTTTTTCTAGGTGAATGAGTTTTTCATAATCACTACTTTTGAGTTCGTTAACATGCTCTAATTTCCATAAAATTTTATAAAGGTAGGGGTAATCTTTTTGTATCCAAGCGAGTTCTATTATCTTACGATAAAAAGGAAAGCTATTGTTTAAACCCAATTTTTTAAAGGTGGCTTGAATTTTAATCGTATGTTTTTTAGCATTCGCTAAGGCTTTAGAGAAATGGTAGGCTTTTTTAAACTGTTTGAGTGCCAAGAGCTTTTTAATGGTGAGCTTTTGTAGCTTTTTCTCCATGCCATAGCGTTTTTTATACTGTTCATAGAGTCTGATTCCTTTGGCATAATGACTGTTTTTATAGGAAAATAGAATTGCTTCTTTATGAATGGCTTGGTTGGGTCTCTTTTTTAACTGTTTTAAAAAATAAGTCTCTGCTTTGGGAATCTCTCCTGTATAGTTGTAATATTCGGCTATTTTTTTAACCATTTTTAGGTCACCTTTTTTTAGTCGATTCTTATAAATTTCTTCTAAAAGCTTATAGCCATTGTCTAGTGTGGTTGATTTTAAAAGGTATGCCTCATATTTTAAATCACCGTAGAGTTTGTATCCTTGGTGGTTGAGTTGGGTTACTTTTTTCATCTCTCCTAGCCATAAGCAGAGTTGAATACTCTGGTCAAGCCAACGACGTTTGGGAAACTTTTTATGAGCCAAGAGGGCAATATGCAGTGCCGATTTCAGTTCACTGCGATAAATCAGACTTTTAATTGCCAATTCGGTTACCTTTTCGTTAAAGCTTTCAGGATTACTTTTAAAGGTGTCCATGGCAAATTGACTGGCTCCCTTGGTGTCACCTACTTTTAATAGCCCCTCTATAACAACCGAGACGTTGTGCGCTTTTAATACACCACTACTGGCATAGGTTTTAATAAGTTTTTTAATCGCTTCGGTATTGTTGGCTTCATCTTGAAAAAGGGTGTAGAGGGCAATGTTAAAAAAGGCTATTTTTATTTCACTATCATTGTTCTCTAAAAAAAGCTGAGTTGCCAAGGCAGAGGCTCTGTTGTACTCTTCGGCTTCAAGTAGGGTGGTTAAGGCACGTTCTTTGAGTTTTCCCTCTATCTCACCATACTCTAACAGTCTAAAGAGATAAAACTGGGCTTCCTCTTTGAATTCTAGTGCCGAAGCCAGATAAAAAGCCTCTTTTTCTAATTCGTAATCAATAAAGTCAGGCTCTTCTCGCATTAATCCTTTTAGTGCTTTGTATTTAAGGGCTTGAAAACCCATTTGTGTCGCTTCTGCAAAGAGAAAGAGGTACTCTTTTTTTTCTCCTTTAATATTAAAATAGTTTAGTAGTTTCTCTTTTAGTCTGTTTATAAAAAATATTTTTTCTTCTTCATTTTTAAGTTGAAAATATTGGTCTTTTAAAATCATATATTGACTTTTATAGAGAGATTTCTGTAACTCTTTATCTGTAGTATTGTTTAGTAATTTATCCGTAAGTTTTAAAGCTTTATTTAAATCTCCTGCATAACGATAGTTTTTAATGAGTGCCATTTGTAACTTTATATTGTCAGGGTAGTAGAGCAACATACTCTCTAGGTAATTAATAGAGAGGTTGGTGTTCTTGCTCTCTCCCTCGACAATCAGTTCAATATCTTCTTTGGGAAATAGCAGATAGAGTACAAAGCTAAAAACCATAATAATGCCCATAATCTCTTTGAGTGAAAGAATAGAGGTGCTGGTATCATGGTTATTGACACTGGAATGCAATGGTTGCTCCTTGTTGACTATGTGAAAAAATAGAGAGACTATTTTTTACCTTTTTTGCTTCTATTCCTTTGGATAGTTGATGGTGACAAGAGGATGGAAGATAAAAATTTGCTTTTATAGTAACATTAGATTGAAGTTTAAACGTGTAGTTCTGATTGTTGTGTGTGAAACTCTCGACCCAACCATTGGCATCAATAAGATAAGGTGTATGGCTTGGTTGAGTGGTGAGTTTAATCTGATGCTCTTCTCTTTTGTCCAGTGTGATATAGGTCTGACCTTGATGGTAGGTATACCCTGCCACCCCTTGACTTTGTGCTATATCGACATGCACCTTACCCTTAAAACGTACCGTACGCAGATAGCCACTGTTTCGTATTTCATATCCATTGGCTGTTTTGGCAATGGCAGTACGGTAAAATCCACGAGCTTTTCTAATATATTGCGACGCATAGAGTTTGGATGTTTTCTGCTTGGTTGCCCAACTATAGACCTCATCAAGGGCTTTAAGCGAAGCAACTTTAGAACCCGAATAGAAGTGGTAGTAGATATTAATGGGTTTTAAGCGTCGGGGGCTTTCGGTCATCTTAAAGGTATCAATAACATCTCTATAGCCCCAAAATGGTCCTAGCCAATCGTTGGTAAAGACATTTTCATTCTGTTGACCTGTATAGATTTGCCAATACTCTTCACGTTGGAGTCCAAAAGGGGCAATGTGACTAAGCCACGGGTCACTCTTTTTAATGGTGGTATCCCCCCCATTCATGGCTAGAATACCTTGACGTTCTATAAATGCCAACACCTTTTTGGTCGGAAGACAGTCCCCCGTCCAAAAGAGTATCTTTTCATTCTGTTTTGTTTTGGGTGCAAAAGAGAGGGAAAACTCTATACTTCCTATGGTCTCTTTTTTTAATGAAAAGTGGTAGTTGGGCAGTGCGAGGTGGTAGTTCTTTCCCACACTAGGGGTAGCATTTTCGGGTTTGGTTACTTTGTCCCAATAGAAAGGGTGTGAGAGGGTATGACTCGCAGGTTCAATCCATGGTATGGCATAGAGTTCTTTAGATATACGTTTCATTTTTGGGCTAAGTTTGGGGAAAAGACCAATGGTGTCAACCTCTCCTTGAATCAGTGAGACGGTTTGTGGAATGGGGTATTTTTTATAAATATGTTTTATTAAATACTCTGTAGAGAGTCTTTTGTTGTCGGTTCTAACAGGTTCGACAAATCCATCTCCATCAACATGTACCAATAATATTCGTCTACCTGCTTCGGTGGTGGGGTCGGGCATAGGAATATTATCAAGTTTTAACGCCTCTTTTATAAATTTAAAAGGGTCAATTGACCAGTAGTTTTCGTTGTCGATACTAAGCAGAAATGAATTATCCAGTGCATAGCCACCCCAAGAGGTAATGGCAATGGGCATACTGGTTTGACCATTTTTATAGCTCACCGAGAGTATGGGCTGTGCATCTTTGGCTGTTATTATGCTCTCTTCATACTCGATGGATGCAGGTATCTCATAGGTTTGGTAGGGTTGATGGTAGGTGGTGGTTGTATTGTCCCTAAAGCTGTTGTTGTTGGGTTCGCTCTTTAATCCAAAAGCATAAAGTTTTTCTGCTGAGGGGGTAAAGACAAAATTTGTTAGAAAGAGAATTTTAATCCCTTTTGTTTGCATCTTTATTGCCCAAGCATAGAGTTTTTTATCATTTTTAGTGGTTCCACTGCTCCAAACTATTACCGAGTGGTATCGGTCTTCTACCCGTTGGGGAAGTTCTTGGGTTGAGAGGTCATGTAAAATTGGCACGTAACCAAAATACTCCAAAGGCATCGAGGTTAAAAGGTGTACGTCAGAGTAGGCGGCATTTTTATCTTTAAATAGGGATTTATTAAATAGAATCAGAACATCTCGACGAACACGTTCAATATCGCACTCCCCTTGCTCTTGAAGCAGTCCATCGGTAACATAGGGAATAACGCCTAAAGCTTTGACCCGTTTGGCAATGGCATGTCGCTCTTTGGTTGATTGGTCGCTGTACTCTATTGAGACGGTGTCAAGATTGTAGTTTTGAGCTTTTTTTAAATTTTCAAGTAACCACTCTTGGTCTGTTTTGGGTACGTCTGTATAGGATTTTTTAGCATGATTATAACGATTAAGTAGGCTCTCTGCTACCACCCCATCAATATCTTGATGAATCTGATCGAGCAGTTCAAACCCACGGTTAATAATCAGTTTACAGTTGGGGTATTTTTGTCGTATTTTATGGATAAAGGAGACAATAGCTCTTTGTTGTTTTTTAAAGAGCTTTTTATTGCTACTTAGCACATGATAAGAATCCATGGTATCTAAGAAAAAATTTCGATACCCCTGTTTATGGAGTTTTTGAATGCGTTGAAGTACAAAATTTCGATACCCCTCTTGAGTAAGATCAGCAATTAAGGAGTTCCATGTTTTGTTTTCAGAGAGTACCCAAGATTTTTGATAGGGCTTTTGGCTCTTTCTCCACGCTTCAATCTCACCCACACTTACATAGGCAACCATTTTTTTTGGGTAGCGTATGGCATAAATATTGTCTACTGCTTCGGCTTCAACCACGACTTTGTCGTAAAAATTAATAAATCGGTCATCAATATTTTTACTGTAAATAAAAGCATATCGCTCCTCTGCTGATAATGAGCTAAAGAGTAATATTAGCATGAGTAGTATTTTATTGCAACATATAGGTTTTATAGTCCAGCTCCTGTAAAATTTGATTGAGGGTGTAAATACTTGATACAAACAGAATTAATAGAGTAACACTAAATCCATATCCATAGAAATAGGGTCCTAACTGAATGCTTAACCATGTGAATAAAATATTAAGTACCACAAAGAGCAGTGTGTAAATAAGGGCATCTTTCTGTCGGTCTAAATAGTAGAGGTAGGCCAAAATAGACATGAATCCTAGTTGCAGTTGTACCCCAATAACATCGACATAGAAAAGAGGAAGATAGAGTTTGGGTATTTGTAAAATTTCAAAAAGTGTCTCAGCCCCTAAAAAGAGTAGAAGATTGAGCATTCCTTGCACAAAAAGAATCTCTTGAATACTCCGTTTAACGGCATCAATCATATCTTGTTTGTATTGTTTAATCTGTTTAAGTGTTCCATGTTTGGTAATGGCTCGATAGAAGTTATCATAGGCTTTGGCAAAATCAACTTCGAGTCGATAAAAGAAGATTGCCATGCCTGGAATAATCGAAAGATAGGCTAAAAAAATAGGAAAGTCATAGACCATCGAGGCGTGTAGTTTGTCTATAACCATGTATCCAACTACGGGACTGTACCAAAAAATAACTTTATCAATCCAAATTCCCATGTTGTAAAGCATTCCTGACCAGCCCAGTTTCCAGTAGAATTTACCAAAATTTTGTCGGTACATGTCAAAACGAACAAGTTTTTTATTGATACTACTTGAAGAGGGATAAAAGTAAACAATACCTAAAAAGAGCAGAATAAAAAGTATGCCATTTCCAATTAAAAAAGAGAGCAGTAGCCCCACCACCTGATACTCTTTAAAAACTATAGAGCAAAAATAGATGCTTCCATACCCTAGAAGATAAAAGAGAATAACCAATTTATAAAGCTTAAGACTGGCAGCTAGAATATTTGCCATCCATACACAACTAAGTACCACAAATAGGGCAATATAGAGCAGTATAAAAAGATTGCTTTGGTTATGAAATAGAAAAATAGCCAAAGGCAGTACAATAGCAAAGGCAATTAAAATCGTAACAATAAGGGTACCAAAAAAGTTGGGTAGAATCAGATAGGCACGATTCTCATAAATTCTATCGGCTGTAAAACGGGTAAAGGGGAGCTGTGTAAAACCTGTATAGATAGAGCTTAATGCCAAAGCCGATACATAGGTGACCGAGGCTTGTAGCATAATGTTGTTGGGGTCACCTGTCCGAGAGATGTAGATATTACTTAGACCAATACCCAGTATAATAATCATCGAGATAACCCATGGTCCACTGCTAAGTACGGCAGAGTATCCAAAGGTTTTAAAAACCGATAAAAGTGATTGCTCTTTGAGAATCTGTTTTAGCTCAAACCCTATCCCTGCCATGAGTTATTGTCCTGTGCATCAAAAATATCTTCATAGACTTTTTTATAGTTGTCTAAAAAATGTTCTTGGGTATAAAATCGGTTAACCCGTTCGATGGCAATGCGTTGAGCCTCTCTCCATCGCTCTTCATTGGTTAGCAGTTCTATGTATCCTTGGGCAATGGCATTAACATCGGCTATTTTACAAACTTTTCCTGCACTTCCTAGGGCTTGATCTTCGGGGTTGTCTCCACCATAAATAAGCTCTTTACACGACCCCACATCGGTGCTGACACATGGAACCCCTGCTGCAAATCCTTCTAAAATAACCAAAGGCATACCTTCACTAATCGAGGTCAAGGTTAAGATACCACTTTTGGGTAGAATATCGGTAATTTGTTGAAACCCTAAGAACTTAATACTGCTCTTTAAGTCTAAAATTTCAATAAGTTCGACACACTCTTGGGCATAGGCTTTCTCTTCATCTTGGGGGCCAACTATCCACGCTTCGACATTGGGAATGGCATCGACGGTGAGTCGCATTGCCCGTATAAAGGTTTTAATATCTTTAATTGAGACCACACGTCCTAAAAGGGTAATAACTTTGGGGACACCTTTTGGGCGATTTTTAAGGGTGGCTCCTAGTTTTTTAACATCCACCCCATTGGGGATAACTCGACACAACTCTGCTTTGGCTCCATAGGCAATCTGTGTCTCTTTTGCAACACCAAATAGAGATAGAATAGGGTTGGCTCCGTAATAGCTCATTTTACCAAGACCTTCAAAAAAGTTAATCCACATATTTTGAATGTAGTTCTCTTCGCCTGAACCTTTGAATATATCAAGTTTATAATAGGTGAAGGCACTGCTGGACATTAGGTCGATTTTTCTCTCTTTGGTATAAATACCGTGTTCGGTTAAGATAAAAGGTTTGGATTTATCATTCGAGATAAGGGCTGCTAAAAATCCTGCATACCCCGTAGAGGGAGAGTGAAGGATTCTGCCTTTATCACCGATAAATTTTGCCAATTTTGCCATTTTCCAAATGGGTAGATGAATATTTCTTACCGTCCAAAAATAATCCGTAAAGGGGACATCACTGGCGTTGGTATAATTTTTATTGGTGGTGAAATACCATGCTTCTTTACTGTAAAGAAACATTGACTCATTAATGGTATTAAGATAAAAATCCAAACTTTTGATGGTTTGGGGGAAGGGGGTATCTTTTTTACTCTCTTTAAACCACTGGTAGAGTCTCTCGACCTCTTCAAATGCTTTAGGATCACCGTCTAGTTGTCTGATTTTGGGCTTTTCATCTGCATCAAACATAAAAATTTCAACGACATAGACCAAATTTTTAGGGAACTCAAAAAGAGGTTTAGGGGAGTAGTCTTTCCGTCGGCTTCCTATAAATGCAATGCCAAAGGTGTATTGAGGAAGCCCTGCAATAAGCTGTGCTATCCATGATGAGACCCCTCCACGAACATAAGGAAAGGTTCCTTCGGATGGTATAAGAATATCAGGCTCACCTGTATGATGGAGTACCGTCATAGATTTCTCTCCCACATGGTATGGAGTGGTTTCATTCGTAGGTCAATAACAAACTCCTCTTCTTGCATATAGTTTGAGACCGAGTTAAAGGCTTTTTGTCCATAGCGTATTTCGGCTAGATAGGTATGTATTACTTTTTGGGGAACACCTAAGTTTACAGCTTTTAAAAAATGTCGCTCTGCCTTTTTATAGTTTTTATTAAAAATATAAATTTTCCCCAAGAGCATTGAGGCGTTGGCATCATGCTTGATGGGTTTTAAGGTATCTTCTACTTTATTGGTGTAAAAGTGGGCAAGTTGTTCATTGGCAACCCCGTGATAGATAAATTGCCAGTACATTTGAGCCAATAGAAAATGGTGGTTCTCTTTCTCTTTTTTATTGGGTTCCTCTTTAATCTGTTGTTGAAGTTTTTTAACCCCATCATTGAGCTTTTTTTCAAAAGCAGAGATGAGTGAAAAGGCATAGAGTCGGGTCTCATCAGAATCATCGGATAGAAAACGTTTAATTTTTCCTATGTTTCCGTGTGCATTACTCTCATATAAAATACGCAAAGATTTAATCTTCTTTTGGGTAGAGATATTAAGGGTGTGATGATTCTTAATGGTCAAAATACCTTCTGAAAATCGACTGTAGACCAACGGAAAATCCAACATAGAGGAGTCCACATCGAGCATCTCATAAGTGGGTTTAACATTTTTACTAGTTGCCCAAGAGAACCCCACCACAATCATGATGGCTGTGAGTAATAGACCCATAAAAAGTAGACCAAAATTAATCACGACAAAAAAGACAAAGATTGATTTTCTATAAGGTTTGTATTTTTTTGGGCTAAGGCTAACCAAGATTAATGAAAAAATCATCCAAAAAAGCAACTCTAATCCAAAAAATAGGAAGAGTTCAGAGCTACTTGAGTGCTCTAAAAAGGTGATGAACTTTAGTTCTATTAAGTTACTCAACACAGTAGTTCTCTCGTAATAAGTAGTTAAAGGTGTGTACACTGACATGTCTGGTTCTCATTTTTTTATGACTTTCAGGGGTTAGGTTGTACTCTAAGCCCTCTTCAAGAATATTAATTTTTAGGTTATTCTCAAGCTCTTCTAAGGCTTGGTCTAGGTTGTCTGCGAGTTCAAAGAGACTGCTGGTTGATAAGAAAGGAAAAAGAATGTAATGAATATAGTTCTCTCCACACTTTACCGAGACATATTGATCTAAGACTTCAAGTTTGTTGTTTTGGTATAAAAAATCGGAAATTTCTTGATTGAGGTAACTGTTTCGAGTGCTGATAATGTAGACCCTGCTGTCGATTTTAAAATCGTTTAGAATATTGTTAAGTCGTATAATTTCAAGTTTGAAGTTTACCAAATTCTGTTGTTCATGATGCTCTTTAAGAAGGTTTTTATATTTTGTTTTTTTTGACATTTCATCCAAAGATGCCCGTTTTTTATACTCTGTCCAGATATAGTTAAAGACCACATTGATTTTCATTAGGTTGTCTTCATGATAGTGTAAAAAAGGAATCTCTTTAATAATAAGTATGGCAACAATAAACTCCCGTTTGTCTAGGAATGGAACGGCATAGAGGTAACGGCTCTGCTCTTTATCGTCTAAATCTTTAAGATAAACAGGACGGTGATAGGTGAGTGCCTCTTGAATTATTTTGTCATCGGTGTTGATGCTGGTACCTGTATATCCTAGGGTGTAAAAAGGGTGGGTGAGTACACCATTTTTAACCCGCCAAATGGTGGCATCATTGACCGAAAAAAATTTCTTTAACACCTTTAGCGTATTTTTTGCCGAGAGTTCAGGGGTGTTGTGTTTACAACTCTCTAAAAGTTCAGAGATAACAAATCGAAACGAGGCGGGTTGGGTAATGTAGATAGATTCAAGCTTGTCATGAGATATTTTGAGGGTAAAAAATGCACTACTTAGCTCTTTGAGTCGTAAATTTAGATATTTATTTTTTATTCGAACTTTGTCTATCTCTTGATGCAGATTGGTAAAAAAGAGTCCAAAAAGAAATACGAAGAAGAGGTTCTCTAGAAGAATGGTGGTAAAAGAGGAATCGTTGACGTAGGTAAACGAGGCAAAAACTCCAAAAATAATCCACATTAACAGTCCCATGGATAAACCATAAAATAGAGTCACAATAGCCAACCATAAAATAAGAAAACTAAAATCATGATGTACCAAAAGGGGGTCTTTGACATCAATACTGTAACCAATAAAAGAAATTATTAGGGAGATAATCGTGACTTCGACCCCTTGAAAAATCTTTGGACGTTTTTTAAGTGTCATGGCTTAAGGTGTAAATCGAGGAATTAACTCCTCTGCAATCTCTTGAGCCACTACCCCAATAGATTTATGCCCCCAACCACTTTTTGCCCCCACTCCATTAAAGAGTATGGTATCATCTTTTAAGTCGATAACTTTTAGGGTATAACTAACCACGGGTTCACCATCAATACCTGTTTTATAACGCCACTCTTGTACGTTGCCTGTAATAAGATACTCTGCCCCCACACTTTTGGCTTTGGCTTTCTGTTTTTGTAAAAAATCATCTTTGCTAAGGGTCTCTCCCATCTCATCACTGCCTCCAATTAAAGAGTGTATGGTAAGTCGGTTTTTAGCCAAAACACTTTCGACAATACTCGAAGCCCGTAGACCTGCCATAGGCGTTTCGGTATAGTTCCAAAAAGAGCTAATGGCATACTTTTTAGAAGAGGAGAGTGTGACCTCTTTTTTATGTACAATAGAAGAACAACCCAAAAAAAGAAGAGATAGAATTAAAATTAGTAGTTTTTGTTTAAACATATTTAAGCTCCAGCTTATGGTGTTTTATTATTTTATTATAAAGAACTAAGCTTAATATTTAAGGAAATTAGGGGGAGGAAGCCTCTAATTAAAATAATAGAGACTTTTTTAAAACAGATTTTAATATATTTAATGATGCTAAATAAGTGGGCAAGATGCCCACAAAAAAGCTTAAGGTTGGTTAACCCTTAACCTCATACTGTTCACGACCCACCTGATAAAGGTCATTACCTTGTGTATCGTTTACAACCGTTACAGGAAAATCTTTAACGGTGATTTTTCTAACAGCTTCTGGCCCTAACTCTGGGTAGGCGATAACTTCAGCCGAGATAATCTGTTTACCAAGTAAAGCACCAGCTCCACCTGTTGCACCGAAATAAATTCCGTCATATTTTACACAAGCATCTTTGACCTCTTGGTTTCTGTTTCCTTTTCCTATCATCCCTTTTGAACCATTTTTAAGCATGGTCGGTGAGAATGAATCCATTCTGTATGAAGTTGTAGGTCCAGCACTGCCGATAGGGTCACCTGGTTTTGGAGGAGTTGGTCCAACAAAGTAGATAATAGAACCCTCTAAATCAAAAGGTAACTCTTCACCTTTTTCGATAAGTGCTACCAATCTGCTGTGTGCTGCATCACGTGCAGTAAAAATAGTACCGTTAAGAAGAACAGTATCACCTGCTACAAGTTTTTTTGTATCTTCTGATGTTAATGGTGTTGTTAATGAATATGTTGCCATCTTTTCTCCTTAAATAGTAATATGTGTATGTCTTGAAGAGTGACACTGAACGTTAACAGAAACAGGTAAAGAAGCGATGTGACAAGGGTTTGCCTCGATGTGAACGGCAAGAGCAGTTTTTGTTCCACCCATTCCCATAGCACCGATTCCAAGGTTGTTGATTTCTATCAACATTCTAGCCTCTAACTCTGCCATTTCAGGGTCTTCATTTTCAGTCTCTAGGTCTCTAAATAGAGCATGTTTTGAGCTAATAACAGCTTTTTCAAATGTTCCACCAATTCCTACACCCACGGTTATAGGAGGACAAGGATTCCCCCCTGCATCAGAGATAACCTCTTTTACATAAGCAACAATTCCATCTTTACCAGCTGCTGGTGGGAAAACTTTGGCACGGCTTACATTTTCTGATCCACCACCTTTTGCAGCGTATTCAATATCTATTTTATCACCTTTTACAATGTCAAAGTGAATAATAGCAGGTAGGTTATAACCCACGGTGTCTTTTAGGTTCAAACGGCTAAATGGCTCACAAGTAGAAGCTCTTAAATAACCCTCTGTGTAACCTTGTTCTGTTCCTTGGTTGATAGCATCTCTAAGAAGACCCCCATTAATACGAACTTCTTCACCTACATAGACAAAAAATACAGCTAAACCAGTATCTTGGCAGAGAGGTCTTTTTTCATCTTTAGCAATGTTTGCATTTTCAAGTAGTTGACGAATAACCTCTTTACTAACAGGTGATTTCTCCTCTTCCATAGCTTTCTCTAAAGCATCATATGTATCTTGTGGTAAATCTGTTCCACAGTGCATAATCATATCTTTAACGGCTTTGACAACCACGTCAAATTCAATTTCTCTCATAAAATCTCCTAGTTTAATATTTGAGATATTCTACAACGATGGTTGTTAATGTTCTATTATATTGAAGAAAATATTAGGATAAAATTAAGGGGTTGTGTAGTTTTAATAGAGTTTTTTCAGATAAAAATAGGTAATATTTTACTATTATAAAATAAAAAAGAGTACGATATGAAAATATTATCTATTGTAGTGCTATTAACCTTTAGCCTATACGCCAACACCTGCCTAGAGTGCCACAAAGGCATCGAACATATCCGAGACAACTCATCAAAAATGATGCAAGAGATTCTAAAAGTTGCCGACAAGGCAGGAGCAAAAGGCAATGACTGTATCGTTTGTCATGGGGGAAATCCTAATGAACAAGATAAAAATCTCTCACACTCAGGGACTTTAGCATATTTTTTAAATAACAAAGGACCAAAAGAGTTCTACCCTTCACCAACAAGCCAATGGATAAACATTAATACTTGTGGAATGTGCCATCAAGAGCAGGTCGAAGCTCAATGGAACTCTTTGATGAACACCGAAGCAGGTAAAATTCATGGGGCATTGTGGAGTTTTGGGAAAAGCGATGGCTATAACCATACTGAATCTAACTACGATAGCAACAACACCCATGAGCGACTAGGAACAGATATTTATAAAAAATATATGGCAGAGCTTTCCAAAAAAGAGCCACAAGCGTTTCCAAAAGAGTCCAAAGCACTAAGAGAAGCACCAACAGCCGAAGAGATAGAGAAAGACCCAGCACTTGCCGTTTATACCTACTTGCGTCAAGAGTGTCTGCGTTGTCATACAGGGGGAAAAGGTCGAAAAAGACGAGGAGACTACCGAGGAATGGGGTGTGCTTCATGTCATATCCCTTATTCTAATGAGGGATTCTACGAGGGAAATGATAGCAAAATTCCAAAGGATGAAGCAGGACATATACTTACCCACCAAATCCAATCTTCACGAAAAGTCAAAGTCAATATTCACGGCACGCACTACTCTGGTGTACCTGTAGAGACCTGTACCACTTGCCACAACAGAGGTAAAAGAATTGGGGTCTCCTATCAAGGGCTTATGGAGACCGAATATCAGTCCACCTTTGATAGTGAGGGAAATGGACAACCAAAACTTCATACCAAGCGATACTTGCACCTTACCGAGGATATTCATTATTCCAAAGGGATGTTGTGTCAAGATTGCCACACCAGTAATGACATGCACGGTGATGGGTTTATGACAGGAGCAAACTTGGGTGCTGTCGAGATAGAGTGTCAAGATTGTCACGGTACAACCAAAAAATACCCATGGGAACTGCCACTTGGCTACTCTGATGAGTTTGATACCAAGCCAAAAGAGGGAAAAGGTCGAGGGACAACCAAAACTTTAGCAGAGTATCTCAAAAAAGGTTCTATCCCAAAAGACCAAGGTGATGGATTTTTACTCTCTGCAAGAGGAAATCCATTAACCAAAGCAGTGCGACATGGTGATAAGATTATCATGCACCTTGCTTCGGGCAAAGATATAGAGCTAACGCCACTCAAAAAGCTCAAAGAGGATGAGAAACTCTCTAAAAAAGCACTCGTAGCGATGGATAAAATTGAAGCCCACACCGATAAATTAGAGTGCTACACGTGCCATGCCACTTGGGCTCCTCAATGTTATGGATGTCATGTCAAGATAGACTATTCGGAGGGAAAACATAATCCTGACTATCTAAAGGCTTCAAAACATCACGATATTCATGGAATGACAGGAGAAGATTCGCTCGAAAAATTTTTAGTTGATGGAAAAGTAACCGAAACACGAAGTTACTTGCGTTGGGAGAACCCTGCTCTTAGCCAAAATGGAGAGGGGCGAGTCTCTCCAACTATCCCTGGGTGTCAAACGACCATTACGGTTATTGGTAAAGATGGAAAAGCTCTACTGCAAAACCATATATTTAAAATCCCCAATGTCGAGGGAGCAGGAGAAGAGGGGCAAAATTCCATCACCATGTCGCAAGTCAACCCTCATACGATTACCAAAGAGGCAAGAAGTTGTGAGAGTTGTCATACCTCTAAAAAAGCATTGGGTATGGGAATCAATGGGGGTAAATATTTTGGAGACCAAACCAAAACAGCTGTGATCGATTTGATGACGGCAGATGGAAAAGTCTTGCCTAAAAGAGTAGATGAGCAGATACCTGCCATCCCAAATCTAAAACATGACTACTCTGTGATGGTAGATGAGAACGGCACACAAGTCCAAACCGTGGACAACCACTGGACTTTAGCCAATCCATTGAGTGCAGAACAGAGAGCCAAACTTGACCGTAGTGGGGTCTGCTTTTCTTGTCACCAAGATATACCTGATGGTGATTTGGCAATCTCTGCGATGAACCATGTAGCCAATATGGTAGGCGTTGAGATAGACAATGATATGCACAAAGATATTTTAAATAAAAGTACAAAGATTTCGGCTTGGGTTCAGATTGGGTTGCCTTTGCTGTTTGGAGTTTTGGGGGTGATTTGGTTTATTCGTCGGCGAGGTAAGCGTTCTATTAAGTAACGATACAGAATAGAATTCTATCAGAAAAAGCAGAAAAAAGATGTTGTCATAACTTTTTCATAGAAATGAATTATAAATCTCTAGCCCCTCTTCACTGCTCTCACACGCATAGATTTTTTTGCAGTAACGACCAAGAAATTCACTAATATAAGCACGAACTTGCTGGTCATCTTCTACATAAAGGATGGTATAGGGGTGCATTTTTTTGGCAAAAGTTTGATGATTCATCGATTCTTTCTTTTTTTTACTATTTTAACATAATATTTGTGATGACAAAATGTGATTTTTTTGTATAATATACCCAAAAGGAGGCAGTATGCAAGAAGCTAAAGCTCTATTTGGAAAATTAAAAATCACCTCTTTACTAGATTTAGCACTGCTTATTCCTTCGGGTTATAACAACTCTACACTGGCAAAAAGCATCACCATTGGCGAGACACAGACCTTTGAAGCCACGGTTAAAGAGGTCTCGAATGTTCATGGAAAACTGCGTATAAAGTTTTGGTTAAAGCATCTGAATCAATCGTTAGGCTCGATGCTGTTTCGGGTGACTCCTTATCATTATCAGCTTTTTACTGTGGGCAGTCATCACTATATACAGGGACGGGTAGAGGAGTATCGTGGGGCGTTACAGATGTCGCAACCCAAATCACTTAAACGTGTGGGTGAGATTACGCCTAAATATACAGCTTCGCTTAAAGAGAGCCGTATCCGTTCGTTGATAGAGTATTATATTTTTGAAGAAAATCTCTATGATGAAGGGTTAGAGCATCAAGAGGTGAATACTCTTTTGGGGCTTCATTACCCTAAAAGTATGCAACAGATAGAGAGTGTGGATTATGAGGTCTTAAAGTTTATTGAAGCTTTTAACCATATGAAAAAGCTTCGTGGAAAACGGGTAGATTTTCCTGCACTGTTGGCATTGAATGGGGATATTGGTCTGTTTGTCAAAAATCTTCCGTTTCATTTAACCCAAGAGCAACAGAAGGTGATTGCTGAGGTTCAAAAGGATTTAAATTCTGTTAAAAAAGCCACCAAACGGTTGATTATTGGTGATGTTGGGTCGGGTAAAACCATGATTATTTTAGCAGGGGCAATGATGGCGTATCCTCAAAAAAGTATTTTGATGGCACCTACTTCTCTGTTGGCAGTACAAATTTATGAAGAGGCACTAAAGCATCTGCCCAATACCCTAAATATTGCTTTGGTAATGCAGGGTAAAAATAGAGGGGATTATCTGACGGCTGATTTTATTATTGGTACACATGCGATTCTTTTTAAAGAGGATATGCCCACGGCTCCTTTGGTAATGGTCGATGAACAGCACCGTTTTGGAACCAAGCAACGGGCTGTTTTAGAGAGTATGATGAGCCAAGATGAAAAAAAACCCCACTTTTTACAGTTCTCTGCCACACCCATTCCACGAACACAGGCGATGATGGAGTCTGAATTGATAGATGTAAGTCTAATTACCACCACCCCTTTCGATAAAGACATTACCACACGTGTTATTGGCAAAGGGGATTTTTCAGAACTGCTAGGGAGTATTAAAGATGAGATTGCTCAAAATAATCAAGTTTTAATTGTCTACCCGTTGGTTGAAGAGAGCCAAGAGATACCCTATCAGTCGTTAGAAGAGGGGCGAGGCTTTTGGGAGAAACGGTTTGAACATGTCTATTTGACCCATGGAAAAGATAAAAATAAAGAGAAGGTATTGGTAGACTTTAGAGAAAAAGGCAACATTCTTTTAGCCACCACGGTAGTCGAGGTGGGTATCTCTCTGCCTCGTTTAACACTCATTGTTATTGTGGGGGCTGAACGGTTAGGTTTAGCCACTCTGCATCAACTTCGGGGGCGAGTTGGGCGTTTGGGCTTAAAGAGCTACTGCTTTTTGTTCACCAACGATAAAAAAAATGCCAGACTTGCCTCGTTTACTAAAACCACAAGTGGATTTGAGATTGCCAAATTGGATTTAAAATATAGAAACTCTGGGGATATTTTAGATGGAACCATTCAGAGTGGTACACAATTTAAGTGGCTAAACTTGGCAGATGATGAGCAGATTATTCGAGTGGCTAAGGAGAGGGTGAAGTTGTTGAGTTTATCAACAAAGAAAGGAATCTCATGAAAAACACTCTAAAAATACTCTCTGCTGTTGTTTGGTACATTGGTTTTATAGCTCTTTCGTTAAAGTCGTATAGGCTTTGTGTCGAGGCGTATGCTTTGGATGATGACCTTATAAACTTATTGTTTTTTTTGATGATGGGATTTTTATTGGGCTTGATTAAGACAAAGTATATTTTTATTAAGAGTTGCAAGAAGAACTTGGAACGTATAGAGGGCTTAGAGAATCCTAAGATTTGGCAGTTTTATCGGGTTGGATTTTTTATATTTTTAGCTGTGGTTATTACTTTGGGGGCTTTTTTATCTCGGTGGGCTTCGGGGGATTATTGGTTGTTGATGTCGGTTGGGGTGGTAGATATGGCTTTGGCTTTGGCTCTGTTTTTTAGTGGTTTTTTATTTTTTGTGGGCAGGAATGCCCACACTACATATTAATAGAGACCGAATTTTCCGTCAGCTCTTTTATACATAACTCTCATGAGTCCATCATGGTCGTTGAAAACGATAAATTGACGTTTTTTCTCGGCTTTAAGTGCGTCAATGGCTTCGTCAAAATCAAGTGGTTTATGAAGTTCTAAATCCATTGGAACCAACTCTACCTCTTCATCTGAATTAAGGTCAAGAACGGCTTCTGCTTCGACACCCAAGTCTTTAAATGACATAATTTTATGGTCTTTAACTTTATCAGCATGTCGTCTTAGTGCTTTTTGAGCTCTACTGATGGCAGTATCTGCAGCAGCATAAACATCTTTGTCTTTTTGGGTGATGACGATGGTGTTTTTATCTTTAAGTTTAATAACAATTTCTAAAGAAACACCCTCTTTTGATTTGTTATCACCTGAGATAATAGTGTTGGTTGAAATAATATTTAAATTGTATTTATCTAGCCCGTCAATACTCTCTGAGATGTGTGCTCTGATAGAATCAGATAGGTCAAAACGTCTTCCCACAATATTTCTACTCATGGTATATCCTTCTTTAATGTTATTGTGCTTAAAACATTTTTAATTAAAAAAAGTTCACTAAAATGAGAAGCTCTTCTTAACTGTTGTTTCAAGTTTTAAATTATACCCAAGAAAGGTAAACGGAGGGTGAATCAATATCATTAACTTAATAAATAAGGCTCAATAATCTCTAAGCTTAAAAGAAGTATTATTAGAATAATGTTTTTTGTTGGTTTTAATTAATAATTATTTTATAAGCTTGTTAAGAAAGGAGAAACTCCATGAATCAGAGATTAAAATTTTCTATTTTATTAATATTTCTACTCTTGTTTAGTGGTGTAGATGCCAAAGTATACGAGAATGCCGAGCGTAAAAAAGATAAAAAATGGCACACTTTATATGCAGACTCAACAGCTACGATAGATAAAGTGTATGATTTTAATAAAAAGAGTCGTGTTGTAAAATTTAAGGGAAGTGGTAGCAAAGATACCTATATCTTGGGTGCTAAAAAAGGGGTGAAGGCGTGGAGAAGTTCTGATAAGATTATTCGGTGGAGTATGAATTACAGTGAAGATTTTGTTATTCTTCTTAGTATTTATACCGATTATGGTTACCGATACCTTATTTATACTTCGGGCAGTGACGATGGCAACCTCTATTATGGATTAGGAGTCAACTCGATAAATGGAACATGGCAGACGTTTACTCGAAATATAGAAGAGGATTTACACAAATTTGAAAAAGAAAACCAACTGCTTTTTGTTAATGCTTTTTTAATTCGGGGGAGTGGGCGAGTTGATGATATTGAGATGTTTTCATCGTTAAAATCTACTAGATAGTTCGGGTATAAACACACCGATTCCGACTAACTTATCAAAAGAGAAGCAGCATCCAAATTTAAAGGCATTAATACAAGAACTAAAAATAGGTGATAAACTGAAAATACGAGCTATAAAAGTAGTTCTTCAAAATGGAGCTGTTGAAGTGTTGTTGACCTCTCTTTTATCACAAGATGAGTACAAAACAGAGATATTTCAAGAGCTATATTTTAAAAGATGGGGAGTTGAAATTGGATATGATGTTCTAAAAAATATCTTCAATTTAGAGAACTTCACAGGTTTAACGCAGATAGCAATCAATCAAGACTTTTATGCTACAATCTTGACCAACAACATCTGCTCTTTGATTATGAATGATGTAATGGAAGAGAGAGTCTCTTTCTATAATGAAGCCAAAGAACGAAAATATCTCTATCAACTCAATAAGAGTTTTTCTATTGGTTGTATGAAAAACAGCTTGGTCTTAATGTTTCAAAAAAATGTTCGTGAGGAGAAAATATATCAGATGATTGAGGATGAAATTTTAGGAAATTTACTGCCCATAAAACCCGATAGAAGCTTTGATAGAAAGAAGCACTCTTCTACTAAGTTTCTAGTCTCTAAAAAGGCTGGGTTTTAGGTGGGTTTGGGCTTAATTCATTGGCATTGGGCTTTAGCCTCGCGATAGTAACTATTTTTGGGTTACTTTAAACGCTTCGCCAACGGCTTTAATAAAAGAGCTTCGTACAGCACCCTCTTCTAGCATGGCATAGGCTGCCGCGGTGGTGCCTCCTGGACTCATGACCGAATCTTTTATAAGGGCAGGGTGGTTTGAGGCGATAAGTGGAGCGAACCCTTTAAAGAGTGAATTGGTAATGCCTGTAGCATCGGGGCGTTTCATTCCCTCTTTGACCAATCCATCCATCATCGCTTCGGCAACAAGGGTAAGCAGGGCAGGGCCCGAACCTGCAATAGCTGTGGCAATATCTATCTCTTTTTCACTTCCTACCCAAAAGGTATCACCAATGGCAGAGAATATCTCTTCTGCTTCGGCTCTTTTATGCTCATCTCCTGTCATAACACTGGTAGAGGCTTTAAATTTGGCAGAGACATTGGGCATGATACGTACACTGCTTTGAGTTGCTATATGGGTATTTAATGCGTCTAAAGATGACCCTGCTAAAACAGAGTATAGGGTATTGGCTCTGCCTTTTAGCTGTTTCCCAACACTCTCTAGGGCATAAGGTTTAACGGCAAGAATAATATTTTTATTGGTGATGTCAAAATTTTCAAGGGGATAGATGTTTGCTTGGTACTCATTTTTGATGGTTTCTAGTTTTGATAGGTCACGTGCTACAAACTCTAAGGTGTATCTCTCTTTTAATCCATGAGCAATGGCCATGCCCATAGAACCTGTTCCTATAATGGTAAGTGTCAAATTTGACTCCTTTTTTTCGATTATAACATAAAAGGTTACATAATATTTTATTAAAATTATACTATAAATTAAATTTTTAAGAAATAAAGTTGTGATATAATTAAGTAATTAATTTTAAATCATTCAATAAGGTTAAATATGAAATTGATTTTTAAAAAAATACTAGACTTCTTTCAAAACTACCTAC
>DCAF01000034.1:3858-31699 GCA_002311915.1 Sulfurovum sp. UBA1140 | reverse complement strand
TCTCCTTTGTCAAGGGTTTCTCTTAATTTCTTCCGAATTCTTTCATCTTTTTACTTTTTGTTATTTTACTTACTATATATAATATCATAATAAATTATTTATACTCAATAAAAAATAAAAATAAAATTATTTTTTATATTAAAAAACAGAATAAATTATTAAATATATCTTTATATTGTTAATTGTTTAGATCAATTTTTAACATATCAGATTAGATAGAATATGTAATAGTATTTTTAATATTATTTTTTGTTTTAAGGTGAGCATGAGGTAAACTTATTTATAATAACCAATGCGTTAATTTTAATTTTGCATAAAATACATAGGAGAATGTTAATGATAATTACAAAAACACTAAAGTTGTCACTTATTGCTATGGCAATGATTACATCAGCAAATGCACAATCATCCATTGATGGAGATGATCTTCCACCAGCAAAACCAGGTCAATGTTTTACTAAGGCTTTTTTCCCTGCTAAATACACCACTACAACGGAAAGAGTATTGGCAAGTGAACCAAGTGAAAAGGTACGAGTTATTCCTGCTAAATATGGTTGGACTACAGAAAAAATTAAAGTAAGTGATGGTACAGAAAAAGTTATTACTATTCCTGCTACCTATAAAAGTGTTCCTCAAAAAATATTGATTGCAGAAGCAACAGAAAAAATTATTCCTGTACCTGCTAAATACAGAACTGTTTCTAAAAGAATTTTAGTATCACAAGGTACTGAGAGATTGATTAAATCACCTGTTCAATACAAAACAGTCAAACAAAAAGTTCAAACTGCTCCAGCAAGAACTGAATGGAAAAAAACAAAATGTGAAGATAGAGGTTGTAATCAGTCAGAAGTTGTCTGTTTGGTAGAGATTCCACCAACATATAAAACAGTAACTAAAAGAGTGGTAGCAAAACCAGCATCTACAAGAAAAGTAACCACTCCTCCTGTATATAAAACTGTACAAATTAAAGAAATAGTTACACCTCCAACAACAAGAAGTGTACCAATTCCAGCCAAATATAAAACAGTTATGAAAAGAGTTGTTGCCACACCAGCTAAAACCAGAACTGTTAAAACACCTGCAGTATATACAACTGTTAAGATTAAAAAATTGATTCAACCAGCCAGTGAAAAAAGACAATCTATTCCTGCAACTTATAAAACAGTTACTAAAAAGAAAAAAATTGCAGAGGGTTATGCTAAATGGGAACAAATTGTTTGTAAATCAAGCATAACACGCACAACCATTAGAAAAGTTCAAGAAGCACTTCAAGCTGCTGGATACTATAAAGGTCCAATTGATGGCGTATGGGGTTCATCTTCAAGAAGTGCTACCAGAGCTTACCAAAAAGCTAAAGGTTTACCAGTTGCTGGTCTATCTGTAGCAACCATGCAATCTTTAGGTATTTATTAATAGATACGAAAGCCTCCTAAAATATGTTAGAAGAGATATTTATCTCTTCTGCAAATTCTCTTCTATTAAATTATTCTCTCTTTTTTAACAACAGCAACTTAAGACTAATAATATATAAAACAATATATATTATTAGTATTTTTATATTCCCTTAAGAAATATTTTTTTATATTATTTTTTGTTTTAAGCTTGGCATGAGGAAAACTGCTTTATAATTACCAAATGCGTTAACTTTTTGCATATAAATACATAGGAGAATGTTATGACAATTAAAGACACACTGAAACTATCATTAGTTACAATCGCTGTAATGACTACAGTAACACAAGCACAATCATCCATTGATGGAGATGATCTTCCACCAGCAAGACCTGGTCAATGTTTTACTAAAGCTTTTTTCCCTGCTAAATACACAACCACAACGGAAAGAGTATTGGTAAGTGAACCAAGTGAAAAAGTACGCGTTATTCCTGCTAAATATGGTTGGACTACAGAAAAAATTAAAGTAAGTGATGGAACAGAAAGAGTAGTAACTACACCAGCTACTTATAAGACTGTTTACTCAAAAGTGCTTTCTAAAGCTGCTCAACAAACATGGAGAACAAGCCTTGGAAATAATTCTCCTGAAGCTTCTGATACATGTATTCAATCAGCCGCTGCATCAGGAATGAACATTAGTGGTGCTAGACCAGGTACTTGTTTTTATGAACACTACCAAGCTCCAAAATATACAACTACTAGTGAAAAAGTATTGGCATCAGAAGCCACTGAAAGAGTGATTGCTGTACCTGCTAAATACAGAACTGTTTCTAAAAGAATTTTAGTATCACAAGGTACTGAGAGATTGATTAAATCACCTGTTCAATACAAAACAGTCAAACAAAAAGTTCAAACTGCTCCAGCAAGAACTGAATGGAAAAAAACAAAATGTGAAGATAGAGGTTGTAATCAGTCAGAAGTTGTCTGTTTGGTAGAGATTCCACCAACATATAAAACAGTAACTAAAAGAGTGGTAGCAAAACCAGCATCTACAAGAAAAGTAACCACTCCTCCTGTATATAAAACTGTCCAGATTCAAGAGATGGTTTCACCTGCAACAACAAGAACAATACCTATCCCAGCAACGTATAAAACAATTAGCAATACAAAAAAAGTTGCAGATGGTCAATACTTTTGGAGTGATGCTAGTCGTAAAAATGCAAGAAGTCGTGCAACCAACCAATGTAATAGAATCTGTTTAACTGCAACACCTGCAAAATACAACAAAGTCTCAAAAAGAGTGGTTGCCACACCAGCGACAAGCAGAACAGTTAGAACACCTGCTAAATATACAACGGTTAAAATCAAGAAATTGGTTCAACCAGCAAGTGAAAGAAGAGAGGCAATTCCTGCAACCTATAAAACGGTTACAAAAAAGAAAAAGATTTCAGAAGGGTATGCTAAATGGGTACCAATTGTTTGTAAATCAAGCATGACAACAACAACCATCAGAAAAGTTCAAGAAGCACTTAAAGCTGAAGGTTACTACCATGGTCCAATTGATAGCATATGGGGCTCATCTTCAAGAAGTGCTACCAGAGCTTACCAAAAAGCTAAAGGTTTACCAGTTGCGGGTCTATCTGTAGCTACTATGCAGTCTTTAGGTATTTATTAATCTTAAAACCTCTAAAATAGCGTAAGAGAGAATCTTTCTCTCTTATAAGTCAATATTTTTCAACTTCTTTTAAACTTCAACTCAATATACTTGACAAAATAATTTTATGGACAACTTCAAAGTCCACAATTAAAGGATATATTTATGGCTCTTTATAATAGAGATTACAATAATAACACAATGAACAAAGGTTATGTGCAAGAAGCCGAAGGTGCTTCTGTCGCCTTTATGAAACAGACCTATCAACTGCTTGGTCTTAGTATGGTATCAGCAGCGATGGGTGCTTATTTAACCATGCCATATGCAGCAACCATTGCTTCAATTAAATGGTATCTATTTGGATTTGTTATGCTTATGGTCTTTTTTGGCTTTAATATGACAAGAAACAAACCTGCACTACATTTAACTGCACTGTTTGTCTTTACATTTGCAATGGGCGTTATGCTCGTTCCTCTATTGGCATCGGTTATTGGTCAAGGAAATGGAATGCTTATTGGTAATGCTTTTTTGCTTACTTCGGTACTCTTTGGAGCATTAAGTCTTTTTGCTATTAACTCAAAAAGTGACTTCTCTAGCTGGGGAAAACCACTAATGATTACATTTATTATTATATTTGTAGCCTCTTTGGTCAATATTTTCATCTTAAAAAGTCCTATGTTGCATGTGCTTATTACTGCTGGTATATTACTGTTGTTTTCAGTTTTTACCATTTATGATACACAAAATATTGCCAATGGAGCATATGATTCACCTGTAGATGCAGCGGTTTCACTCTTTTTGGACTTCTTTAATATGTTTACTGCTATTTTACAACTGATTGGTCTTATGCCCAGCAATGACTAAAACGAATAATAAATCAAAGGAGAGACTCTCTCCTTTGATTGAACGGCTTATCGATGCCAATCTTAACCGACTTAAAGAGGGACTTCGTGTGGTTGAAGACATCTGTCGATATGTTTATAATGATAAACATTTAACTTCAGAGATAAAAATCTTGCGACATAAACTTCAAATCTCTTACTCTATAGACAGACTTCAGCACCGTGATATTGTAGGTGATGTACAGAAAACTTCTACCCAAAGTGAACTTTCAAGATTAAACTTAAACGATATACTCATTGCCAATTTTTCAAGAGCAGAAGAGTCTTCACGAGTGCTTGAAGAGATTTTTAAACTCCAAGATACAGAACAATCCGAACTTTTTAAACAGATTCGTTATCAGCTCTATGATATAGAGAAGCGATATTTTCAAACCTACACATAAGGCTTTGCATGAATAAAAAGCACTTCAAACTCTAAATAATCAAGTGAGTAGTTTCGCATTACTTCTTTTGTTTGTGTGTAAGTCAATGCTCTCTTTCCTCCACTCACACCACTTCGTTTAATATATTGAAACATCTCACGAACACTCTCAAACTTAAGTGTATAGGTTAAAGTCTCGTAAGAAGCATGATAATACTTGTCTACATTTTTTTGAATGCTCTCTTTTGTATAAATAGGAGAAGAGATACCTGCTGTTTGGTGTAGCGTAGCAAAAGTATTGGCAGTAAAAAAAGCAAAATGGAACTCTTTAGATAGACCACTCATTTTACGAAGGGTCATATCCAAATCACTGCTCCACTGGAGTGCAGAAGAGGAGAGTACCACATTATAAGTAACTGTTTTAAGAATTTCAAAAGATTCTGAAGCATTAAAATCAAAACACTTTTTTTCTATCTGCTTACTATCAGGGTGAATGCCCAACATCTCTAAAGAGAGATCAAGAGCCATAAAATGTTCAAAAGTAATCGACTCTTCTAACATATTTTTATAGATGGCTCCACTACCACACCCCATATCTAAAACATTTTTATAATGATTGTCTGTTAACATGGAAACCAGCTTTTTGGCAACTTGTAACTGTATAATATTGTGGGAATCATATAGGTTTGCAAACCTTGAAAATTCTTGAATAACATTCATCTATTTCTATTTATCTCAGTTTCAATTAATTTAGGGTATAATCGCCGAAATTATACCCAATTTGAAGTTCATTTGATATGAACTTTAAAGCGTAAAGAGGAAACAATGATTTCAACCCTGTTAGTTATTCAAATTGCCTTGGCAATTGCCATTATTATTGCTGTTTTATTACAGAAAAGTTCAAGTATCGGTCTTGGTGCCTATAGTGGAAGCAACGAATCCATGTTTGGAGCAAAAGGACCTGCAAGTTTTTTAGCAAAAGCAACATTTGCATTGGCACTCCTCTTTGTTATTAACACCTTGACAATGGGTTATATCTACAATCAAGATAAGAATCAATCGGTAGCAGACAATATCTCCACCTCAACCGCTGTCCCAACTATTGTTGATACAAACAAGTCTGTTAACGACAGCAATAACTCTACAAAATAGCAACCACCTTAGAGGCTTCTGCCTCAAGGTTCAATGCTACCTCGTTTTTAACTCTTCATAAATACACTTTATAAACACCTTATCAAGCAAAAAAAGGTAAAATTTCACCATTAAAACCTAACAAAGGAAATTATCATGTTAAATGAAATTTATGATAGCACCAAAGAGCATATGGAAAAGAGTGTTAATTCACTTAAAAGAGACTTTTCAACCCTTAGAACAGGAAAAGTAACCACACATATTGTTGAGCACATCAAAGTAGATTATTACGGTACACCTACTGCATTAAATCAAGTTGGAAATGTAATAGCAATAGATGCCACCACCATCTCGATTACTCCATGGGAAAAAACCATGCTCTCGCCGATTGAAAAAGCGATACAGAAAGCTGATATTGGTGTAAATCCTAACAATGATGGTGATTTTATTAAACTTTTCTTTCCTGCTATGACCAGTGAACAGAGACAAGGGATTGTAAAACAAGCCAAAGGCATGTCAGAAAAAGCCAAAATTGCTCTTAGAAATATTCGTAAAGATGGCAATGACGATATTAAAGAGCTAGAGAAAGAGAAAGAGATTAGCGAAGATGAGTCGAGACGAGGACAAGATGAAATTCAAAAAATTACTGACAGTTATGTTGCTAAAATTGCATCGGTCTTGGCGAGTAAAGAAGCCGATATTTTAAAGATATAATCAGATGGATGTAGAGGGAATATATAAAGAAGCAGAGGCTCTATTAGAGGGTCACTTTATCTTATCAAGTGGAAATCACTCTAACCGTTATCTTCAGAGTGCAAAGGTACTTGAAGACCCAAAAAGAGCTACTCTCTTAGCCCAAGCACTGGCAGAAATGATTAGAAAAAGTGGCATTAAAGTTGATACCGTTTGTGCACCTGCTTTGGGTGGTATCTTGGCAGGATATGAGTTGGCACGTGCTTTAGGTGTTCGTTCTATTTTTGTAGAACGAAAAGAGGGTTCTATGGAACTTCGTCGTGGCTTTGAAGTAAGCAAGGGTGAAAAAGTAATTATCTGTGAAGACATCATCACCACAGGTGGTTCAGCCATGGAAGCCTCGACTATTATCGAAAGCCTTGGAGCAGATGTTGTTGCTTTTGCCTCACTTGCAAATAGAGGGTTTTGTCAACGAGAGGGAAGCGATATTTCCCCTAAAAAAGAGTGTAAACTCCCTACAAACAAACCTCTTTTTGCTTTAGATGACTTTACCTTTGAGATGTTCACCCCAGAAGAGTGTCCTCTATGTAAAGAGGGTAGTCAAGCCATTAAACCAGGCAGTAGAAACGCTTAAATAGACACCTTATAAAACTTGGAATCGGAAGGCTTTGCCTCCGTTATTCGGGAGTGAACTCTCCGTTTCCTATCCACCTTTTACTCCCATCAACTCATTAATTAAAATATGCTATACTACAATATAATCAATTCAAAACTTAGGAAAAACCGATGAAAAAAAGAATATTAACCCCTATAGTTGTATCTTCAGTAACACTTTTAATGCTTTCTGGATGTATACCCAACGCAGGTGCTACTCCTAATGGAGGTACAGGAACAGGTATGAGCAATACACAAACTGCTGCCATGATAGGTGGACTATTGGGTGCCGTTGTCGGAGGAAGCACAGCTGACCGAAGTGGTACAATAGGAAAAAGATCTGTGATGGGTGGAGCCATTGGAGCAGCCGTTGGAGCAGCGGTAGGATATAGTCTTGACCAACAAGCCCAAGAGGTTGCACAGGTACTTAATACCAATGTAGACAACAACCCCAATGCAGAACAAGATAACAATAAAGAGTTAATTGTCTCAAACACCGATAAGCATGTAAAAATTATGTTCCGTGATCCAATGATGTTTGCTACCAACTCGTCCGTACCAACAGCATCGGCACAAGCCGAGATAAGACAGATGTTACCCGTACTTAGAAAGTATACCAATACTATTATCCAAACCGTAGGACACACCGACAATCGAGGAAGTTATGAGTACAATATGCAACTCTCTAAAGCCAGAGCCTCTTCAGTAGGAAATACGCTTCACTCTAGTGGAATAAGCAATCCTCTATACTCAAAAGGGTGTTCATTCTCTAAGCCAGTGGCTCCCAATACCAATGCAACAAACATGGCGCTTAATAGACGAGTAGAAATTTACCTCTACCCAAATCAAGAAGTTATTATTGACCCATGTGTTCAATAACCTTTAAAAATTAGAGAGGCTACTTAATGCACTATGCTCTGTTATCTCTCCCGAGAGATAACGCTCTTTTAAAGAGCTTATCTGTTCTAAAAACTCTTTCTTAAATTGACCATCATCAACAATCTTCTCTTCTATAAAATAGATCATCTTATCAAAATTAGGCGCCAATGCCAACATCTCTTTTTTAAAAGCAGAGCGTTCCCAAACCAAATGCTTTTTAGACTCTTTAAGACCATTCAAGACCAAAATTTTATCACCCAATACATCAACACTATAATACTTAGCATCAACATCATCCATCTGCTCACCAAACTCATGTTTAACCCCTACATCATCATGCAACTCATCAACAAAGGTAATCAATCCCGAAATAATAAAAAAAAGGGCAATACCTGCCACAATAATTGAACCATTCATCTCTATCCTTTCTAAAAAATTTATTCAATCATATTATATAGTTTTAATCTAAAATTATTACTTTATATTAAGAAAAAGATTTCTAATCACTACTTCAAAACGCTACCTAAGTCTTTGGCACTTACAAACTCTATACTCGTAATCTTGTTATCGTTTAAAACCATAACCGTTACTTTCTCCTCTTGACGATTTAAAACCTTTCCCTCTTCTTCATCATAAATTAACGCCACTTTAAAATCAAATTTTTTCATTTTAGGAATGGCAAACCAACTGGTAACAAACGAGGGCATTTCACTAATATCTGAAATATAAGTAACATTGTTCTCTATCAAGATGTTGGCTTATTTTACGAAGAAAAAATTAACAAAATATTAACATTTAAAAAGGAAACCTCAAAAACTACTAAAACTCTTCAAAAAACCACTATAATACCCCAATGTATCAAAATAAAAAAGAACGGCTCTATATCTCGGAGTTATTAGAAAATCCATCGGTTACCTACCCCTCTTATTATGCGTTAAGCCACTCTATGATGAAAAATGAGATGCTTCATTTTGCCATTATGGTTCTGCATGGTTTGGAGTTTGAGCATTATCAACACCCCAACTCGTATGAAGACATATTTGCCATGTTTTCAGGGGGTACTTTTCCTATTTATAAAGAGCAGTATGTTGTTGGATATTTTGGAGGAAAAATGATGTACCTAGAGTCAGCAGGGTGGAAGGGTATGCCTGTTACGAAAGATCTGTTTAAAATGGAAAATTGGATGGTCTGTTAAGTATTTAACAAATATACCCTTCTGTTGCATAGAATACCCTCAATTGTGAGGTTTCTAAAGTAATTTTAGACTATCATGGTTTAATTATTTAATGAAGGTAATTTATGAAAAAACAATTTTTTATTTTTATGGGAATCTTTCTCTTTTTAGCCATAGGAATGCATATAACAGAGTGGTTTAGTCACCCCGTTGAACACCTACTGGCATTGCCAAGTGCTGGTGCTTATGGCTTGGGAATGCTTCATCCTCTTATCTTTACACTACTTGCTTATTTTATTTTTATTCTTGTATCATTTATTGGTCGAATGATTCAAAAAACATTCTCTAAATAGAAGGAATTTTTTTGAGATTTATACATCTATTTATTTTACTTTTTACCGTTATAGGTTATGGAGCAGGAACACTTCCGTATGAGCTGGACGCAAAGATTAAGCATATTCCTCTTAACTCTAATAACTACAGTATCCACATTCAAGAAATCAACTCTCAAACGCCCATTGCCTCATGGAATGCACACAAAGAACGGGTACCTGCTTCGGTTATTAAACTACTCACCACCTATGCTGGACTGCTTGGATTGGGTTATGATTATCGCTGGGAGACCAAATTTCTGCATACAGGATACATTAGTAAAGGAATACTCCGTGGTGACCTTATTGTTAAAGCCTCTGGAGACCCCACGTTAGGAACCAAGGATTTAGATGATATTCTTACACAACTTCAATCGTTTGGTATCAAAAGTATTTTAGGTAATATTGTTATAGATAGAACACTTTTTGATGTCTCTACCAAAAATAACTCGGGATTTGATAAAAACAAATATAGCCCCTATAATGCCATGCCCGATGCCATGATGTTTAACCAACGAAAAAGTACCCTCTGTGTCACCTCACAAGGAAAGCATATTAAAATAGAGCGTGATATTCCTGATTGGAGCTATAAGGTTGTTAATAAAATACGCCCTGTAAATGGCTCTTGTAAAAAAGGTCGCTCTTGGCCACGGGTCAGCATTTCAGAAAAAGGGTCAGAATCGGTTATTACCTTCTCGGGGAAACTTGCCAAACGTTGTGGTAAACGTACTATTTGCAAAATTGTAACCAAACCCTACCGTTCATTTTACTATGCACTCAAAGGCGAGATGAAAAAAAGAGGCATCAAATTTAAAGGTACGATAAAACTACGTCGTACTCCAAACAAGGCCACATATCTCTTCTCTCATCTTTCGGTTCCACTCGAAGATATTATCTCGATTATTGCTAAAAAGAGTAATAACCTAATGGCACGTCAACTCATGCTGACCTTGGGTGCTAAACATTATGGCTCTTTAGCCACCCCCTACAAAGGGGGTCAAGCGATAGAGAAGATACTTAACCGTTATGATATTTTAGAGTATGGAACCACCTTTATTGCCAATGGTTCAGGACTTTCACGTGTCTCTAAAATTACTGCACAATCACTGGGCAATCTTTTAGAGCATGGAGCCACCAATTATGGTCAACGCTGGATGGATACCCTCTCAATTGCAGGAATAGATGGTACGATTAGAAGACGATTCAGACACAGCACCGTGTATGGACGGGCATGGATGAAAACAGGTACCATCAGACATGTTTCCAATATTGCAGGGTATGTCGAGGGAAATTCAGGAGCTAGATATGTAGTAGTGATCTTGGTTAATGATAAAAAATCATCACTATATGGACGGAAACTTGCCAATACCGTTATTGAATGGGTGGCAAACAACCTATAATGAAGCATCAAAAAATAGCCGTCATTATGGCAGGAGGAAAAAGTTCTCGAATGAAAAGAGACAAAGCCCTTCTGCCTTTTGGTGACTACCCTACCCTTGCTCAGTATCAATATGAACGACTCTCTACTTTTTTTGATAAGGTCTATATCTCTTCTAAGGGTAATAAGTTTAATTTTGAAGTGGAGTTAATCAAAGACAGTTACGAGGCATCATCTCCACTGGTTGCCTTGGTTTCTATTTTTGAAACATTAGAGGTCAATGAAATTTTTGTGTTGGGTGTCGATGCACCTTTTGTCTCTAAAAAGACGATAGAGCAACTCTATCAAGAGGCACTTCCCCTAAAAGATATTGTGGTTGCCCACTCACCCTATGGAACAGAACCCCTCTGTGCTATTTATCGCCGAAGTAGTTTAAAGGTTGCTAAAACACTTTTAACCCAAAACACTCACCGATTACAAACACTATTAAAGACTCTAAATACACAAGTAGTAGAGTTTAACAGTAAAGAGGAGTTTGCCAATCTTAATCATCCAGAAGAGTACCAAAAAGCCCTTACTTGTTCTCTTCTAACATCTTGCGAATCATCGTCTTCGTAAAGTAAATAAATTTTTCAAACAGATCACTATGATACTTGTCTTTATGATAAATCATTAAAAACTCTCGTTTACACTCAAAATTCTTTAAAGGAACACGAATAAGTTTGTTATCTTTTATCTCATTTTTAACGGCTATTTTCGAGATACAAGTCAAACACTTATGGTTTATCAACAAAGATTTAATTGATTCGGTATGCCCCAACTCTAAAAAGATATTAATGTGGTCAACTTTATCTTTAATATAGTCTAAAAATACGTCACGTGTTCCTGAACCCTGCTCTCGTAGTACCCAGTTTCTCCCTTGAAGGGTATCAATAAAACATTCGGTATTTAAATCAGTATCGGTGGTGACCACCACCAGTTCATCAATACCAATCACCTCTTTAATAATTTCAGGGTCATGTACTCGCCCCTCAATAAAGCCAACATCTATCTTACCCCGTTTTAACAGGTTAACAATATGTTTGGTATTTCCCTCTTTGAGTCCTATCTTAACATCAGGATAGTTATTCATATAACTACAGATAATAGGTGGCATAAGGTAGTCAACAATAGTCGTACTTGCCCCTACTCTAACCATGCCCTTGTTAACCGTATTTTTAAATTCATATTCGATGTCATTGAGTTTTTTGATAATCGGTGCAATCTCTTTATCAAAAGAGCGACCCATCTCATTAAGAATAAGCTTTTTATTAATTCTGTCAAAAAGAGGATTACCCAAAATATTTTCAAGCTCCTTAATTGACATGGATATGGCTGATTGACTCAAGCCCATACCCTTTGCAACATTGGTAAGGTGACCTTCTCGAACAACGTTTAAAAAAATCTCCATCTGACGTAGTGTAAGTTTCATAATTCTCTTTCATAGTTTCAAGTAATAGGGTATTATATCGGAATAATAAGTTATTCTTTATACTTTCATCAAAAAAACTGTACAAAAATCAAATTTAGATTAATTCAACACCTTTGTCCCCATTAATAATCTCGCCAATAACATATCCATCGGTATTATTACACACAGCATCAACATCTTGTGCATCAACCACCAAAATCATACCCACACCCATATTAAAGGTTCTAAACATCTCTTCTTCGTCTACGTATTGCCCCATAAATTCAAAAATAGGAAGCACTCTAATGGCATCTTTGGTAATTTTTGCTCTCATCCCCTCAGGAAGCACTCTTGGTAAATTCTCTACAATTCCACCACCTGTAATGTGTGCCAATGCCACTATTTTATCTCGGTTGGCTTTAAACTCTTTAACATAAATTCGTGTTGGAGTAAGCAGTGTATCAATCAGTGGTTTACCGTTAAAGTCATCATTCAGACTCATCTCTAATTTATCAAAGAATAGTTTTCTAACCAATGAATAACCATTAGAGTGAACCCCTGAACTTGGCAATGCAATAATCACTTGCCCCTCTTTAACATTAGAGACGGTATCCATCTCGCTTCGCTCTGCAATACCCACAGCAAAACCAGCCAAATCAAAATCATCATTGGCATACATCCCTGGCATCTCAGCAGTCTCACCACCGACCAAAGAACACTCACTTCGGCGACAACCCTCGGCAATTCCTGCCACCACATCTTTTGCATTTTGGGGTACAAGTTTACCCGTTGCATAGTAATCAAGGAAGAACATTGGCGTACCAAAGTTACAAATCAGGTCATTCACACACATCGCAACAAGGTCAATCCCTACGGTATCAAAAATATTGCTTTCGATAGCCAATTTAAGCTTCGTTCCTACCCCATCAGTAGCAGAGAGAATCACAGGCTCTTTATATCCTGTAGGCAGTGCATAAGCACCTGCAAACGAACCAATCCCACCAATTACATTGGAATCAAAAGTCGATTGAACATCAGCTTTAATCGCCTCTACAAAACTATTACCTGCATCTATATCTACACCTGCATCTTTATAAGAAATGTTTGCCATTAATTTTTATCCTTGTCACATGATGGAAAAGCTGTATGAAGCACTTTAGTAATATAACAAAACCCTGTCAATCCACTAACTATCAAGATAATCATAATAAAAAGTTGCAACAAAAATGCAGATTTAATTGAACCAGATGCCGCCAACATCATAGCGATACCTAAAGCCATAGCCAAAAGAATTTTTTGTAATTTTTCAACGCACATAATACCCTCCAAAAATTTTTTAAGTATTATATCAAAATCTAACTGTTCGACTATTAATGGTTAAGTTTGCGTCCAAAACCTTGGCAACAAACTCACTTTTACTCTCGGTTGGGAACATGGCAAACTCTACTAATGCTGACATTTTTTATCCTTGAAAATTATTTTTTATGCTTATAACAGATTGTTGGTTAAAGCTATGTTATAATTGACCATCAAAAATTGGAGTCTCACCATGACCATCACCCAAGTAGAAGAGAATATAAAAGCGTTACTAACCAACTATACCAAAGAGCAATTTATATTTGACTTTCTTCTAGCCTATGGCACACCAAAAGCGACCATAGCGAGGCTAAAAAAGAGAGAGCTTAATCAGCTAGAAGAAAAAGGTGAACTAACCCAAAGAAAAAAACTCTTTTTTAAAATAGCCGATGAAAATCTACATCTACTCATAGATACGCTAAAAAATGAACCAACACAAAGCAAATAAAAACCCAGTTTTATAGTGGTGGCAGATGAGAAAGGAGGAAAAAAATGATTAGAGAAGAGCTATATCAAAAGTTAAATATTGGAGAGAATAGTGAGATAGAGTTTAAAAGTGCCAAAGGAGGACTGCCTAAGTCTTTATGGTCAAGCCTCTCTGCTTTTGCCAATACGGCTGGTGGGTATATTATCTTGGGTATAGAAGAGATAGAGGGTCTATTTGAACTTGGAAGCTTGAAAAATCCAAAAGTTATGCTTAAACAGTTTTGGGATACGCATAATAATAGTGAAAAGCTCAATTATCCTATTTGTAAAGAGGATAATATCTCTATTTTGGAGATTGAAAATAGTTCTGTTATTATAATTTATGTTCCTATTGCCTCACGAGAAGAGCGACCTATTTATCTAAATACTAATCCCTATAAGGGAACTTATAAACGAAGTTATGAGGGAGATTATAGGTGTAGTAAAGATGAAATCAATCAGATGTTACGAGATGCTTCTGTTAAGGCACAAGATGGGAATATTGTTGAAGATTTTGGATTGAATGATGTAGATAGTGAAACATTGAAGTCTTATAAAAATCGTTTTAGAACGCGTCACTCTGACCACCCCTACTTGGCACTTGATGACAAAGAGCTTTTGATTAAAATAGGAGCATATAGAAGAGATAGAAAAAGCAAGATAGAGGGTTTGACTCTTGCAGGGCTTATGATATTTGGCAAAGAGTCAAGTATTATGGAGGCTTTCCCTTATTTTCATTTAGATTATCAAGAGCAACTTTCAGATAGTGAAGAGGAGCGATGGAGCTATAGGATTACTCAAGATGGAACTTGGGAGTGCAATATTTATAATTTCTACTATAGAGTTTACAATAGGATTATTCAAGATATAGAAGTACCTTTTGCTTTAGAGAGTGATGGAACACGCATAGGAGAGACACATGTTCATGAGGCAATTCGTGAGGTTATGGTCAATACCTTGATACATGCTGACCATAAAACAAGTAAGTCCATTGTTATTGTAAAAAGTAAAAATATTTTTCAGTTTACGAATCCTGGTAGATATGGATTAATAGGAGAAGAGTACCGAGACCTTAATAAGCTACAGAGGCTTATTTTAATAATGGCACATCAATTTTCATCGGTAAAAAATGAAGAGATTACCTCTTATACTACTGAACATCCAAGAGATGTTGGAGAGGTATTAAGGCAAATGGTTAACAAAGGGTGGCTACTCTCTAACGGTATTGGTAGAGGCATGAACTATCGGTTAAATCAAGCTTATTTATATGAAAATCAAATGGGGGGACAAGCTAGCACTGGTGGGGGACAAGCTAAGGGACAAGCTGAAAACAGTAGTGATACTAAATCCAATATTACGGCATCTGAATGGAATATCTTAAGAAGTTTAGGCGAGGGGGACAAGTCGGCTAAAGAGTTAAAGTCTTCTCAATCAAAAGGTATTAGTGGGGCATTTAAAGAGAGGTTATCTAACTTGATGGAAAAAGGGATGATAGCCTATATGATTCCTGATAAACCTACAAGCCCTAAGCAACGATATAGATTGACAGAAAATGGTATGAAGATTGTTAGGGAACAGATATGACCAACCTAGTAGAAGTAACCTACGACCAAACAGGCAAAAGCAAATCAATCAATGCATTGGGCATGAGAGCCATACAGAGCCGTGCTTATCATGCTAGAGATGCTCGGTATCTGCTTCTAAAAGCTCCACCTGCTTCAAAAAAATCTCGTACCTTGATATTTGTGGCTCTTGATAAGTTTCATCATGTCTCCGCTGATGGTTCTAATAGAGTAGGAGAGTTGATTCGTTCTATAATCGATAAGTCAACGGCTCATATTATTCGTATAACTTTGAAAAAGAGAGTATAATAAATGTATGATGCAATAATCATAGGAGCAGGAGCCAGTGGATTGGTCTCTGCCATTGTCTCTGCAAGACGAGGTAAAAAAATTTTAATTTTAGAAAAAAACAATAAAGTAGGTAAAAAACTTCTAGCCACGGGTAATGGTAAATGTAATATTGGTAATCAAAAGCCTACTCCCAATAGATTTCACTCAACTAACCCTATTTTTGTAGAACAAGTGTTGCAAGGCTACAATTATCAAACAATTAAACAGTTTTTTAAGTCCATAGGGTTGGAGCTTATAGAAGCCAAAGAGGGGAAAGCTTTTCCGATGTCGCTTCAAGCCTCTTCTGTTGTTAAGCTTTTACTTTTTGAGTGCGAACAATTGGGTGTTAAAATTCTTTGTGATACCGAAGTTAAAACTGTTTTAAAACAAAACGGTGGTTATCAAATAACACATGGGCATGGAAGAGCAGAAGCCAACAGTTTGATTATTGCCACAGGTCATCTTTCGGCTCCTCAACTTGGGGGTGTGAATGATGGGATTAACTTTGCAAATAAGTTGGGGCATAAGATTATTAAACCTTTTCCTACACTGGTACAACTCACCTCTTCTATGAAAAATTTAGAACGCATGGCTGGTGTAAAGATAGAGAGTAGAGTAACCCTGCAACATAATAATAAAATCATACAAAAACAAGGGGATGTACTCTTTACCTCTTATGGTGTTTCGGGTTTGGCTATTTTAGATATTAGTAGATTTGTTATGGAAGAACTTTTAAACAAAAAAAGTATTATATTAACCATTGACCTCATGCCAAAAACAAGTCAAGAACAACTTTTGGCACTAATAAAAAAAAACCTAGTAAAAAAAAGCTCAAAACCTTTAACCATATGGATGCAAGGTTTTATTCATAAAAAACTCATACTTCCAATCTTAGAGCCATTAAAACTACAAAATAAAACCGTAGGTTCGATAACATCAAACATAGAAGAGCTAGAGAAAATAATAAATGCTATTAAAGCTTTTAAATTCACCATCAATGGAAGCAGAGGCTATAAAGGGGCAGAAGTAGCAACAGGTGGGGTCAGTACCAAAGAGATTAATCCTAGAACTATGGAATCAAAAAAACATAAGAGTCTCTACTTTACAGGTGAAGTGTTGGATGTTGATGGAGACAGAGGGGGGTTTAATTTACACTTTGCATGGGTCTGTGGAATAAGGGCTGGGGAGAGTGTTTAAACTCACCTCATAGAGATTAACCGACGAACTTTTTTAACCTCTTTTAAATCAATGGTATGATGAATTACAGAAGCCTCATCATCAATTAGCACATCGCACCAAGGGGAGATAATAGAAGAACTTTTTGCCATATCATTATTGGCAGAGTTACACAACACCACAAAAGATTGATTCATGACTGCTAACGCTTGTGACAATACCTCTAGATGTTTTTTTCGGGCTTTCCCCCACATGGCAGGGATTAGCACAATATCTACCCCCTCTATCTGCTTCCAAAGCTCTTTAAAACGTAACTCAAAACAGATAAGCAGTGCATAGGTAACTCCATTAATGGAAAAAGGCTTAATAGCTTCTTGCGTTCCTGCTTTAAAATATAGGTCTTCGTTACCAATTTTAAAAAGCCTGTATTTGTTTTGTTGGTAAACAACCTTATGCTGATGTATCACAATGGCTTGATTGACAACATGCTCTCCTTGTTGTTTAATAATGGTCAAAACCACAATTTGAGACGACACAAGGGGCAAAATAGCATCCATTGCAATATCATAAAAAGCGATGGCTTGATCAAAATTATCATAATCATAAGCAGTTAAGTAGACCTCTGGGGCAATAACAAGCTCTTTGTCGGCATTGGCTTTGATATGTTCAAGCAGTATCTCTAAATTTTTACTATAAGAGCTGGTCGATTCGAGTTGAAGCAGGGTAATATTGTAACTTTTTTTGCTGAGTATAGACATAATATAAATTCCAAGTTTTAAAAATTAAGCAAGATTATACAACAATAAGAGAGTTTTAGGTAGACTCATTTCATGAAAAATTTAGAAAAAAAACCAATAGAACAACTGTTATCTATTATACCAAACCACCCAGCAACCAGAATTATGCACATCTCAGAAGGGGGTGAAGCATTTTGTGATGCCATTAAAAAATTTGTAAAAGCATATGACTTTGAGTATCTACTTAACATTACAGATGCCCAATTTTATGAAAAAATGCATAAAACTTATGATGATGAAGATTGCTGTAAAGTAAAAAAAATAACACTCGAACAGAGACGCTATGTAATGATGGCAAAACAGTATGATTTTCTGTTTGTCACCACTACCGTACCCAATGAACTAATAGATGAGTTTACAAAAAGGGTCTATGGTCACATTAAAAGTGCAGGAAATATTATTCTATTTTTACCCAAAAACAATTTAGAAAACAATGAAAAATGGAGAGCCTCATTAGAAGAACATTTTTTTGTTGCCATCAACACCATTGACCTTTTTGAACATTATGAAATTATGATTGCCAAAAAGATGCACGGTTGGGGTGGTTAAGCAAGGCTCTACCCAATGCTAATGGATTAAAGCGAGGCTGAAGCCATCGGTTCCGTATATACCATCTACATTTTACCCTTATGAGTAATATTAGTATCACCCCTATTTTCTAAGGATTTCTCTGCTTCTAATTTTTTAGGGGTGGTTGGCTTTTTTTCTATGGCTTCCATTTCCATAATAAGTGTTCGATTTTTACGTTCCAGTTGAGCATTTTTAATTTTAAAATCTGCATTCTCTTTTTGCAGTTCTAAAATAAGCTGATGCTCTTTGGGTTTGGGGTGGCTCAAGTTATACTCTTTACCAAGTTTTGTTATTCGTACAGCTCTAAAATTGGCATTGGAGTACCAATCGTCTACTTTAAAAAGCTTGGTTTCTATTAATCCCAATTTCTTAAGTTGTGTAAACGAAGCTTCAACGGTTTTTGTACCCAATATCAAATCGTCTGCGATTTTATTCGTGGTTAAAATATAGTAACCATCCATAAAAATAGACCAGTTTTTCAGCATCAAGAGGTACGACAAAACAATGGTTTGGGTGAGGGTAAGATTGTATTTTCTTCTAAAAATATGGTCAATAACGGTGGTTCGGGTGCATTTTGGGAGTCCTTTTGATGGAGGTATGGCAGACATGATTTATCCTTGAATTTAATTCAAGAGTCCAAATACTAACATCTCTTGGGGGATAAAAAGAAACTTTTAGGGATTTTTGGTTAAAATCTTTTTGAGTGGAAGTTGTTAGTTTGCGAGGCTGGATGATTCCACTCATCTCTTCTTATCTAATATAATCATATCTTACAATAAAATAGCTTAGGAAATAAATAAGAGAGAACTTAGTTTTTAGCAAAAAAAAATGATACTCCTAGCATTACTCAAAAATGGTTGATGGGGGTGGGTAATTTTTAATCACAAAGATAACAGTCTTTTTTCCAACTCTTTGGGAGTTAAAAACTCTATCTTCTCGATTCTATCCCCTTTTAATCTATAAAAACTGACTCTATTCTGCTTAAAATTAAACTTTTCAGTTAATTTTTTATCTTTTATTAACAATATATCATATTTTTTTCTTTTCATATTGGGTTTTACGAAGAGTTTAAAAAGAAAGGGGGGGGAATATTGGTTGTATTATTAAGATATGCTACTTTTATTTTTTTTAAGAAATTTTTAGGTTATTTATCTAAAAAAACTTCCATACTTTGATAACTTTTTTTATCAAAAACGATCATCATATAATCTATCTTTTTATCTACTTTTATGACTTTGTCAAATTGGTTTTCAAGCTCTAAGGGAAGTATGCTGTTTATTGTTTTGTGGGGATTGGCAGTAACGCTTAAAGAGAAAAGTAGAAGAAAAAATATCTTTTTCATAAAGCCTCTTTATCTTGGTAGTCTCACATCGTTTCTAATCGAATGTGGGAAAGTATATCATATGAAATATGAAACTACCTATGAGAGCCAATTAGGGAAATAATTGAGGAGAATATTATGACTCTCATGGCAACATTATAACAACAGAATGTGTTAAAATTGTGAAGTTTTAAAAATAAAAATAATTTAATAACTTAATAATATATTTTAAATTCAAAATTAAGTTTAAAAATGTTAGAATAAAACATAAATTAACTATTAAGGTTCTATTGTGTATGTTACAGTGATAGAGCATAGATGTATATAAAGGAGAAACCATGTACTATAATAAAAGAAGCAATGCCAACAGTGACTATTATAATGCTTATAGTTATTCAAACCCCTATCCTAGAGAGAGAACTTTTTTAAATACCATTATCAAAATATTATTAATTGTCTTTTTGTTGGTACTTATTATTTTTGGATATATGTTTATCTCTAAAGAGACTCAACAACAGATCATGCAACCAGAGATCTCTAGTATTGCAAAAACAACCGAACTTAAAATCTCAGAGCATATCTCAAGCTTACCACAGGTAACTAATGCCTCTCTTCGTTCTAATGACATTGCACAAATTGTAAAGATTGTTATGAATAAGATGGAGAGAGAAGAGAGCAGTAGTAGCCTAACAGAAAAACAGACAAACAAAAACAGTTCTATAATACAAACAACTCTTACCCAAAGTGATGAAAACTACAGTAAAGCATTAATGTCACAAGAGGTAGATGAGTTAAAAGGCAGAACCTATACGGTAGAGCTAAAAAATCTTAACAGCAAAGAGGTAATTAATAACAAACCCTCAATTCAAGCCTCGAACCATTACAATAAAGTTATTATTCAGAAAAATAAAAACAGCAACCTTGATTCTCTTTCTCAACTCTCTAATCAAATGAGCAGTGAAATTAATACCCACCCTAAAAGCAAAACCACAAACTATACCCAACTAATTACCAAAGAGGTAGCTATACGTTCTAATGAGATGCGAATTATTATTGTTCAAAAGGGTGATACTCTATCAAAGTTAGCCAAAAGAGCCTATGGTAAGTATGATGATTATATCAAAATTTTAACTGCCAATCCTGAAGTGATTAAAAATCCTGACCATATTTATGTAGGGCAGAGACTTCGTATCCCTGCAGGAAGTTAAGGTTACTTCTCTTCCTTTGTTTTTAAACTTTTAATAGATGCCTCTACACTGTGCAGTGCCTCTTTAAGATTGTCTCGTTTTTTACTCTTCTCTATATCTCCTAGTTTTTCACGAATAAACTCCAAAATCTTTTTGTTGCTACCACCTGCTTTAATCTCTATACTTTTTCCTGTATCAAACTCTATATGCACTGCCCCACCTGCTAACGAAATCTCTTCTATTCGTGTATAGTAGTGTTCGGTATTGTCTCCACATGCTCGTCCTGCAGGGGTACATTTTTTATCCAATTTAGGATGTAATAAATTATACCCTGCACACTTGGTATAGATTCTAAAACGATACTCTCCTAAAAAAACAACAAATGCCTCTTGTTTAATTAAAAGTTTTAATTTTTTACAACCACAGTTTTTACCCCCACTAGCGATAAAATAGAGTTGAGGGTCATTGGGTTTAATCTTTAAATCTTTCGCCACTGCCCCTCGAATATCTGCTTCATAGGCTTTTTTACCCTCGCTAATATAATCTTCGATGCCTTTTAGTTTTAACTTTGAAAATTTCTTTGAACCATAGAAATTGACATAAGCAAACATAAGAAAAACTATACATAAATAGATAAAGAATACCATTCCCCAAGGAATAAACAATGCCCACATCAAAGCTATCAAAAAAACTAATCCTATACTAATCCATATAAACGGTGTATTGGTACACCAAAAATAGTAACGTAAGTTGTGTAAATATCGACTCGTTTTAACTTTTGGTTCCCAGCATCTGAACCATGCTTTAATTTTATTTGTAAAAAACATTAATTTCCCAACTATTTTTTAAGTAGAGTATATCTAAATGTGATTAAAATATTTATTGTTTATATTAGTTAAGTGGAAAAATTAATTTTAATTTTTATATCAGCCTATTTTGTTAAATTTTTGTTACAATTCAAAAAAATATTATATGGGTGTGTAGAGAGTATATGAAAAATTTAATTATCGTTGAGTCCCCAGCAAAAGCTAGAACCATCAGCAATTTCCTTGGACGGAATTATAAGGTTGTTGCCTCAAAAGGGCATATTCGTGACTTACCAAAAAGTTCATTTGGTATTACCGTTGAAGAGGATGGAACTTTTACTCCCAAATACTCGATACCAAGAGATGTTAACCCTGTGGTTAAAGAGCTTAAAAAATTGGCTAAAGAGGCAGAGACCATCTTTATCGCAACCGATGAAGACCGTGAAGGAGAAGCCATTGGGTACCACATTGCCATGGCGATTAAAAAAGATCCAACGACCCTACCTAGAATTGTTTTTCATGAAATTACCAAGACAGCCATACAACACGCCTTGGACAACCCAAGAAGCATTGATATGAACAGTGTTAATGCCCAACAAGCAAGAAGATTGCTTGATAGAATGGTGGGTTACAAACTCTCACCCCTCTTAGCCAGTAAAATTCAAAAAGGCTTAAGCGCAGGTCGTGTTCAGAGTTCATCACTTAAAATAGTTATTGATAGAGAACGAGAGATAACGGCGTTTAAACCTGAAGAGTATTGGAGTATTGAAGCCCTATTTGAGAATAATATTGATGCCTCTATTCATGAGTTCTCTGGAGAAAAAATAGATAAAATGAGCATCAAAAATGAGGCAATGGCAACCGAAATTGTCCTCTCGGCTAAACAAGAAAATTTTGTGGTAGAGTCGCTTGAAAAACGAGAACGAAAAAGCAAAACTCCTCCTCCATTTATGACCTCTACTTTGCAACAATCTGCCTCGACACAGCTGGGGTTTTCTCCTAAAAAAACCATGATGGTGGCACAGAAACTCTATGAAGGGGTCAAGACAGACCAAGGCAACATGGGGGTTATTACCTACATGAGAACCGACAGTCTTAATTTGGCAAAAGAGGCTGTAATAAACGCCCGAGACTATATAGAAAGTAATTTTGGAAAAGATTATCTTCCAACTAAAGCAAAAATCTATAACAGTAAAGCCAAAGGGGCTCAAGAGGCACACGAAGCGATTCGCCCCACCATGGTAGAGTTCACCCCACTTGTTGCCAAAGATTATCTTAATGCCGACGAGTTTAAGCTCTATAGACTTATTCATAGCCGTTTTTTAGCCTGTCAGATGACCGAAGCACGATTAGAATCACAGACACTTCTTTTTAAAGGCGAAAAGTCTACTTTTAAAGCAAGTGAAAGAAAGCTTCTGTTTGATGGTTTTTACAAAGTAACAGGTTATAACGAGAAAGATAAACTCCTTCCCGAGCTAAAAAAGGCTCAAAAAGTAACACTTGATAAAATTAAACCAGAACAGCACTTCACCGAACCACCTGCACGATATAATGAAGCCAGTCTTATTAAAAAACTAGAGTCTTTGGGCATTGGGCGACCAAGTACCTACGCCCCGACCATTAGCATTTTACAAACGCGAAAATATATCGAGCTTCAAAAGAAACGTATTCACCCAACCGAAGTCGCCTTTACCGTTATAGAGATGCTAGAAGAGCATTTTTCAGAAATTGTAGACAGTGCCTTTACCTCGAATATGGAAGCAAAACTTGATGAAGTCGATGAGGGAAAACTTGATTGGCAAAAAGTTTTAAGTGACTTTTATGATCCATTTATGAAAAAAATCACTGATGGTAAAGCCAATATTGAAAGTAAGAAAATGGCAATTCCAACGGGTAAGTTTTGTCCAAAATGTGACAGTGAACTTCTACGTCGAAAAGGTCGTTACGGTGAATTTATTGCCTGTAGTAATTTCCCTAAATGTAAATACACCACCGACCTAGAGGGTAATACCCCACCAGAACCTGAAACAACCGATATTCCTTGTGATAAGTGTGGTGAGTTTATGATTATTAAGGATAGCCGTCGAGGTAAATTCTTGGCATGTTCTGCCTATCCTAAATGTAAAAATGCTAAACCACTTGTACCTCCAAGAGAGCTAGAAGTTCCTTGTCCAAAATGTGGAGCTAAAATTCTTGAAAAAGAGGGAAAACGTGGTAAGTTCTATGGATGTGCCAACTATCCAAAGTGTAAATTTATCTCAAATGGAGAACCTTTAACATGGAAATGCCCTGATTGTAAAGGGATGGTTGTTCATAAAGTTCTAAAAACAGGAGAATTTTTTGAGTGTATCGAAAAAAGCTGTAAATTTAAAGAAGCCGTCCCTTCGGATAAATTAAAAGGTGATGGCTCAAACAAAGAGAGTGAAAAGAGAGATGCAAAAACTTAAAATAGGTGTTATATCCGATAGCCACCGAAAAACAAAACTTCATCAAAAGGCGATTGTACAACTTATCTCTTGTGGTGCAGAGTATCTTCTGCATGCAGGAGACTTAGAGATAGAAGAGCATCTACTTATGCTTAAAGCCTCGGGGGTTCCCTATACTTGTGTTTATGGTAACAACGACACCCTACTTATACCCCTCTATGGTAAATACCCCATCTATCAAGAACCCCACTACCTCACCATTCATGATATTAAGATAAAAATGATGCACATGCCCTATTATATGAGTGCTGATGCAGATATTGTTATCTCGGGACATACCCATATGTTTGAAGCCCAAATGCAGGGTGAAACCCTCTTTCTTAACCCAGGTGAAGTGTGTGCCAGAGAGAAAAACTTAACAGAGTGTGCCATGATTAAGATTGATAACGGTAAATTTAGCGTGACTCATTACTTTAGAGAACCCCATAAAGAGGTCTGGACAGTGCGTAACATTAATATTCTTTGAGTATAATCATTCTATGAATAAAGAGATATTTTTATGTGCCATCAACAATATTTTGAGTGGAATCTGCAAAGAAGATTGTCAGTTTTGTACCCAGAGCATACGCTATCATGCCGATATAGAGCGTTACAACTATAAAAGCATCGATACTATTGTTCAAGAGGCACAACAAGCCAAAGCCAACGGTGCTTTAGGCTACTGTTTGGTAACAGCAGGAAAAGGGCTTGATGATAAAAAAGTTGAATTTGTTGCCAAAGCCTCTAAAGCGATTAAAAAAAAGGTTGACAACCTTAACCTTATTGCCTGTAATGGAACGGCTACTGTTGAACAGTTACGCTATTTAAAAGAGAGTGGAATTGACAGTTACAACCACAACCTAGAGACCTCTGAAGCCTACTATAAAACCATCTGTACCACCCACGCATGGAGTGAACGCTATCAAACATGTTTAAATGTCAAAGAGGTTGGGCTACAGCTCTGTAGTGGAGGTATTTGGGGTATGGGTGAGAGTGATGAAGATAGAGACTCTCTGTTAGATGCCATTGTCTCTTTACAACCCGAATCAACCCCTTTAAACTTCTATATTCCCAATCCTGCACTGCCCATTAAGAGCAGAAATATTAGCAAAAATGAAGCACTAGATATTATTAAAAAAGCTAAAAAACTTTTGGGTAACGACAGATTACTTATGGTTGCAGGTGGGCGAGAACTGATTTTTGCTGGAGCAGAACAAGCAATGTTTGAAGCAGGAGTCAACTCCATTGTTATAGGAGACTACCTAACCACCACAGGAGATACACCACTCAAAGACCAAACCATGCTAGAGCATATAGGTTATAAGGTGGCAACAAGCTGTCATGGATAGCAATGTTACGCTAATACTAACACTCTCGTTGGTCTTAGTGTTGTCTCCTTATCTCTCAAATTTTTTCAGACTTCCCACAGCTCCCATCGAAATTATTGTTGGTTCTGTTTTAGGAGCCTTAGGCTTCATAAGCGCAGGAACTGCTCACGATGGAAACAACTATTTTGACTTAATGGCAGAGGTTGGTTTTTTATACCTTATGTTCTTAGCAGGATTAGAGGTCAACCTTAAAAGTATTGGTAAAAATCCCAAAGAATACACCGTTCAAGCCATTAGTTTCTTAGCTATTTTAGGTGGTTCAGCATTTTTTATAGGTCAACTTATTTTAGATTTAAACCCCATTATTACTGCTGCTCTGCCACTTATCTCAATAGGACTCTTAGCAACCCTATCCAAAGAGTACGGTAAAGATACCCCATGGATTAAAGTAGCCCTATTGGTTGGGGTCATTGGTGAAGTCCTAAGCATTACCGTTCTAACCATCCTAGAGGTTGCTCTGGCTCTTGGTTTTAGTCAAGAACTTTTTTACAAAATACTCCTACTGGTTGCCTTTTTAGGTGTTGTCTTAGGACTCTATTATCTCTTACGCCTTATTTTTTGGTGGTATCCTGAGTTTAAAGGCACAATCATGCCACATACCGATGCCAAAGATCAGGACCTTCGATTTGCCATGGGTATTTTCTTTATTATGATTGTTATTATGAAGCTTCTCTATTTAGAATTGGCATTTGGTGCCTTTATTGCAGGTCTCTTTATCTCTACTTTTTTTCATCATAAAAAAGAGTTAGAGCATAAAATGTCCAGTTTTGGATTTGGCTTTTTAGTACCCATATTTTTTATTCATGTTGGTGCTTCATTTGATTATGACTTTTTTATACCTGCCATTGGAACAGCCGTTAAGATACTTGTTTTAATGATTATGATTCGGGTTATTTCTGGCTTTTCTCTTAGAAATATCATTGGCAAAAGAAATGCCATTCTTGTTGCCCTCTCCCTCTCGATGCCTCTTACCCTACTCATTGCCACAGCTACTATTGGACACCATCATGGAATACTTGATGAACACCACTACTACGCACTTATTCTAGCCAGTCTACTAGAGGTTATTGTTGCCATGGTCGCTATAAAATGGATTGCTAAACCCTCCTCATAAGTTTTCTACATTAATAATTTGTTTGTTTTGTCAAGAGGTTAGTGGTTACGAAGTTTTTTGATAAAAGTCTATTTGCTGGAGTCACTTACCGACTTAAGTAAATTAAGCACCTTATCTTTCAGATGTTACCATTTCGTAACCAATTAATAGTAAGATAGCAAGATGAAAGATGAACCTATTGAAATTGTTGTTATTGAAGATGAAGAGGATATTTTAGAACTTATAGAATACCACCTTGTCAAAAATGGATATGCCGTTACTGGTTTTCTTAGCACTGAAAATGTTGAACAATTTTTAGAGGAGGAAGAGGTAGCCCTACTAATTGTAGATAGAAATTTGCCCGATAGAGAGGGGAGTGAATTTGTAAAATACCTACGGGGGATGGGTCATGAGACCCCTGTTATATTTCTAACTGCCAAAAGTAAAGATGCTCAGATAGATGAAGGTTTTCAACGGGGTGGAGATGATTATATTACCAAACCCTTTAGAACCAAAGAGCTACTTTTTAGAATAGAAGCCATCTTAAAACGTGCAGGGGCGATACAACAAAATAAGATAAAACATCGTGACCTTATTTTAGATATACGAGAACGAACACTAAATATTGACAAAATAAGCATACCTTTAACCAATATGGAATTCAATCTACTGCATACATTTATTAAAAATGCCAATCAACCCATAGAGCGTGAATTTCTACGAGAAGAGGTCTGGGGTAATGACCGTGCAGACTCTCATGATAAAACCATTAATGTTGCCATTAACCGTCTCAAAAAAAAGATAGACCCCACAGGAGAAAAAAATTACTTTGTTCCTGTTTGGGGAATAGGATACAAACTGGTCTAAGGATGATAAGCAGACCAAACGAGGAGTTAGCAGAAAATATCAGATAGATATTCCCATAAAAACAGACCAATCATATCATCTCAATTTTGAAGATTATAGCAAAATATATACGATGCAATTTGAAGAGAATAGCCTAAAAAGAGTCAATCTGACTATGAAAATTGAGAAGAGTAGACCTGTTGCCAATAATATAATCTCAAAAGACTCAAATAAAAACCAAAGTAAAAAAGTAATCTCAAACAGAGATAAAATTTTAGGAGTTGATATAAATATCAAGAATAATCTATTTGCAACTTCTGATGAGCAGATAAATATAGATTATGATAGAAATCTCTTTAATAGTTTTGTTAAATTTCTAAAAAAATTGGACAAAAGAGAGAAAGATGAAGATGGCAAAAGCAAAAAAATAGGTAAAAGAG